>NZ_PSUZ01000010.1:0-123648 GCF_002932095.1 Rathayibacter sp. AY1G1
GGGGGTCCGCAGCGCCCGCTCGGCGAGCAGCCGCCGCTCCCCCGTGATCGACACCTCCGCCGTCACCGCCGCGTCCGCCGCCGAGGCGCCGGCCGCTCGCGGGGGCGGGCCGGCGGTGCCGGCTCGCGACCCCGCGGAAGTCGCGGTACTCGCGCGCGAGTCCTGCGACTTCCGCGGGGTCGGCGGCCGGGAGCGCGACGGCCGCGTAGCACCGCAGTCGCCAAGCGCAAGGGGCCCGCGCGAGCCGGGGGCCCGGCCTAGCGTGGAAGGAGCGGCGCCGCCGGTGGCGGCCCGCGGAGAAGACCGATGCAGAGGAGAGTCATGCCCGCCCTGACCGACACGTTCACGCTGTCCAACGGAGTCGCCATCCCGAAGATCGGGTTCGGCACCTGGCAGATCCCCGACGGCCCCGAGGCCTACGACGCGACGACCGCCGCGCTCGAGGCCGGCTACCGCCACATCGACACCGCCCGCGCCTACGGCAACGAGGCGAGCGTCGCCCGGGCCCTGCGCGACAGCGGCGTCCCGCGCGACGAGGTGTTCATCACCACCAAGCTCCCGGCCGAGGTGAAGGACTACGAGGGCGCGAAGGCGAGCTTCGAGACCACCATGGCGGCGCTCGAGCTCGACCACGTCGACCTGTACCTCATCCACGCCCCGTGGCCCTGGCAGGACATGGGCTCCGACCACCGCGAGGGCAACATCGCGGCGTGGAAGGCGATGGAGGAGATCCTCGAGGACGGTCGCTCGCGCGCCATCGGCGTCTCGAACTTCCAGGTCGCCGATCTGGAGTCGCTGATCGCGGCGACCGACGTGGTGCCGCACGCCAACCAGATCCGCTGGTTCGTCGGCAACACCCAGGACGAGACGACCGCGTACTGCAAGGAGCACGGCATCCTCGTGGAGGGCTACTCGCCGCTCGCGACGGGCGGCCTGCTCGACAACTCCGACATCGGCGAGATCGCCGCGAAGTACGACAAGTCGGTGGCGCAGCTCTGCATCCGCTACCTGCTCGAGAAGGACGTGCTGCCGCTGCCGAAGTCGACGACGCCCTCGCGCATCGTCGAGAACGCCGACGTCGACTTCGAGATCTCGTCCGAGGACCTCGCGCACCTCGACTCGCTCGTCGACACGGAGTCCTGACCCGCGGGCGCCTGCTCCTGACGGTCCGGAGGCCGTCGCACTCGAGCTCGAGCGCGGCGGCCTCCGTCGTCTCGGCGCGTCCTGCGCCGCCTCCGCTCGCGAGTGCGCAGGAGTTGTCGCAGTGGCCGTCGAGTGCGACGACTCCTGGCTTCTCGCCGGGCTTATCCCGACCGCGGTTCCGTGAGTGTGCAGGAGTTGTCGCAGTCGGTCTCGAGTGCGACGACTACTGGAGTCTCGGGGTGCTCGGCGTAGGAGCGACGGGCGTCCGGCGTCCCGAGGCCGCTCGCGAGTGCGCAGGAGTTGTCGCAGTGGGCGTCGAGTGCGACGACTACTGGCTTCTCGTCGGGCTCATCCCGATCGCGGTTCCGCGAGTGCGCAGGATTTGCCGCAGTCGGTCTCGAGTGCGACGACTCATGGCTTCTCGCCGAGGCGAGCCGGGGCGAGGCGGGGCGAGGCGGGGCGAGCCGGGGCGGGCCCGCCCGCCCCGGCCGGCGCCCGCGCGTCAGGCCAGGCGCAGCAGGCGGCAGCCGTGCGGCTCGAGCTCGAGCTCGACGGCGCCGCCGACGATCGGCAGCTCGGCGCCGCTCCACACGTTGACGGCCGAGGTCGCGCCGGAGCAGCCCAGGTCGGCCAGGTGCGCCGAGTAGGTCCGCGCCGACGAGCCCAGCCAGAACACTCCGCGCCACTGCTCGTCGCCGCGCCACGCCGACCACACCACCAGGTCGCCGTCGCGGACGATCTCGCGGCTGCCGTCGCTGCCGAGGAGCGCGAGGACGTCGCCGTTCGTCAGCAGCGCGAGAGTGTCGGCGGGCGTGTCCGGGAGGTGCCCGCCCATCATCAGCGGCGAGCGGAGCAGGCACCACAGCGTCACGAGCGTCCGCTGCTCCGCGGGCGTGAACCGCGAGAGCCGGTCCTCGCCCACGTGCGCGCGCACGCCGATCCGCCCCAGCGGCAGCATGTCGGCGTCGGCCCACGCGCCGGGGCGCTGGTGCGGCGCCCAGCGCGCGGCCCGCTGGAACTGCTCGTGCAGGTGCGCCCAGTCGTCCCAGAAGTCGTCCGAGATCCGCCACATCTGCGCGGTCGAGCGCAGCAGCTCGAGGTTCTCGAGCGAGAGCTGCTTGCCCGGGGAGAGGCTCAGCACCATCGGGCGGCCGGTCGCGTCGATCGCGCGGGAGAGGGCGGCGATCTCCTCCGCCTGGATCGGCGGGTAGAGCACGTCGTCGAGCTTCACGAAGTCGACGCCCCACGAGGCCAGCTGCGCCATCACGGAGTCGTAGTACTGCTGTGCGCCGGGCGCGCTCATGTCGACGCCGAAGTTGTCCGGGTTCCACGGGCAGACGTTCCCGCGGTCGGCGATGTCGGCGCAGGTCGCCTCCGACCCGAGCACCGGCAGGCCGAGCTCGGCGGCCCGCCGGGGGACGCCGCGCATCAGGTGCACGCCGAAGCGGAGGCCGAGGGCGTGCACGCGCGCGGCCAGCGCCGTGAATCCGCCCCTCGCCGCGGAGGGGAAGCGTCCGGCGGCGGGCTGCGGGCGGCCCCAGTCGTCGAGCACCGGCTCCGACACCTCCTGGTAGCCGCTCGTGCCGGGATCGGGCTCGTACCACTGGATGTCGACGACGACCGTGTCCCAGCCGTGCGGCAGGAGGTGCTCGGCGAGGTACTCGGCGTTCGCGAGCACCTCCTCCTCCGTCACCGAGGCGCCGAAGCAGTCCCAGCTGTTCCAGCCCATCGGCGGGCGGCGGGCGGCCTCCGTGCGCGCGGCGATCACGACAGCTCCAGCGTCACGGTCGCGAAGGAGTGCGGGGGCAGCGTGACGCGCAGTCCTGTCGCCGTGGTCTCGATGCCCTCGAGGGCGACGGGGCTCACCTCGTCGGCGGCGCCAGGCCGGTTGTGCGCGTCGGGGCGGTCGGCCGTCAGGAGGCGGCCGGTCGCGCCGGTCACGGTCCCACCGCGGAAGTCGAGGGAGACCTCGAGCGGCTCCTCCAGGTCGACGTTCGTCAGCGAGACCAGGACGCGGCCGTCCTTCGTGGAGGCGGAGGCGGAGGCGACGGGGATCTCGCGGCCGTCGACCGCGTGCGTCGGGCCGGCGACCGTGGTCGGCAGCACCGTCGCGTCGTGGTGCCCCTTGTTCATCTCGATCACGTGGTAGGTCGGCGTGCGGACCATCTCGCCGCCGTCCGGGTCCGTCAGCAGCATCGCCTGCAGCACGTTCACCGTCTGCGCGATGTTCGCCATCGTCAGGCGGTCGGCGAAGCCGTGGAAGACGTCGAAGTGCCAGGCCGCGACCATCGCGTCGCGGATCGTGTTCTGCTGGAAGAGGAAGCCCGGGTGGGTCCCCGGCTCCACGTCCCACCAGGTGCCCCACTCGTCGAGCACCATCCCGTACTTCTTCTCGGGGTCGTGGACGTCCATCACCGCGGCGTGCGAGCGGAGCAGCTCCTCGATCCCCTGCGCGGCCACGATCGTGCTCCAGTAGGTGTCGGCGTCGAAGTCGGTCGCGCTGCCCTTCGCGTGCCAGCTGCCGCCGATCGTGTAGTAGTGCACCGAGACCGACTCCCACGGCACGGAGGAGAAGGGATGCCCCTCGATCTCGGGGATCACCTCCATCAGCGTCTGCGTCCAGTGGGTGTCGGCGCCGTCGGCTCCGGCCGCCACGCGGTAGAGCGGAGTGTCGTTGCCGCTCTGCACGAAGGTCCCGAACTGCCGCGCCAGGTCGGCGTAGGCGCCGGCGCGCATGTTGCCGCCGCAGCCCCACGTCTCGTTGCCGAGCCCCCAGAAGCGGACGGTCCACGGCTCCTCCCGGCCGTGGGAGCGGCGCAGGTCGGCCATCGGCGACTTGCCCGCGCCGGTGAGGTACTCGGCCCAGTCCGCCATCTCCTGCACGGTGCCGGAGCCGATGTTGCCCGAGATGTAGGCGTCGGCGCCGAGCAGCTCGCAGAGGGCCATGAACTCGTGGGTGCCGAAGGAGTTGTCCTCCGCGACTCCGCCCCACTGAGTGTTGATCAGGCCGGGACGCTCCTCGCGCGGGCCGATGCCGTTGGTCCAGTGGTAGCGGTCGGCGAAGCAGCCGCCGGGCCAGCGGAGGTTGGGGATGTCGAGGGCGCGGAGGGCCTCGACGACGTCCAGGCGGATCCCGCCCTCGTTCGGGACGGGCGAGTCCTCGCCGACCCAGAAGCCGTCGTAGATGCACCGGCCGAGGTGCTCGGCGAAGTGGCCGTAGAGGTGGCGGCTGATGGTGGCGCCGGGGCGGTCGAGGTCGACGGTGACGGTGCTGTTCACGGGGTGCTCCAGGGTGGTGGCGGACGGGTCGGCGGCGGTGTCGGCGGTGTCGAGGACGCCGGGGGCGGCGGCGGTGCTCACGCGGTCTCGCGGACGAGCCGCAGGACGATCGCGCGGTCGGCGTGGAAGGTCGGCAGGTCCAGGCCCGCCTCGCCCAGCAGGCTCCCCGAGTAGGCGGGGGTCGGGGCGTCGGAGTCCAGCGGCACCGTCGACTCCAGCCAGTGCGGGCTCTGCCAGGGCGGGCCGAGCGAGCCGGGGCGCGCGGTCTCGATCCGGTAGCGCGCCCGCGGATCCAGGCCCGGGAGGCGGACGCGGCGGCGCGAGTCCGCGGTCAGCGCGGGCGTGACCAGCGTGTACAGCGCCTCCGAGCCGTCCGGCGCGACGACGCCCCGCAGCGACGGCGCGTCGGGGTCGGAGTCGTCGCCCCCGACGACCCGGCCGGTCGCGATCAGGCCGCGGTGCTCGCGGTACGCCGCGATCCAGCCCGCCAGCACGGGCTCCTCCTCCGCGTCCAGCTCGCGGAGGTCCCACTCGATCCCGAAGTGGCCGAGGAAGGCGATCGCGCAGCGGGTGTGCAGGTCGCTGGTGCGACCGGTGACGGAGTTGACCGGCGAGGCGACGTGCGATCCGAGCATCTCCGGCGGCACGAGCAGCCCGGTCCAGCGCAGCATCCGCGAGCGGTCCAGCGGGTCCTGGTTGTCGGAGGTGTGCACGCGGTCGGTGCGCTCGAGGATCCCCAGGTCGACCCGGCCGCCGCCGGAGGCGCAGCTCTCGATCTCGAGCTCCGGGTGCCGGGCGCGCAGCTCGTCGATCAGCCGGTACAGCGCGAGCGTCTGCTCGTGCACCGCGGCCGTCCCGGTGGCGGGGTGGCCCGCGTCGATCAGGTCGCGGTTGTGGTCCCACTTGAGGTACGCGACGCCGAGGTCGGCGACCAGGCCGTCGAGCACGCCGAGGATGTGCGCGAACGCGTCGGGGTTCGTCAGGTCGAGCACCTGCTGGAAGCGGAACCGCGGCGGCAGCTCCTCGCGGGCCCGCAGGATCCAGTCGGGGTGCGCGCGGGCGAGGTCGGAGTCCTCGTTGATCATCTCGGGCTCGACCCAGAGGCCGAACTCCATGCCCAGGCCGCGGACGTGCTCGGCGAGGGGGAGGAGGCCGTCGGGCCAGGCGACGGGGTCGGGCGTCCAGTCGCCGAGGCCGGCGCGGTCGTCACTGCGGCCGAGGAACCAGCCGTCGTCGAGCACGTAGCGCTCGACCCCGAGGGCGGCGGCGCGGTCGGCCAGCTCGGCGAGGACGGCGAGGTCCTGGTCGAAGTAGACCGCCTCCCAGACGTTGAGCGTCACCGGGCGCGGCCGGCGCGAGGAGCGGGAGACCCCGCGGAGGTGGGCGTGGAAGCGCGCGGCCGCGGCGTCGAGGCCGTGGCCGAAGCTGCCGGAGATCCAGGGGGAGGAGTAGCTCTCGCCGCTCGCGAGGCGCACCTCGCCGGGCAGGAGCAGCTCGCCGCCGCGGAAGGCGAGCCAGCCGTCGCCGCGCTCCACCGCGTGCTCGTGGTTGCCGCCGATGCCGACGTGGCAGAGCCAGACCCGGCCGTCGGCGGAGTCGAAGCCGGGGGTGCCGACCGCGACGACCGTCGTCGCGTCCAGGCCGGTGCGGCCGCGCCGCGAGGAGCGGGAGTGGGTGCCGGTGACGACGGGGTGGCGCTGGGGGATCTTCTCGGTGCCCCAGCGGCCGGAGAAGTCCAGGATCTCGCGGGCCTCGGTCGGGATCCGGAGGGCGGGGTCGACGCCGATCACCTCGAGGTGCCCGGCGCCGTCGTTGCGGACCGAGACGCGGGTCCTGAGCAGTCCGGCAGGGGAGAGAACGATCTCTAGGACCACCCCGATCCGGGCCTGCGCGTCGTGCGCCTCGACGGTCACGGCGGCGCTGCCGGCCTGCGCGACCGCTCCCTCCGCGAGGGCCTCCCCGTCCACCGAGACGGTGTCCACGGTCAGTCTCGGCGACCAGCCGGCGCCCTCCCGGTGCACCCGGAGACCCGGCAGGCCGGCCCAGCCGAAGGTGTGCTCGGGCAGGATCCCGGGCTCGTAGGGGACGTCGGAGGAGCCCTCGATCCCCGTCCGTACGGGAGTTCTTGCGAAAGCTGCGAGATCGTCGTCGCTCGCGTCGAGTCGCGGACCCCAGTGCAGCAGCACGGGCAGGTCGCCTCCCGACTGAGTGAGGAGGGCGGACACGTCATCGGCGACGAGATGGATCACTCTCGGGGATTGCATGTCCCCATTCCTATCGTCGATCCTGGTCTGAGTACAGCGAGAGATCGATCTCGACCCTCGGTCGGATGGACCACCGCGCGGATCGACCCGCGCCGATCGACCACCGCTCGCGCCGCTCATCCCCACCACCCACCGCCTCGACGAGGAGCACCCATGCCGCTGACCCACCCGGCCCCGCACGAGACCCGCCTGGAGCGCGGGGTGCTCGACGCGCGGCGGCGGCTCAACCGCGACTACCTCCTCTCGCTCACCGACGAGGGGCTGCTGCAGAACTTCCTGATCGAGGCCGGGATCGGCGACCAGGGCTGGCACCTGCACCCCTCGCAGGACTCGCGCGAGGCCCGCGGCCTCGACCGGCACTGGGGCTGGGAGACGCCGGGCTCGCAGCTGCGCGGGCACTTCCTCGGCCACTGGCTCTCCGCCGCGGCCCGCGAGGTCGCGGTCACCGGCGACCCGCTGCTGCGCGTCCGGATCGACTCCGTGCTCGACGGACTCGAGCGCTGCCAGGAGGAGAACGGCGGCGGCTGGATCTGGGCGATCCCGCGCGGCTACCTCGACCGCCTCGCGACCGGCCGCCCCATCTGGGCGCCGCAGTACGCGATGCACAAGCTGCTGATGGGCCTCGTCGACCTGCACCTCGACCTCGGCGACGAGCGGGCGCTGCGGATGGCGCGGGCCGCCACGGTCCCGCTGCTGGAGTGGGTCCGCGGATTCGACGACGCCGCGTTCCAGGAGATCCTCGAGGTCGAGACCGGCGGCATGCTCGAGGTCTGGGCCGACCTCCTCGCGATCACCGGCGACCCCGTCTACACCGAGCTGCTCGGCCGCTACGACCGCCGCTCCCTCTTCGAGGGCCTGCTCGAGGGCCGCGACGTGCTGACCAACATGCACGCCAACACCACGATCCCCGAGGTGCTCGGTGCCGCCCGCGCCTACGAGGTCACCGGCGACGAGCGCTGGCGGAGGATCGTCGAGGCCTACTGGGAGCAGGCGGTCACCCTCCGCGGCACCTTCTGCACGGGCGGTCAGACCTCCGGCGAGATCTGGACGCCGCCCTTCGCTTTCGCCGCTCGCCGCGGCGAGAAGACGCAGGAGCACTGCGTCGTCTACAACATGATCCGGCTGGCCGACGTGCTGCTGCGCTGGACAGGCGACCTCGCCTACGCCGACTACATCGAGCGGAACCTCTGGAACGGCCTCCTCGCCCAGCAGAACCCGCGGACCGGGATGGTCGCCTACTTCCTGCCGCTCGAGGGCGGCGCCCGCAAGGACTGGGGCAGCCCGACCGAGGACTTCTGGTGCTGCCACGGCACGCTGGTGCAGGCGCACACGCGCCACTCCGGGCTCGTCTTCTACCGCGGCGGCGACGCCGAGCTGACGATCGCGCAGCACGTCGACGCGAGCCTGCGCCTGCCGTCCGCCGCCGGCGACGCGGCGGTGCGGGTCGAGGTGCTCGACACCGCCGGCTACGTCGGCCCGGACGCCAACGCGGGTGCCGCGGGCGACGTGCACCGCCCCACCGCCTCGCGGATCCGGGTCGAGATCGTCTCGGAGGAGGGGGCCGCGCTGCACGTGCGGCTGCGGGTGCCGGAGTGGACCGTCGGCGAGCCGGGGGTCGCGGGCGACGCCGAGCGCGTCCGGGCGGGCGACGGCGCGCTCCTGATCGAGCACCCCGGCGGCCGCACGAGCGTCGACCTCGCCTTCGGCACCGAGATCCGCGCCGTGCCGATCCCGGACGAGCCGGGCACGGTCGCCTTCGTCGAGGGCCCGATCGTGCTGGCCGGCCTCGTCGACCGCGAGATCGCGCTGCGGGGGCGCCTCGAGGACGCCCCCGCCCTGCTCGCCCCCGACAACGAGCGGCAGTGGACCCAGTGGCTGCGCGGATACCGCGCCGTCGGCCAGCCCGCCGCCGTCCGCTTCCGGCCTCTGCACGAGGTCGTCGACGAACCCTTCTCGCTCTACTTCCCGGTCTCGGCCGGGAGCTGATGGACAGGATCCCCTCCGTGACCTGCGCTCCGCGCTCATGACCGCCTCCACCGCCTCCCCCGCCGTCCGGGCGATGCCCCGCGGCCGCCTCCTGCTGCCGATCTTCGCGATGCTCGTCGGCTTCGGGCCGCTCACCATCGACCTGGTGCTGCCGTTCCTGCCGACGCTGCAGGACGATCTCGGCGTCTCGGTGGCGACCGCCCAGCTGGTCGTCACCGGCGCCACCTTCGGCTTCGCGGCCGGCCAGCTCATCTCAGGACCGCTCAGCGACGCGGTCGGCCGCAAGTGGCCGCTCGGCGTCTCGGCGGCGCTGCACATCGCGGCGAGCCTCGTCGCGGCGATGACCTCGGACACCGCGGTGCTGCTCTCGGCCCGCTTCGTCCAGGGCGCCGCCTGCACCGCCGCGGGCGTCGTCGTCACCGCCATCGTCCGCGACCTCTACAGCGGCAAGCGGCTCGTCACGATGCTCGCGAACCTCGCCGTGATCGTCTCGGTCTTCCCGATCCTGGTGCCCTCCGTCGGCGCGCAGCTGACCAAGGTGATCGACTGGCGCGGCTCCTTCCTCGCGGTCGCCGTCTGGGGAGCGCTCGCGACCGTGATCGCGCTCCTGGTGCTGCCCGAGACGCTGCCCCGCGAGCGGCGGCACCAGGGCGGGCTCGGCCCGTCGCTGCGCAACTCCTTCGGGATGCTCCGCCGGCCGCGCGTGCTGGCGCTCGCCGCCGCCTCGGCCGCGGGCTGGTCGGTCGGCTTCGCGTATCTCGCGACCGCTCCCTTCCTCTACACGAACGTCTACGCGGTCGGGCCCGACCTGTACGGGCTGCTGTTCCTGGTCACCTCGCTCGTGACGATCGCGGTCGGGCAGACGACGGGACGGGTGATCGTGCCGCGCTTCGGACCCCGGTTCGCGATGTTCGCCTCGGCGATAGTCACGGCGCTCGGCGCCGTCGTGGTCGCGGTGCTCGCGCTCACCGGCACGCAGCCGCTGCTCGTCGTCGTCGGCGCGCTGACGTTCGCGCTGGCCGGCCGCTCGCTCGGCTTCGCCCCGGTGCAGTACCTCTCGCTGCAGGGTCCGTCGAGCGAGGCGGGCAGCGTCACGGCGATCCTCGGCACGGTCAGCTTCACGGCGGCCGGACTGGTGATGCCGGTGATGGGCGCGTGGGCCGAGATCTCGCTGATCCCGTTCGCGATCCTGCTGCTGCTCGCGGGCCTGGTCGAGGGCGGCGTGGCGCTGCTGTTCCGGCCGGGCTCGCGGCGCTTCGATCCCGGGGCGCAGCGGCTCGAGGATGAGCCGGCGGGGGCCGCCGCATCGGCCGGCCCCCGCGCGCACGACGAGAAGAGCTGAGATGACCCTCCGGGAAGGAACCACCGTGGAACTGCGCTCCGGCGACTACACCCTCCGCGTCGAGGCGGGCGGCCTCGAGGTGCTCAAGGGCGAGCGCGTCCTTCACGCGAACGACCGGCCGCTGCGCGTCACGGTCAAGACCGTCGCCGCGATCAGCGAGTACTCCGGCGCGCCCTACGACGACGTCTCGCTGTCGGAGGGGGCGATCACCGCGAGCGGGACGATCACCGTCCGCTCCGGGTCGGCCTTCGCGGTCACCGACGTCTGGCGCGTCGCGGGCGACGGATTCTCCGTGCACCGCGACGTCGAGGTGCTGGCGGCCGGCGGCGACCTCGGCTTCTCCACCGCCGTCTCGCTCGGGCTGACCGGGTCCGACGACCTCCGCGACTACGAGTGCTTCGCCCCCGGCGCCTGGTACCGCGACAACGCCTTCGGTCCCGCCGACGCGATGGGCCGCGACCCCGGCAGCGAGTACTTCTGGCGCACCGAGACGCACTACGCGCTGCCGCTGTTCGCCGCGCAGAGCCTCGCGACCGGCGAGACCGTGGCGCTCTCGCGCTGGGCGGCCGACGCGACGCTGCCGCGCCTGGACGTGGTCCGCTCGGAGAACTTCACCGACCCGGAGTGCACCGTCGGCTCGATCGGCCTGAGCCGCCCGCAGGGCACGACGCTGAACTACCTCTACTACGGCTTCGGCGTGCGGACCCCGCTCGACGTGCCGCCCGCGGGCCTGTCGATCGACTACGTCCACCCGGGCGCCGACGGCGAGCGCCCGATCGACAACCCCTACTCCGGCCTCGACTACGACGCCGCCCCGAAGGCCCTGCAGCGGGTGAACCACCCGGTCGAGGTCGGCTTCCGCCAGCGCTACGCCGTCGCGGTCGACCTCGGCCGGTACGACGACTTCGCGACGATGATGCGCGCCACCTGGCGCAGCACCTACGCCCGGCTCCGCGACGACCTGTTCGAGGTCGACAACGAGCGGCACTTCCACCACGGCATGGCGATCCTCCAGCGCCTCACCCGCCGTTACGGCGACTCCTGGGGCCTGCCGTTCGCCTGTCAGCTGCCGGACCTCGACGTCTCGAGCGTCTCCTTCCAGTTCGGCTTCGTCGGGCAGCAGCCGGGCATCGGCTACCAGCTGCTGCGCTACGGCGACCGCGAGGGCGTGCCGGAGGCGTTCGAGCAGGGCGTCGGCATCGTCGACTTCTGGGCGCGGACCGCGCTGCCCGAGTCGGGCCCGCCGCGGATGTGCTTCAACCCCTCGCTCGGCGGCTTCGAGCCGTACCCGCACTACCTGCGGATGCTCGCCGACGGCGTCGAGGCGATCCTCGACGCCTACCTGCACCTGCGGGACCTCGGCGACGAGCGCCCGCTCTGGCTCGAGTTCTGCCGGCGGACCGCCGACTGGCTGCTCGAGGTGCAGGACGCCGACGGCAGCTTCCACCGCGCCTACAACGCCGACGGCTCGGTGCGGATGGACTCGCGCTCGAACACCCCGAGCGTGATCCGCTTCCTCGTGCAGCTGCACCTCGTGACGGGGGAGGGGCGCTACCGCGCGTCCGCCGTGCGCGCCGGCGAGTGGTCGTTCGCGAACATCCACCGCACGCTGGAGTACCGCGGCGGCACCTGCGACAACGCCGACATCCAGGACAAGGAGGCGGGCATCTACGGACTGTTCGGCTTCCTCGCGCTGTACGACCTGACGGAGGAGCCGCGCTGGCTGGAGGGCGCCGTCCGCGCCGCCGACTACACGGAGACCTGGACCTACGCGTGGTCCTTCCCGGTCCGCGCGCCCTGGGCGCATCCCTTCAACCGGTACTCGATCAGCGGACAGAGCATCATCACCCTCGGCGGCGGCGCCGACGTCTACATGGCGGCCTGCTCTTACAGCTACTACCGACTGCACCTGATCACGGGCGACGAGCACTACCTCGATTTCGCCGAGTTCCTGCACCGCAACACCCGCCAGTCGACCGACGTCGACGGCAGCATCGGCTACGCGATGCCCGGCCTCGGCCACGAGAGCGGCGACTTCGCGACCCAGACCCTGCGCAGCCACCACCACTGGCTGCCCTGGTGCACCTTCGTCGAGGTCGACCCGGCCTCGCGCCTGCGCGACACCTTCGGCGTCTACGAGATCGCCGATGCGCAGCGCCTGCCCGCCGCCGAGCGGGCGGCTCGCAACCGCGTCTACGACCGCTACGGGCACTCGCGGAGCTGAACCGACCCCACCGCATCCGGCGCGCGTCTCGTTCTCACGTCGACGCGGCCACACGGCGGGTCCGGCGGCCAGCGGGGACGACACCCGGTGCGCTGCTCCGCCTCCGTCGGCGGACCGGAGCTCGTTCCGCGTGCCGCAGCCGGACCCTCCGCAGCGCCCTCAGCCGCGCCACTCCACGTCCACGCGCACCGCCTCCGCACCGAGCTCCAGCCCGCTCGACACCTCGCGCCCGTCGACCCGCAGCACCGCGTCGCGCAGCGTGCGCACCCGCGTCCCGCCCGCCGGTGCCAGCCACTCCGCGCCCGGCACCCGCCGCACCCACAGCGACGCCCGCCCCGGCGACCACTCCAGCCGGTCCACGACCACCCCGCCGCGCGCGCGCAGCCCCGTCACGGCACCCCGCGCCCACGCGGACGGCAGTGCCGGCAGCACCGTCAGCGTCTCGTCATCCGATCCCAGCAGCATCGCCGCCACGAGCCCCGGCAGTCCGCCGCTGGCGTCGAGGTTGAAGATCCGCCCCGCGTCGTGCCGGGTCGTCAGGGTCGGTGACCAGTGCTCGACCGCGAGCCACTCCGCGCAGGTCAGCGCCGCCTCCCCGTCACCCAGCGCCGCCGCCGCGACGCCCACCTGCACCAGCCCGAACGCCATCTCCATCCGCCCGGGAGGAGCGGTCGGCGCCTCGGCCCGCCACGCGATCTTCGCCGCCACCGTCGCCGCCGCGGCGGCCCGCAGCCGCACCGCGGAGGCGCCGGGGCCCTCGAAGGCCGCGTCGCCCGCGTACCAGAGCGGGTACAGCTGCGACGCGTGCCGGTGCGCTATCTCCTCCGCGAACCGCGGGTCGATCCACTCCGCCAGCGTGCCGTCCTCGGCGACCCGGTACTCCGGCAGCTCCGCGACCACCCGCGCCCAGCGCTCGTCGAGCGAGTCGTCGCCGCGGGCCCGGCCGAGCAGCGCCGTCGCCCGCGCGGCGTCCCGCAGCACGGCGACGTCGATCGTCGCATCGACCGCTATCGGCGAGCGCGCACCACCCGGTGTGTTCTCGGGGGAGTAGGAGGGGACGATCCGGCGCACCCCGTCGACCACGGTCGTCCCGGTCTCGGCGAAGCGCAGCACGCCCTCGGCCAGCTCCCACAGCCGGTCGTCGACGATGCCGCGGTCTCCCGTGGCCGCGACGGCGTCGGCGGCCAGGCGCAGCACCCAGCCGCCGCAGCCCGTCCAGAAGAGGTGCGGGTAGCTCGCCGCGAAGTGGTCCGCGCGGCCGTGCGTCGACATCCGCGACGGCAGCAGCATCCCCTCCGCCCCGTAGACCCGGCGCGCGTTGTCGCGGTAGTCGTCGAGGTGCGGGAGCACCAGCTCCAGGATCGACAGCGCCAGCTCGGGCGTGCCGGTCGGGATCATCCCCGCCATCGCTCCGTTCTGCACGTTGCCGTTCAGCGTGTAGTCGGCCGACCACGCCGGCCGCCAGGTGCCCTGCCAGACGCCCTGCAGCGTCGGCGGCAGCTCGCCGGTCGACGCGACGATGTTCGCGCGGCCGCTGAGGTACGCCAGCTCGACGACGCGGCGGCGCGCGCCCTCGTCGCCGGCACGCGCCTCCTCCCAGAGGTCCTCGGTGAGCACCGCGGAGGAGGCGCCGGCGAGATCGAGGGAGGAGGCGCCGACCAGCCGGCCGTGCCCGTGGCGCTGGGCCTCGCGCAGCTCCGCCCACGAGGCGTCGCCGCTCGTCGGCTCGCCGCCCGCACGCTCCCGGCCCGTCGGCTCGCCGCCCGCACGCTCCCGGCCCCCCGGCTCGTCGCCCGCCAGCGACAGATCGACGCGGAGGAGCGCGCCCGCCCCGGCCGCGACCGGCACCGTCGAGCGGGTCACGACGCCCTCCACGTCCCACGGCGCCCCGGTCGCCGCGGTGACCGTCGCGCGGATCCGCTCGCCCCCGGTCTCGGCGCTCCCGGTCCCGGCGACGGCCAGCAGTCGCCCGACCGCACCGCCCTCGACCGTCGCCTCGACCACGGCCGACGCGTCCGGCACGCCCGTGTCGAACGAGGTGGCGTCCCCGGCGCCCAGCCCGAGCTCGACCGTGCTCTCGCCGTCGCGCTCCGACTCCACCCGCAGCCGGACGCTCTCGCCCCCGTGCGGAGCGATCAGCCGCACCGCGTGCCGCCCGCCGTCGAGGTCGGTCCACTCGACCGCGACCTCGCCCAGCAGCGGGTCGAGCAGGCGCCGGCTCGACGCGACCCCGCCGACCGTGCGGATCGACAGCGTCGCGCACAACCCGAGCGGATCGGTCCAGATCAGGCCGCCGTCGTAGCCGCTCGCCCGCGCCCCGCGCTCGAGCAGGTCGCTCGCCGCGTCGGCGTCCCCGGCCAGCAGGGCGCTCCGCAGCTCGTCCCGCACCGGGGCGAGGTCCGGGGCGGCGGGCCGCGCGTTGACGGGGAGGAAGTAGCGCTCGTGCGCCAGCGAGACGGTGAGCGCGTCGGCCGGGCCGTGCACCACGGCGCCGACGCGGCCGCTGCCGACGATCAGGCCCTCCTCCCAGGTCGGGGCTGCGGTGGCGGTGACGAGGGTGGGCGTGCGCGACAGTGCGCCGTCGATAGGGGCGATGATCGGTTCCTTTCGGGCTCGCGGGAGTGCCTGATATGTTGCGTGGACCCTCAAATTACCTCTCCCGGTGCGATGGCGCGCGGGAGTCGAGAGTTAGGAATCCGCGATGACGCGACCGATCACCCTCTTCACCGGCCAGTGGGCGGACCTCCCCTTCGAGGAGGTGGCCCGCCTCGCGGGGGAGTGGGGCTACGACGGCCTCGAGATCGCCTGCTGGGGCGACCACATCGACGTCGCCCGCTGGGACGATGCGGAGTACGTGCAGAGCCGCAAGGACATCCTCGAGCGCAACGGCCTCCAGGTCTTCGCCATCTCGAACCACCTCACCGGCCAGGCGGTCTGCGACGACCCGATCGACGAGCGCCACCGCGACATCCTCAGCGACCGGGTCTGGGGCGACGGCGACCCCGAGGGCGTCCGGCAGCGCGCCGCCCAGGACCTCAAGGACACCGCCCGCTTCGCCGCCGCGCTCGGCGTGACGCAGGTCAACGGCTTTTCCGGCTCGTCGATCTGGAAGGGCGTGGCCATGTTCCCGCCCGCCTCCGACGAGTGGATCGCCGCCGGTTACCAGGACTTCGCCGACCGATGGAACCCGATCCTCGACGTCTTCGAGGAGGTCGGCGTCCGCTACGCGCTCGAGGTGCACCCGAGCGAGATCGCCTACGACTACTGGACCGCCAAGCGCACCCTCGAGACGATCGGCCACCGCGCCTCGTTCGGCTTCAACTTCGACCCGTCGCACTTCGTCTGGCAGCAGCTCGACAGCGTCGCGTTCGTGCTCGACTTCGCCGACCACATCTTCCACGTTCACGTGAAGGAGTCGGTCACCAACCTCGACGGCCGCAACGGCGTCCTCGGCTCGCACCTGCCGTGGGCGAACCCGCGCCGCGGGTGGACCTTCGTCTCGACCGGGCACGGCGCCGTTCCGTGGGAGCCGGTGTTCCGCGCGCTCAACGCGATCGGCTACACCGGCCCGACCAGTGTCGAGTGGGAGGACGCCGGCATGGACCGCCTCGACGGCGCCCCCGAGGCCCTGGCCTTTGTGAGGAAGCTCAACGCGATCACGCCGCCGGCCGACGCCTTCGACGCGGCGTTCTCGACCTCGCGCGACTGACGCCTCAAAGCCGAGCGTCTCGATCCCGCCGAAGACGGCCGTGCTCGGGACACTCGGCTTTCGTCGTGTGAGCGAGTCGAACAATTTAGCTAACCTGCGTCGAGTTCGAGGCGATCAAATCCACTGCCACGCGTCCTTCGATCTTGATACTTACGGCGCCGCGAAGCAATCCGAAACCTTGAACCGCATGCAGCGGTGTATCGTCAAAAGTGTGACACGGCAGATTATCCGCTAGAAATTTGTTGCACCGTTTAATCAACAGCGCATTGGGGAGGATCACAGAGTGAATGAACGCAGAGACACCGAACCCGAGAAGAAAGCACGCGTGGCGGGGCGGAAAGTGACGGGGCTTAGAAATGAATTGTTACATGCACAAGAAGCATCACTAGAGTTGGCAAAGCTTGGAGTCACCGAATTTGCCCGTCTCGACAACCGTGATTATCGTGCGTCGGTGATTGCCGAGCGACTTGGCATCAAGTCAGAAAATCGTTCCATTGCCCCAGCCCTCTATAGTGCCCTTGAGGACCTGAATAACTCCCTCGCGAAATTGCCAGAATCGCTCTCCGCGACAACCGAAGTAAAAGAAGGTTCTCCAACCTCCGCGCGGGACCGATCACAAGATGGCTCTATTTCTATTCCTGCCCCAGAAGGTTTTGCTGACGCTTTACGGCGAATTCACAGCATTCTCGCGGAGGCGTCGATGCCGCCGCGAATGGAGGGGGAAGCTATTGAGCAGTACTCGAGGATTAAGCGAAGCCGTTCTCGCTCGGACATGATGCTCGAATCCCTTTTCGTGTCCAGTATTGCTGAGTTCGAAATCTTCATTGCCAGATTGGTGGCAATTGGACTAGGGTACAACCCTGCGCCGTTGTATCAGGGTGGAAAGTCTTACGAACTCGCCGAAATCCGCAAACACGAGACCATTGAAAGCCTAGTAGCTAACGCTATCGATGACAAGGTCGATGATCTCATGCGTGACGGTCTAAGCGCCTGGATGAAATATCTGCAAAAAATTCTTCGCGCCGAGACTGACTGGATGACAAATTTACTTATCGAGGTATTCAACCGTCGGCACGTTCTAGTCCACGCAGGTGGGCGTGTTTCGCGGCAATACATCGACAGTGTAAGGCATATAGAACCTACTGTTGTGCTTAACTCGCGTCTTGAGGTCTCTTTCGCTTACCTAGAAGATTCGCAAAATCGTTTGCTCATAGTCGCCATTGCTCTGACGCAACTTGCCCGAGTGGCGATTGCCAATTCCCCCGAGGGGAAGAAGGCGGACAAATTTAGGCCCGACGAGGACTTCACTAAGTTCACATACGACCTGCTCCGGTTCGGACGGTCGGATGTGGTAGCAGACTTATTCCCCAGGATAGATTCGCTATTAACTGAATCTGTAACCATCGAATACTCTCGAGCGAACTGGTTTCATGCTCGAAAAATGCGTGACGGGGTCGCGGCCGTTCGTAAAGATGTCGAGGCGTGGGACGTAAGTGCTATGGATGAGCTTCTCGTCTTGGCCCGACTTTGTATCTTGGAGGATCTGGACGATGCGCGGCGCCTCGCCACTTCTTTATCAAAGAAAGGCAAGTTGTCGCCGACGCAGTTCCTCACGTGGCCAATACTCGAACCTTTGAGACGCGCGAAGAGCCTCGTGGTGTAATGCGCGATTCTCGGTGAGTACTTTCGCCGGTTCGATACTGCCCTCGGGCGAAGATCGGCTGAAGTAGTTAATTTTGTAAGATCTCGTTGTTGCGGCTTGTAACCATTTAAATGCCGAACAGTATGAAAAACCGTCGGCGATCGGAGTTGGAACATCAACTTTGAGGGGTAACTACCGCATCCCCACGTTCCGGCCTCGTTACAACTCGCCACGCGCCGCAACGAACGGACGGCCGACCCCCCGCAGGGAGCCGGCCGTCCGGCCTCGCAGGATCTACAGGCCCTGGGAGAGGCGGTAGTACGCCGCGTTCGAGCGGATGTCGGACTCGAAGCCGCGGAGGGTGGTCGACTCGTCGATCACGAGGAGCTCGACGCCGGCGATGCGGGCGAAGTCCTCCCACGCCTCCAGGCCGATCTGCGTCGTCATCACCGTGTGGTGCGCGGCACCGGCGGTGATCCAGGCGGCGGCGCTGGTGCCGAAGTCCGGAGCGGGCTGCCAGACGGCGCGGCCGACGGGCAGGTGCGGCAGCGTCTGGGGCGGCTCGACGTTCTGGACCTTGTTCGCGACCAGGCGGAAGCGCTCGCGGACGTCGCTCAGGGCGACCACCACGGCCGGGCCGGCGTCGGCGGTGAAGACCAGGCGCACCGGGTCCTCGCGGCCGCCGATGCCCAGCGGGTGGATCTCGAGCGAGGCGCGCTTCGACGACAGGGACGGCGACACCTCGAGCATGTGCGCGCCGAGGATGAGCTCCTCGCCGGGCGTCATGTCGTAGGTGTAGTCCTCCATCAGGCTGGTGCCGCCGGGGAGGCCGGCGCCCATGACGGCGGCGATGCGGATGAGGACGGCCGTCTTCCAGTCGCCCTCGCCGCCGAAGCCGTAGCCGTCGGCCATGAGGCGCTGCACGGCGAGTCCGGGGAGCTGGCGGAGCCCGCCGAGGTCCTCGAAGCTGTCGGTGAACGCCTCGAAGCCGCCCTCCTCCAGGAACGAGCGCAGGCCGATCTCGACCGCGGCGCCGTAGCGGAGCGACTCGTGGCGCTCGCCGCCGGGGAGCAGCTCGGGGACCACGTCGTAGCTCTCGAGGTACTCCGCGGCGAGGGCGTCGATCTGCTCGGAGGTGGCGGCGTCGACGCGCTCGACGAGCTCGTTCACGCCCCAGGTGTTGACGCTGACGCCGAGGCGGATCTCGGCCTCGGTCTTGTCGCCCTCGGTGACGGCGACGTTGCGCATGTTGTCGCCGAAGCGGGCGACCTTCATGCTCTGCGAGGCGGACCAGCCTGCGGCCGCGCGCGACCAGGTGCCGATGGCCTCGGTGACGCGGGCGTCGCTCGCGTGGCCGACGACCGTCTTCCGGGGCACGCTCATCCGGCTGAGGATGTAGCCGTGCTCGCGGTCGCCGTGCGCGGCCTGGTTGAGGTTCATGAAGTCGAAGTCGATGTCCTGCCACGGCAGGGCGACGTTCGCCTGGGTGTGGAAGTGCAGCAGCGGCTTGGCGAGCGCGTCGAAGCCGTGGATCCACATCTTCGAGGGGCTGAAGGTGTGCATCCAGGTGATGACGCCCACGACGGAGTCGTCGGAGTTCGCCTCGATCATGGTGCGGCGGATGGCGTCGGAGCTCTTCAGCACCGGCTTCCACTCGACGGTCACGGGGATCGCGCTCGCCTCGTTGAGCTGCGCGACGACGGCCTGCGACTGCTCGGCGACCTGGCGGAGGGTGTCCTCGCCGTAGAGGTCCTGGCTGCCGGTCAGGAACCAGACGGTGCGGGTGGCGAGGTCGGGGATGATGCTCTGGTACACGCTCATGCGATGGCTCCGGTGGGATTCTGTCCGTAGACGTTCTGGTAGCGGTCGAACAGGGCGTCGATCGACTCCTGCGGGATGGGGACGAGCTCGCCGCCCTGGCGCGCGAGGTGCACGGTGCGGGCGACGTCCTCGGCCATGACGGCCGCCTTGACGGCGTCCTTCGCGTCCTTGCCGATGGTGAAGACGCCGTGGTTCTGCATCAGGACCGCCCGCGAGCGGTGCCCGCTGAGGGTCGCGACGATGCCGCGGCCGATGGAGTCGTCGCCGATGATCGCGAACGGGCCGATGGGGATCTCCCCGCCGAACTCGTCGGCCATCGCGGTGATGACGCAGGGGATCGACTCGGCGCGGGCCGCCCACGCGGTCGCGTAGGTGGAGTGCGTGTGCACGACTCCGCCGACCTCGGGCATCTCGCGGTACACGTAGGCGTGCGCCGCGGTGTCGCTGGAGGGGCTGCGGTCGCTGCCGGGGGTGCCGGGGACGACGTTCCCGTCGAGGTCGCAGAGGATCATGTTCTCGGGCGCGAGGTCGTCGTAGGAGACGCCGCTGGGCTTGATCACGAAGAGGTCGGCACCGGGCACGCGGCCCGAGATGTTGCCGCCGGTCCAGATGACGAGGCCGTAGCGGACGAGCTCGGAGTGCAGCCGCGCGACGTCCTCGCGGACGCGGGCGATCGCCTCCTCGACGGCGGGGGTCTGGGTGGTCATGCGGTGGCTCCCTGGTTCTGCGGGTCGGTGAGGGTCTCGACGGCGGTCTGCTCGACGGCGAGGCCGGCGCGGTAGCGCTCGAGGTAGGCGGAGAAGCCGGCGACGTCGTCCGCGTCGGGGGCGACGGTCTCGAAGCCGGAGTCGCCGAAGACCTGATCGGTGAGGTACGCGTCGAGCGCGACTCCGCTCTGCAGGCGGTAGGCGGCGAGCACCGCCATGCCCCACGGGCCGCCCTCGGAGGCGGTCGCGGCGACCGAGACGGGGGCGTCGAGCGCGCCGGCGAGGAAGCGCTGGGCGACCCCGGCGGTGCGGAACATGCCTCCGTGCGCGAACATCTCGTCGATCCGCACGCCCTCGCCTGCGAGGACGCGCATGCCCAGCGCCAGGGTGCCGAACACGCCGTAGAGCTGCGCGCGCATGAAGTTGGCGAGCGTGAGGCGCGAGTCGGGGGTGCGCACGACGAGCGGGCGGCCCTCGACCAGGCCGGCGATCGGCTCGCCCGCGAGGTGGTTGTAGGCGAGCAGTCCGCCCGCGTCCGCCTCGCCCTCGAGCGCCTCGGCGAAGAGGGTGCCGTAGACGGCGTCGCTGTCGGAGGGTCCGCCGGACGCGGCGGCGAACCGCGAGAACAGGCCGACCCAGCCGGCGAGCTCGCTGGCTCCGTTGTTGCAGTGGACCATCGCGACGAGGTCGCCGGCGGGGGTCGCGACGAGGTCGAGCTCGTGGTGCACGCTCTCCAGTGGGCCCTCGAGGACGACCATGGCGAAGATGCTGGTGCCGGCGCTGACGTTGCCGGTGCGCGGGGCGACGGAGTTGGTCGCCACCATGCCGGTGCCGGCGTCGCCCTCGGGCGGGCAGGCGGGGGCGCCGGGTCGGAGGGAGCCGGTGGGGTCGAGCAGGAGCGCGCCCTCGGCGGTGAGCGAGCCGGCGTCGGCGCCCGCGGGGAGCACGGCGGGCAGCAGCTCGCGCAGCGGCTTCACGGCGCCGGCCGCGCGCTCGTCGTAGAGGTCGACGACGCGCTGGTCGTAGTCGCGGGTCGCCGGGTCGGTCGGGACCATCCCGGAGGCGTCGCCGACTCCGAGGACCTTCTCGCCGGTGAGGCGCCAGTGCACGTAGCCGGCGAGGGTTGTGAGGAAGTCGATCCGCTCGACGTGCGGCTCGGAGTCGAGGACCGCCTGGTGCAGGTGCGCGAGCGACCAGCGCAGCGGGATGTTGGCGCCGAACAGCTCGGTGAGCTCGGCCGACGCGGGGCCGGTGCTGGTGTTGCGCCAGGTGCGGAAGGGGACGAGCAGCCCGCCGTCCGCATCGAAGGGGAGGTAGCCGTGCATCATCGCCGAGACGCCGAGCGCCCCGACGGAGGAGAGCTGCACGCCGTGGCGCGAGGAGGCGTCGGCGACGAGGTCCGCGTAGGCGGCCTGGAGGCCCGCGTGGACGGCGTCGAGGGAGTAGGTCCAGCGGCGGTCGACGAACTGGTTCTCCCACTCGTGGCTGCCGACGGCGAGGACCACGGACGGGTCGGCCGCGTCGACCAGGCACGCCTTGATCCGGGTGGAGCCGAGCTCGATGCCGAGGGCGGTGGCGCCGCTCGTGATCACGTCGGCGGGGGTGGGCCTGCGCTGGTCCATCATGCTCCTCGCTCGGGCGATGTGACCGTTCACAAAGCCCCGGGTCAGCGTAGGCGAAACGGCTCGGGGTCGGCAAGCGAGGGGCCGCCCGACGGGGTCCGACTGCTCCTGCTCCGCCGCAAGCCCCTTCCGCCGGGGCCGCCCGCTTGGTCGCATGAGGCATGCGTGAGATCAGACTCGTCAGACTCGTCACCCGCCTCGAGAACGCCGCCGCCCTCGATCCGCTCGTCGGCCGGGTGAAGCGGGCCGTGAACGCGGTGGTCCGGCCGCAGCCGGTGCGGGACGTGTTGCACGGCGTCCCGGTCGGCCACCCCGTCCATCCGCTGCTCGTCCTCGTTCCCACCGGCGCCTGGGTGTCGGCGGCGGTGCTCGACCTGCTGCCGGGGAACCAGCGCGCGGCGAGGACCCTCGTCGGCGTCGGCGTGATCAGCGTCCTGCCGACCGCCGCCTCCGGCTTCACCGACTGGTCGGAGCTGCACGAGCAGCAGACCCGCGTCGGGCTGGTGCACTCGGCGGCCAACGTGGTCGCGACGGGCCTCTACGCCGCGTCGTGGGTGCAGCGCCGCCGCGGGCGCACCACGAGCGGGAAGGTGCTCGGGATGCTCGGACTCGCCGTCGTCTCGGGCGGCGGCTACCTGGGCGGCCACCTCAGCTACCGGCAGGCGGCGGGGGCGAACCACGCGGAGGACGTGCCGCACCGCTTCCCCTCGGGCTGGCAGGAGCTCGGCGCCCTGGCGGACCTGCCGGAGCGCACGCCGGTGAGGAGGGAGGTCGCGGGCCTCCCCCTGCTCGCCTTCCGGCGGGGCGAGCGGATCGACGTGCTCTCGAACGTCTGCAGCCACCTCTCGGGCCCGCTCGACGAGGGCGAGGTCTCGGCGGACGGCTCGGGGGAGGCGTGCGTCGCCTGCCCGTGGCACGGCAGCGCCTTCTCGCTCGAGACCGGCGAGGTGCTGCGGGGGCCGGCCACCTCGCCGCAGCCGCGGTTCCAGACTCGGGTGCGCGAGGGGCGCGTGGAGGTGCTGCTGCCGCACGCGGGGTGAGGCGGGGGCCGGTGCTGCTCAGGCCTGAGTCGTCGACGCCCGCTCCACCAGCACCGGCGGCACCGGGCGGCCGACGGCGGGCTCCTCGCCGCGCAGCTCCGCGAGCACGACGCCGATCGTGCGGCGGCCGACTTCCGCGAAGTCCTGGCGGATGGTGGTCAGCGGCGGCTGGTAGTGCGCCGCCTCGGGGACGTCGTCGAAGCCGACGACGCTGAGGTCCTCGGGCACGCGCAGTCCCCGCTCGGTGCAGGCGTGCAGGAGTCCGAGGGCCATCTGGTCGTTGCCGACGAACACCGCGGTCGGCAGAAGCGCGGCTCCGAGGAGGCGGAGGCCGGCGCGGTAGCCGGACTCGGCGCTCCAGTCGCCCTCCACGACGGCGACGGGGTCGAGGCCGGCCGCGCTCATCCCGGCGCCGAAGCCCTCGAGCCGCGCCTGCGCCTCCACCCAGTGCTGCGGACCGGCGAGGTGCGCGATGCGGGTGTGGCCGAGGCCGACGAGGTGCTCGGTCGCCAGTCGCGCTCCGGCCGCCTGGTCGACGAGGAGCAGGGAGTCGGCGCCGCGGTCCGTCGCGCCGAGCGTCACCGAGGGGACGCCGATCGCGAGGCTCTCGATCGCCTCCAGCGCGCGCTCCTGCGGGGCGAGGACCACGATCGCCTCCACCGACTCCCGCTGCAGGTGGGCGAGACCGTCGGCCAGCGACTCCGCGTCCGGCGCCGCGTTCACGACCGGGACCCGGTAGCCCGCGTCGCGCGCCGCCTGCTCGATCGCGGCCATCGCGGTGGCGGTGCCGTAGAAGCTGTGGCTCTCGGCGGCGAGGATCCCGATCAGGCCGGAGCGGCTCGTCGCCAGGGCGCGGGCGGCGGCGCTGGGGCGGAAGCCGAGGTCCTCGATCGCGGCGAGCACGCGCTCCCGGGTGCGCGGCCGCAGCTGGGGGCTGTCGTTGAGCACCCGCGAGACCGTCTGGTACGACACTCCGGCCCGCACCGCGACGTCGCGGATGGTCGGCGCGCGGTCGAGGGGCATGGCCACACCGTAGCGGTGCGTGCGCCCCCGCCCCCTCCTGCGAGACGCCTCCCGGGTGCGCGTTCGTCGGCGGGTCGCGTACCGGAGCGGCGTCCCGCGGGCGCGGGTCAGGGGCCGCCGAGCCAGTGGTCGATGCGGTGGTGGTCGGGGGTGAAGCCGTGGTCGACGCCCCAGAGGACGGCCTGCGTGCGGCTGGTCGCGCCGATCTTGCCGTAGACGCTGCGGATGTAGGACTTCACCGTGTTGGGGCTGAGGTAGGTGAGCGCGGCGACGTCGGCGTTGCTCTTGCCCTGCGTGATGAGCGCGAGGATCTCCGACTCCCGGTCGGTGATGCCCTCGTGGCGGCCCGGCCAGTCGAGGCCCGGTGCGCTGCCCGCCCGCCGCGGAGGATCGCTGACGACGACCTCGCCCGCCGCCACCCGCTCGAGCGCGGCCACCAGCTCCCGCGCCGGCAGGGTCTTGGAGAGGTAGCCGTGGACGCCCTGCTCGAGGGCGTCCGCGATGAGCGTCGGCGCGAAGTTCCAGGTGTAGACGACCACGTGCTCGGCCCGCTCGTTGCGCACCAGCTCCGCGATCTCGTGGTGGTCCGACTCCGGCTGGGCGAACGAGTCGTAGAGGACGACGTCGATCCGGTCGGAGAGGGAGGCGTTCGCGTCGATCTCGGCGACGACCACCCGGTCGCGGTAGTGGTCGAACATGTGCGCGAGGCCCGTGAGGACGACGTCGTAGTCGTCGACGAGCGCGACGGTGAGGGGCGCGCGGCGGGTCATGGTCGGACGCTACCGCACGGCTCGTCGGGGCGAGCACACCCCCAGGGGTGTACCGCCGCCTCCTCCGGGGTGGTTGCGTAGCCACCGGTCCCGCAACCGCGGAACCGATCAGCGGGCCCCCGCCCGCACAACGGAAGGACGACCGCCATGCTCGGTCTCATCATCAGCCTCATCGTCGTCGGACTCATCGCAGGAGCGCTGGCCCGCCTCATCGTTCCCGGGAAGCAGAGCATCAGCATCGGCATGACCATCGTGCTCGGCATCGTCGGCTCGTTCGTCGGCGGCTTCCTCGGCTTCCTGATCTTCCAGCACGACCCGATGGACGGCTTCTTCCAGCCCGCCGGCATCATCGGCTCGATCATCGGAGCGATCATCGTCCTGCTCGTCTACACCCGCTTCGCCGGCCGCTCCGCCGCGCGCCGCTGACCCGCAGCGCACGGCGACGGCGAGGTCGCCGCCGACCCGCGCTCCGCGGGCGTGCAGGCACCACGCTGACCGGCGGCCCCGGCCCGGCTCCCTCCACGGGCCGGGCCGTCGTGCTGTGCGCGGGGTGCCCGGGCGTCGTCCGCGGCCTCCGACGCTGCGTCCGGGGGTGCCGACGCTCCGTCCGCGGAGCCCGCGCCGCGTCCTCCGACCTCCGCGTATCAGCGGCGGAGTCCGCGGCTGACGCGTCGGTGGCTGCCGAGTCCGTCGCCGCAGAGTCCGCAGCCGCGCAGTCCGTCACCGCCCAGCCGCTGCGCACCGGGGTGCGCGATGCTCGGGCGATGCCGCTCGTCGTCCCCGATGCCCTCGTCCCGCTCGCGCTCCGGCTCGCCCGCGCGAACCGCACCTTCGTCAGCGCGGAGGGAGCCCGTCGCCGCATTCGGGAGCGCGCGCTCCGTCCCGCCTCCTACGGACCGCCGCCCCGCCTCCGGCCCGGCGTGCGCGTCGACGTGGAGCAGGTCGGCTCCTGGCCGGTCTACACGATCCGCCCGCGGGTGATCCGCGGCGGCGTCGTCTACGTCCACGGCGGCGGCTGGGTGAACGAGATCGCGCCCCAGCACTGGTGGCTCGCCGCCCGCATCGCCGACGAGGCCTCCGTCGCGGTGACCCTCCCGATCTACCCGCTCGTGCCCTTCGGCACAGCGCTCGAGGCGCGCGACGGTGTCCGCGCCCTGGTGCTGCGAAGTCTTGAGCGGCACGGGGCGACCTGCCTCGCCGGCGACTCTGCGGGCGGCCAGATCGCCCTCTCGACGGCCCTCGCCCTGCGCGACGAGGGGGTGGTCCTGCCGCGCACGACCCTCGTCTCGCCCGCACTCGACCTCTCCTGGAGCAACCCGCACATCCCCGAGGTGCAGCCGGCGGATCCGTGGCTCGGCACGCCGGGCGGTCGCGTCCTCGCCGAGAGCTGGCGCGGCTCCCTCGACCTGCTCGATCCCGTGGTCAGCCCGCTGTTCGGAGACCTGGCGGGCTTCGGTCCGCTCACCGTCTTCACCGGCACGCGTGACGTCCTCAATCCGGACGCCCACGTGCTGGCGGAGCGGGCGGCGGCCGCCGCGGTCCCGTTCGAGCTCCACGAGGCCGTCGGGCAGGTCCACGTGTACCCGCTCGTGCCCACGCGGGCCGGCCGCGAGGCGCAGCACGACCTTGTCGAGGGGCTCCGCGCGGCGGTCTGACCACCGGCCGGCCCAGGCGTCCGGCAGGCTCCTCTCAGTCCGTCTTCCGGACGGCGGACGGCGCCGCCGCCCGCTCGTCCACGACGTCGAGGCGAGCCAGCGCGTTCGCCGTCCCCCTGCGGCCCCGTGTCGCGACCAGGCCGATCATCGCGGCCGCCGCGAGGACGAAGGCGAGCAGCGACCAGAACCCGCCCTCGACGGCGAGCAGGGTCGACCAGCCGCCCGATCCCGCCGCCCAGCGCACGAGCCGCTGCCAGAGGAGCGGTCGCGGCTCGGGACGCAGGCGCACCACCGTCTCGCCGAGGGTCCGTCCGGACCGCAGCACGATCACCAGCTGGAGCAGCGGAGCGACGAACGGCAGGGCGCCGACAACCACGTCCCCGGGGCTCGAGCGCGTGTCCACCCCCGCGAGCACGAGGCCGACCCCGGTGATCGAGACGAGCGCGCCCGTGATGAGGCTCAGCGCGAGAACGTCGCAGAACATGCCGAACGCGCGGCGGCGGATCGTGACCGGGCGGGCCAGCTCCGGCACCGCGCCCTCGGCCCGGCGGGTGAAGAGGAGGAGGACGGGGGAGAGGAGGGTGCCGAGCAGGGCGCCGGCCGTGTTGGCCAGCAGGTCGTCGACGTCGAAGAGCCGGTAGGCGCACGGGTAGAGGAACCAGTCGCCCGTGAGCTGCGTGACCTCGATGAGGAGCGAGACGGCGAAGCCGACGGCGGTGCCGCCGATCATCCCGGCGACGAGGCGCCCGCGCAGAGCGAGGTGGCGGACGAGCATCCCGAGGGGGACGAAGAAGACCACGTTCAGGAGCACCTGCGCGGACGCGGGGTTCGTCAGCAGCGCGCGGGGCCCGTCGATCCCGCCCTCCTTCGCGATGTCGCCGACGAAGGCGAACAGGCGCAGCTGCGGACCCGATCCGGTGCGGCAGGCGGCGGTGACCGTCGCCTCGTCGGGCAGGGGGAGGAGCGTGTAGGTGACGAGGGCGAGCGCGTAGACCACGGCGGCGAAGGCCAGCACCGCGTTGCCGATCCCGAGGACGCCGCGCCGCCGGTACTGCAGGGCGGCCCAGGGCACGAGGCCCACGAGGGCGACGGCGGAGCCGAACAGGAGGGCGAGCACGGCGGAGGTCATGAGTCGACAGTAGGAGAGCGGAGGCCCTTCTCGACCGCCCGGCGCATCAGGGGCCTCTGACAGCGCGGTTCGTCCCTCCCCAGCGCGGGATCCGGGCGCTCCTCCACGGATCCGAGCGATCCCCGTCCGCCGCCTCCACGCCCTGCTAGCGTTTCCTGGGTCGCGTCCAAGAAACGCGTGCACCCCCGACCCCTCCACGAAAGACGTCATGCCGCTGCGCTCCCGCCTCCTCGCCCTCCCCGCCGCCGTCGCGGCCGCCGCGCTCCTGCTCAGCGGCTGCACCGCCGAGACGCCGGACGCCTCCAGCACCCCCGTCGACGGCGGGACGCTGACCTACGCGTCCGGCGACGCCGAGCCCACCTGCCTCGACCCGCACGTCGGCGGCAACTACCCGCAGGCGCTCCTCGCGACGCAGGTGCTCGAGTCGCTCGTCTCGCGCGACGCCGACGGCACCATCACGCCCTGGCTGGCCGAGTCATGGACCGTCTCGGACGACGCGCTCAGCTACGACTTCACCCTGCGCGAGGGCGCGACCTTCACCGACGGCACCGCCCTCGACGCGGAGGCGGTCGCCGCGAACATCGCGCACCTGCAGGACCCGGCGACCAAGTCCTCCACCGGCTACCTCGCCGTGGCGAAGGTCGCCTCCGTCACCGCGGTCTCGCCGACCGTGGCCCGCTTCACCCTGACCGCGCCGGACAGCGCGCTGCTCGAGTCGCTCGCGCAGCCGTGGACCGCGATCGAGTCGCCCGCCGGCATCGCTCGCGGCGAGGAGGCCAACTGCGAGGCGCCCGTCGGCACCGGCCCCTTCACCGTCTCGGAGTGGATCAAGCAGGACCACGTGACCCTCACCCGCAACGAGGCCTACGACGCGTCGACCGGCCCGACCGGGGACGGCCACGAGGGCCCCGCGCACCTGGCGAGCATCACCTGGCGCTTCATCCCCGACTCCGCCACCCGCTACGCGGCGCTGCAGTCGGGCGAGGTCGACGTGCTCGACAACGCCCAGCCCGACACTCTGAAGGCCGCGACCGGAGCCACGGACCTCGTCGAGCTCGACGCGCCCCGGCCCGGCTCGGTCAACCGCCTCGAGCTCAACTCCGGCCAGGCGCCGTTCGACGACGAGTCCGTCCGCGAGGCGTTCGTCCGCGGCGTCGGCGTGAACGACGCGATCGACTCCCTCTTCTTCGGCACCGCCGAGCGCTCCTACTCCCCGCTGTCCAGCCGCGAGGCGACCGCGTACTCCGACCCGTCGCTCTTCGAGGACGCCGGGTCCGACTCCGAGACGGCCGCCGCCGAGGATCTGCTCGAGAAGGCCGGCTGGGTGGACTCGGACGGCGACGGCATCCGCGAGAAGGACGGGACGCCGCTGACGCTGCGCTTCCCCGTCAGCACCAACCAGTCGATCCCGGCCGAGCAGTCGCTGTTCGAGCAGATCCAGGCCTCGGCGAAGACCCTCGGCTTCGACGTGCGGATCAGCCTGCTCGACCTGTCGAGCTGGTACACCGCGCTCGCGTCGAACGAGTACGAGCTGGTGAGCGCCCCGTACACGAAGGTCGGACCCGACGTGCTGCGGATCCTCTACTCCTCCTCGGGCATCACCCCCGCGCCGAGCGGCTACTTCGCCAACCACGCGCAGATCGCCGACCCCGCGCTCGACTCGCTGCTCGAGCAGGCGAGCGCCACGACCGACGAGGACGCCCGCGCCGACCTGTACGAGCAGGCCCAGCGGATCGTCCTCGAGGGCTACTGGATCCTGCCGCTCTACGACCAGCAGAACCACTACCTGCACCGGTCGGCCGTCCAGGGCCTCGTCGCCCTCGACACCGTGTCGACCCCCTGGTTCGCCGACGCCTGGGTCTGACCCGGCTCCGCGGAGCCGCCTGCACCGATCGATGAGCGGACGCATGCCGGTCGAGTAGTCGCCGCGGCGGCGCATCGAGACCCCGCGATCGGGACGGGCGGATCTCGATGCGCCCGCTCCGCGGGCTGCTCGATCAGCAGGGATCCGTCCTCCATGCTGGTCGAGTAGCCGCCGACGGTCGCGCATCGAGACCCCGTGCTCCGGAGGGAGCGGACCTCGACGAAGCCCCGCCCCTCCATCGCCCCGACCAGAGAGGACGCCCGCCCGCATGATCCGCCGCGTGCTCCTCCGCCTCGGCGGCGCCCTCGTGGTGCTGTGGGCCGTCGCGACCGCCGTCTTCGTCCTCATCCGCCTCGTCCCCGGCGATCCGGCGCAGGCGATCCTCGGCGGTCCGGGCTCGCAGGCGTCGCCCGAGGCGCTCGCCGCGGTGCGGGAGCAGTACGGCCTCGACCAGCCGCTCCTCGTGCAGTACCTGGTGCAGCTCGGCAGGCTCGCGCGCGGCGACCTCGGCACCTCCTACTCCCTGCGCACTCCCGTCGCGCAGATCCTCGGCGAGCAGCTGCCCGGCACCCTCCTGCTCGCCGTGCTCGCGCTCACCGCCGCATGGATCCTCGCGCTCGCGACCGCCCTCTGGTCGACCCGGGGCGGCCGCCTCGCCGCCGCGGTCGGGTCCGGCCTCGAGCTCACGGCGGCCGCGCTCCCGCACTTCTGGCTGGCGACCGTGCTGATCGCCGTCTTCGCGACCGCGCTGCGCTGGCTGCCCCCGGTCAGCACCGGGTCGCCCGCCGGGCTGGTGCTGCCGACGCTCACCCTCGCGATCCCGCTGGCGGGCTTCCTCGGCCAGGTGATGCGCCGCTCCCTCCTCGACGCGCTGGAGTCGCCGTTCGTGCTCGCCGCTCGGGCGCGCGGCGAGGGCGAGTTCGGCGTCCGCGCCCGCCACGCCCTGCGCCACGCGGTGCTGCCAGGGGTCTCGCTCTCGGGCTGGGCGTTCGGCTACCTGATCGGCGGGGCCGTGGTGGTCGAGACGATCTTCGCGAGGCCGGGGCTCGGCCGGACTCTGCTCGCGGCGGTGACCGTCCGTGACGTGCCGGTGGTGACGGGTGTCGTGCTGGTCACGGCGCTGGCGTACATCGTCGTGACCCTCGCCACCGATCTGCTGACGCGCGTGATCGACCCGCGGCTGGCCCGGCGGGAGGCGGTCGCGTGAGCGAGCTCGAGCTGCGCGCCGCCCGCCCGCTCCGCCGGGGTCCCTCCCGCCTCCGCGCCGGCGAGGTGCTGGCCGCGGTCTTCGTGGTGCTGCTCCTGCTCGCCGCCGTCGCGCCCGGGCTGCTCGCCCCCTCCGATCCGCTCGCCGTCGCCCCGCGCGACGCCTTCACCCCACCGGGTGCCGCCCACCTGCTCGGCACCGACGAGTCCGGTCGCGACGTCCTCAGCCGCCTCATCGCGGGGGCGGGCGCATCCCTCCTGATCGGCGCCAGCGCCACCGCGATCGGCCTCGTCCTCGGCGCGGTGCTCGGGGTGGTCGCGGCGTTCGGCGGCCGCGTCGTCGACGGCGTGATCGGCCGCGTGCTCGAGGTGCTCTTCGCCTTCCCCGCGCTCCTGCTCGCGCTGCTCGTGATCGTGGTCACGGGTCCCGGAGTCGTCCCCGCCACCATCGCGGTCGGCCTCTCCACCGCGCCGGGGTACGCCCGCATCCTGCGCACGCAGCTGCTCGGCATCCGCGACTCCGGCTACGTCGAGGCGGCGCGCGTGCTGGGGCACGGGCCCGTCCGGATCCTCGTCCGGCACGTCCTCCCCAACACCTTCGGGCCGCTCGCCGTGCTGGCGACCCTCGGCGTCGGCCAGGCGATCGTCTGGGCCTCGGCCCTCAGCTACCTGGGCCTGGGCGCCGAGCCGCCCGCGCCGGAGTGGGGCGCGATGCTCTCGGCGGGCCGCACCTACCTCTCGAGCGCGTGGTGGCTGACCGTGTTCCCGGGGCTGGCGATCGTGCTGACCACGATCGCGACGACGGTCCTCGGCGGGCGTCTGCGGGGTGCGCGGTGAGCGCGGTCGTCGTCGAGGGGCTCCGGGTCGCCTTCGACGGAGTCGAGGTGGTGCACGGGGTCTCGTTCCGCGTGGAGCCGGGGGAGTGCGTCGCGATCGTCGGCGAGTCCGGGTCGGGCAAGAGCGTCACCGCGCGAGCGCTGCTGGGGCTGAGCGGAGGCGCCGTGACCGGGAGCGTCCGCGTCGGCGGGACCGAGGTGGTCGGAGCGGGCGAGCGGGAGCTGCGGCGGCTGCGCGGCGGATCCGTCGGCTTCGTCCCGCAGGACGCGCTGCTCTCGCTCGACCCGCTGCGCCCGATCGGCCGCGAGATCGGCGACGTGCTCCGCCTCCACGGCCGCCTCCCCGCGGCCGAGCGCGCGCAGCGGACGGTCGAGGCCCTGGCGAGCGTCGGCATGCCGGAGCCGGCCGAGCGGATGCGGGAGCGCTCCGGCGACCTCTCCGGCGGGCTCCGCCAGCGCGCCCTCCTCGCGGCGGCCGTGGCGCTCGATCCGCCGCTGCTCGTCGCCGACGAGCCGACCACCGCGCTCGACGTGACCGTCCAGGCCCGCGTGCTCGAGCTCTTCGCCGAGCAGAAGGTGCGCGGCCGGGCGCTCGTCCTGGTCTCGCACGACCTCGCGGTGGTGGCGGGCCTCGCCGACCGCATCCTCGTGCTGGCCGACGGCCGCGTGGTGGAGGAGGGGACCGCGGCCGAGGTGCTGCGCGCGCCCCGCAGCCCCGAGGCCCGCGCGCTCGTGGCCGCTGTCCCCGCAGGGCGCCCGCGCGGTTCCCGGCTCACCGACCCGACCGCACCGGCGACCCCGCCCGAGACTCCCGGCGAGGTCGTGGTCGCGGCCCGCGGACTCGCCGCCCGCTTCCCGCTGCCCGGCGGAGGAGTGCGGGTCGCGGTCGACGACGTCGACCTCCGGCTGCGGCGCGGCGAGACCGTGGGGCTCGTCGGCGAGTCCGGGTCGGGCAAGAGCACGGTGGCCCGGCTCGTGCTGGCGCTGCGGCGTCCGGACGCGGGCGCCGTCGAGCTGTTCGGCGAGCCGTGGTCGGCAGCGACCGAGCGCTCCCGCCGTCCCCGCCGCCCGCGGATCGGCGCCGTCTACCAGGACAGCCTCTCCTCGTTCGACCCGCGCTGGAGCGTCGGCCGCCTCCTCCGCGACGCCGGCGCCGCCTCCGTGCCCGCGCTGCTCGAGAGCGTGGGGCTCGACCCCGCCCTGGAGCGGCGCTCGCCGCGGACCCTCTCCGGCGGTCAGCGCCAGCGCGTCTCGATCGCCCGGGCGCTGGCGACGCGCCCCGACGTGCTGATCTGCGACGAGCCCGTCTCGGCCCTCGACGTGTCGGTGCAGGCGCAGATCCTCGACCTGCTCGACGACCTGCAGCGCCGTCACGGCCTCGCCCTCCTCCTCATCTCGCACGACCTCGGCGTGATCGCCCACATGAGCGATCGCATCGCCGTGATGCGCGAGGGTCGGATCGTCGAGGCGGGGCCGGCCGCGTCGCTCCTCGCCGCGCCGCAGGAGGAGTACACGCGCCGCCTGCTCGCCGCCGCCCCGCGCCTCGAGCGCTGAGCCGTCCGCGGCGCGCCCCCCGCGCAAGCCCGCGCCGCGAATCCGCCGCACCTCCACCACGTGTCGGACCTGCGGCGTAGCGTTGCCGAGGTGATGCGCCCGACGACCCAGACCCTCGGCCAGCTCCGTGCCTCCGGGCACGTGCAGAAGAGCCTCCGCACCGAGGTCCGCGACAACCTGCTCGACGCCCTGCGCGAGGGCCGCGATCCCTGGCCGGGCCTGCACGGCTTCGCCGAGACGGTCATCCCGCAGGTCGAGCGCGCCGTCATCGCCGGCCACGACATCGTCCTGCTGGGCGAGCGCGGCCAGGGCAAGACCCGCCTCCTGCGCACCCTCGTCGGCCTGCTCGACGAGTGGACGCCCGTCATCGAGGGGTCCGAGCTCGGTGAGCACCCCTACGAGCCGATCACCACGGAGAGCCGCCGCCGCGCGGAGGAGCTGGGCGAGGACCTGCCCGTCGGGTGGAAGCCCCGCGAGGAGCGCTACGTCGAGAAGCTGGCCACCCCCGACACCAGCGTCGCCGACCTCATCGGCGACGTCGACCCGATGAAGGTGGCCGAGGGCCGCAGCCTGGGCGACCCGGAGACCATCCACTTCGGCCTCATCCCGCGCAGCCACCGCGGCATCGTCGCGATCAACGAGCTGCCGGACCTGGCCGAGCGGATCCAGGTCGCCATGCTCAACGTGATGGAGGAGCGCGACATCCAGATCCGCGGCTACGTCCTCCGCCTCCCCCTCGACGTCCTCGTCGTCGCGAGCGCGAACCCGGAGGACTACACGAACCGCGGCCGGATCATCACGCCGCTGAAGGACCGCTTCGGCGCCGAGATCCGCACCCACTACCCGACGGCTCTCGTCGACGAGGTCGCCGTCATCCGGCAGGAGGCGGACCTCGTCGCGACCGTGCCCGACGCGCTCATCGAGATCCTCGCCCGCTTCACGCGGGCCCTGCGCGAGTCGAGCTCCGTCGACCAGCGCAGCGGCGTCAGCGCCCGCTTCGCCATCGCCGGCGCCGAGACGATCGCCGCCGCCGCCCTGCACCGCGCCACCCGCCGCGGCGAGGAGGAGGCGGTCGCCCGCCCCATCGACCTCGAGACCGCCGTCGACGTGCTCGGCGGCAAGATCGAGTTCGAGTCGGGGGAGGAGGGCCGCGAGGACGAGATCCTCGACCACCTGCTCCGTCAGGCCACCGCCGAGACCGTCCGCGCCCACCTGCGCGGCGTCGACCTCGGGCCGCTCGTCGAGGCGGTCGAGAACGGCGCGATGATCACGACCGGCGAGCAGGTGACCGCCCGCGAGTTCCTGGCCGGCCTGCCGCTGCTGGGCGAGGCCCGCGTGTACGACGAGGTCGCCGAGCGCCTCGACGCCGTGGGGGAGGGGCGCCGCGCCGGAGCGGTCGAGCTCGCCCTCGAGGGCCTCTACCTCTCGCGCAAGCTGAGCAAGGAGACGGGCGGGGGCGAGGCCGTCTATGGCTGATGCTCCGCGCGGCAACCGGCGGCTGAAGCGCGACGCGCGCTACGCGAAGTACGACGGGGGACCCGATCCGCTCGCTCCTCCGGTCGACCTGAAGGAGGCCCTCGACGCGATCGGCGAGGACGTGATGGGCGGCACCTCGCCCGAGCGCGCCCTGCGCGAGTTCCTCCGCCGGGGCACCCGCGACCGCGAGGGCCTGGACGACCTGGCAGCCCGCGTCGCCGAGCGGCGTCGCGAGCTCACGCAGAGGAACAACCTCGACGGTACGCTCCGCGAGATCCGCGAGCTCCTCGACAAGGCCGTCCTCGCCGAGCGCAAGCAGCTCGCCCGCGACACGCAGATGGACGACGGCGACCGCGCGCTCGCCGAGATCCAGCTCGACAGCCTCCCGCCCTCGCCGGCCGCGGCCGTCTCGGAGCTCCGCGACTACCGCTGGCAGAGCCCCGAGGCGCGCGCCGACTTCGAGCGGATCCGCGAGCTCCTGGGCCGCGAGATGCTCGATCAGCGCTTCGAGGGGATGAAGCAGGCCCTCGAGAACGCGAGCGACGAGGACCGCGCCGCGATCGACGCGATGCTCCGCGACCTGAACGAGCTGCTCGAGGCGCACGCGCGCGGGGAGGACACCCCCGAGCAGTTCGACGCCTTCATGGAGCAGCACGGCGAGTACTTCCCCGAGGGCCCGGAATCGGTGGACGAGCTGATCGACGCGCTCGCCGCCCGCGCGGCGGCGGCCCAGCGGATGCGCAACTCGATGACCGCCGAGCAGCGCGCCGAGCTCGACGCCCTCGCCCAGGAGGCCTTCGGCACGCCGGAGCTCATGCAGTCCCTCGGCCGCCTCGACGAGACCCTGCGGGGGCTCCGTCCCGGCGAGGACTGGGGCGGCTCCGAGCGGATGGACGGCGAGCAGGGGCTCGGCCTCGGCGACGGGACGGGCGTGTTCCAGGAGCTGGCCGACCTCGACGCCCTCGCCGACCAGCTCGCGCAGACGGACCGCTCCTCCCTCGACGACCTCGACCTCGACCTGCTGGCGAAGCGCCTCGGCGAGGACGCCTCCGTCGACGCGCAGACGCTGAAGCGCCTGGAGCGGGCCCTGCGCGACTCCGGGACCCTGCGCCGCGGCTCCGACGGCCGCCTCGCCCTCAGCCCGAAGGCCATGCGCCAGCTCGGCAAAGCGCTCCTGCGCGACATCGCCGAGACCGTCTCCGGCCGTCAGGGCGCCCGCGACGTCCGGCGCGCGGGCGCGGCGGGCGAGCGCTCCGGAGCGACGCGCTCGTGGGAGTTCGGCGACACCGAGGCCTGGGACATCCCCCGCACGGTGACCAACGCCCTCACCCGCACCGCCGGCGAGGGCCGGCCGGTCGGCTCGGGGGTGCGCATCCTGATCGACGACGTCGAGGTGCAGGAGACGGAGGCGCGCACGCAGGCCTGTGTCGCGCTCCTCGTCGACACCTCGTTCTCGATGGCGATGGACGGCCGCTGGGTGCCGATGAAGCGCACCGCCCTCGCCCTGCACACCCTGATCAGCAGCCGGTTCCGCGGAGACGCGCTGCAGCTCGTCGCCTTCGGCCGACGCGCCGAGGTGATGGACGTCGAGCAGCTGGTGGGCCTGGACGCCGAGTGGGACAAGGGCACGAACCTGCACCACGCGCTGCTGCTGGCCAACCGGCACTTCCGCAAGCACCCGAACGCGCAGCCGGTGCTGCTCATCGTCACCGACGGCGAGCCGACCGCGCACCTCGAGCCCGACGGCGGCGTCTTCTTCGACTACCCGCCGGACCCGCTGACGGTCGCCGTCTCGGTCCGCGAGCTCGACGCGTCGCTCCGCCTCGGCGCGCACACCACGTTCTTCCGCCTGGGCGACGACCCGGGCCTCGCGCGCTTCATCGACTCGCTCGCCCGCCGGGTCGGCGGCTCGGTGGTGAACCCGGAGGCGGAGGACCTGGGAGCGGCCGTCGTCTCCTCCTACCTCGGCGCTCGCGGCGCGGGTCCGGGAGGCGGCGGGACGCCCGGCGAGGAGCTGTTCGGCCGCGGCTGGACCTTCTGAGCCGCTCAGGATGCAGGAGGGACCCGCTCCCGCCCCTGAGGATCAGCGCGTCTCCGCCGCTCCGCAGGCGTTCGTCCTGAGTTCCGACCGCGCCCGGCTCAGAACAGCGGCCAGGGCACCGCGGGCATCCCGCCCCGCGGGCCCGGGAAGCGGCCGAAGGAGCCGAGCCGCTCGCAGCGCTTCGCGAACGCGGCGACCTCGTCCTCGGTGAGCAGCTCCGAGAGCGCCTCGCCGAGCGGTCCGTCGATCTGCGCGCGCAGGAGCGCCAGCGCCGTCAGCTCCTCCTCGAGCAGCGGTTCGCCGATCCAGCCCCAGAGGACCGTGCGCAGCTTGTGCTCGGAGTGGAAGGTGAGGCCGTGGTCGACCCCGTAGCGGTGGCCGTCGGGCAGCGCGAGCACGTGCCCGCCCTTCCTGTCCGCGTTGTTGGCGACCACGTCGAACACGGCCATCCGGCGCAGCGCCGTCGAGTCCTCGTGCACGAGGGAGATGTCGCGGTCCTCCTCGTCGCTGCCGTCGAGGACGTGCCGCCATCCGTCGGGCACGGCGTCGGCGGGCACCAGGTCGACCGCGTCCTGGTCCGGATCGATGTCCTGCCAGAGCTGGACCATGCCCGGCCCGAGCGGACCGTCGCGGAGCCACGTGCGCGGCACCACGTTCCAGCCGAGCGCCTCCGAGACGAGGTACGCGGCGACCTCGCGGCCCGCGAGCACGCCGTCCGGGAAGTCCCACAGCGGCTTCTCGCCCGAGATCGGCTTGTAGACGACGGACGTCTCGCCGAGCTGCGCGAGGAACGTCGCGTTCGAGGCGATCGTGATCCGGCCGGCCAGCTCCAGCTCGCCGTCGAGCCCGCCCGGGTCGCTCATGCGAGCGGGCAGTCGTGCCCGTCGGGATCCATCGGCTCGCCGCAGCGGGGGCAGAGCGGACGTCCGGCGCCGACGACCTCGAGGGTGCGCTTCGCGAAGGCGCGCGCCGTGCCGACCGGGATCTTCACCTGCAGCATCTCGGTGGGCTCGGGCTCCTCCTCGGAGTCGTCCTCCGCCTCGGTCAGCGGGTAGGCCTCGATCACGATCTGCGCGGTGGACGGGTCCCAGCCGAGGCTGAGACCGCCGACGCGGAACTCGGGCTCCACGGGCTGGTCGAGCGGGTCGTTGTCGACGAGCTCCGGGGGAGTGCCGGCGGGGACGCTGACCGGGTTGCCCTGGGCGGTCATCAGCTGGTCGAGGATCTCGTCGATCTTCTCGGCGAGGAGGGCCGACTGCTGCTTCTCGAGGCCGACGCTGACCACGCGGGGCCCGGTCTTGGCCTGGAGGTAGAAGGAGCGCGAGCCGGGTGAGCCGACGGTCCCCACGACGACGCGATCGGGCCAGTCGAATCCGTGCACGATCGGAGGCATGCCCCCAGTCTACGAGCGCCCGCCTCCGCGGTGGCTGCGCGCGTCGGGCTCGGGCGGCCTGCTGATCGAGCAGCCGTTTCTTCTGCTGACCGAGCCCCCCGCGGAGCGGGCGCATCGAGATCCACCGCCGCCGAGCACCCGCGTCCCTGCCGCTCGGTCGAGCCCTGAAGCGGCCCTCCCGAACCGCGCCTACTCGTGCCCCGCCCCGCCCCCCACAGCGGCGTCCGCCACGGGGGCCGCCTTCCGCAGCCAGCCCAGGTCCCCGGCGTCCGTGTTCATCGCGACGACCTCGGGCCGCCCCGCGCCGTAGCGGATGATCGACACCGACGCCGGTCCGACGCTGAGCCTCTGGAACAGGTCGAGGTGCATGCCGAGCGCGTCCGCGAGGATCGCCTTGATCGTGTCTCCGTGGCTGACCGCCGCCCACACCGCGCCGGCCCCGTGCTCCTCCGCCACCGCCGCGTCGTGCCGCCGGATCGCCGATACGGCCCGGGCCTGCATCGCGAGCATCCCCTCGCCGCCGGGGAACACCACCGCGGAGGGCTGGTTCTGCACCGTCGCCCAGAGCGGCTCCGTCGCGAGATCCCGCAGCGAGCGCCCCGACCAGTCGCCGTAGTCGCACTCGGTGATGCCCTTGTCGATCACGGTCGCCGGCGATCCCGTCTGCCGCTCGAGGACGAAGCGCGTGGTCTGCCGGCACCGCTCGAGCGGGCTCGACACCACGGTCGCGAGCTCGACCGCCGCCAGCCGCTCCCCGGTGCGCGCCGCCTGCGTGCGTCCGACGTCGTCGAGCCGCACTCCGGCGGTGCGTCCGGCGAGGATCCCCGCGGTGTTCGCGGTGGTGCGTCCGTGCCGGACGAGGAGGAGCGTGGGCATGGGGCCAGCGTAGGCGGCCGTGCTCCCGCCCCGCCCCGTCGGACCACCGGGGCCGCGCCGGCGCGTTCAGCGCGACTCCATCGCGGGACGGATGCCCCGGCCGCAGCGCCTGCCTAGGGTGGAGGAGCGGCCGCCCACCGCGGCCCGGAAGGGACACACATGGACGGGACGACGCCCCCCGGCATTCCCCAGGACGGCACGGACACCGAGAGCCCCGCCGCGCGCACCGCCGCCGACGGCACCGCTGCCGAGCACACCGACTCCGCGCACACCGACTCCGCGACCCCCGCGTGGGCCGCCCCCGAGGCCTCCGGCCGCCACGGCGAGGTCGCTCTGCGGATCCGCGGCCTCCGCAAGCGCTTCGGCGACAAGGAGGCCGTGAAGGACATCGACCTCGACGTCCCCGCCGGCTCCTTCTTCGGGCTCGTCGGCCCCAACGGCGCGGGCAAGACGACGACCCTCTCGATGGCCACGGCCCTGCTCCGCCCCGACAGCGGCGTCGTCACGATCCACGAGGTCGACGTCTGGAAGGACACCCTCGAGGCGAAGCGGCTGATCGGCGTCCTCGCCGACGGCGTCAAGCTGTTCGACCGCCTCACCGGTCTCCAGCTCGTCACCTACTACGGCCTGCTCTGCGGGCTCGAGCGCTCCGTCGTCGTCGAGCGGACCGACGACCTCCTCGCCCTGCTCGGCCTCGATCCGGCCGACCGCACGCTCGTCGTGGACTACTCCGCGGGCATGACCAAGAAGATCGCGCTCGCCTGCGCGCTCGTGCGCGCCCCGCGCCTCCTGGTGCTCGACGAGCCGTTCGAGTCGGTCGACCCGGTCTCGGCGGCGAACATCCGCGACATCCTCACCGGCTTCGTCGCGTCGGGCGGCACGGTCATCGTCTCGTCCCACTCCATGGACCTCGTCGAGCGGATGTGCGACCGCGTCGCCGTCATCGCCGACGGCCGCGTGCTCGCCTCCGGCACCCTCGAGGAGGTCCGCGCCGGCTCCAGCCTCGAGGAGCGCTTCGTCGAGCTGGTCGGCGGCCGCACCCACCAGGAGGGACCGGCATGGTTGCGCATCTCCTGAGGCTGCGGCTGCTCCTGCTCCGCAACTCGCTGACGCGGAACGTGTGGCAGCTGATCGGCGTGATCCTCGGCGGTCTCTACGCGATCGCGGTGCTCGGCCTGGTCGCGGCCGGCCTGGTCGCGCTCGGAGGCACGGACCCGGCGTTCGCGAACGTCGCGATCGTCCTCGGCGGCTCCGCTCTGATCCTCGGCTGGGTGCTCGGGCCGATCTTCCTGTCCGGCTCCGACCAGAGCCTCGACCTGCCCACCCTCGCGACCTTCCCGATCCCGCTGCGGACCCTCCTCCTCGGGCTCGCCGCCGCGGGCCTCGCGGGCATCCCCGGCGTGGTGACCACGCTCGGGGCGCTCGCCTCCGCCGCCGCCTGGTGGAGCCGTCCGATCGGCATCCTGCCCTGCCTCGTCGCCGCGGTGATCGGCGTCGCGACCTGCGTGGTCGCGTCCCGCCTGATCGGCGCGCTCACCACGGGCCTGGGCTCGAGCCGCCGCTACCGCGAGGTGATCGGCGGCGTCGTGCTCGTCGTCGTCATCCTGCTCGGACCGCTCTTCTTCGGCCTGACCAACGTGATCCGCGACGGCCTGGACGTCCTGCCCGTGATCGCGGGCGCCCTCGGCTGGTCGCCGCTCGGCGCGATCTGGGCCGTCCCCGGATCCGTCGTCGCGGGCGACTGGGTCGCGGCGATCGCGCGCCTGCTGATCGGGCTCGCGACGCTGGCCGTCCTCGTCTGGGCGTGGGCCCGGGCGCTGCGGCACGCGCTCGCGGAGCCCGCCGCGTCCGGCGCGCACTCCGCCTCCGGATCCGCGGGCCTCGGCCTGTTCGGGCGCTTCCCCGGCACCCCGACCGGCGCCGTCGCCGCGCGTGCCCTCGGCTACTGGTGGCGCGACCCGCGCTACAGCCGTGGGCTCCTCGTCATCCCCGCCGTCGTCGTCCTCGCGGTGTTCTACTCCGCGATCGGCAGCGGCGGCGACACCTTCGTGCTGCTCTCGGCCGTGCTCGTCGGCCTGATCTTCGGCGTGACCCTCTGCGCCGACGTGTCGTACGACGGCACCGCCTGGGCGGCGCACGTCAGCTCCGGAGTGACGGGGTCGGCCGACCGCGCCGGTCGCGTCGTCGCCGCCGCGATCATCGGCGTCCCTGCGGTGGTCGCCGTGGCGGTGGGCACCGCGCTGTACGCGGGACGCGCCGACGCGATCCCGGCCGTGCTGGGCATGGCGCTGGCCCTCGTTCTCAGCGGGTTCGGAGTGTCGAGCGTCGCCTCGTCGCTCGTCGTCTACCCCGTGCCCGGGCCGGGGGACAGCCCGCTGAAGACGCCGCCGGGCTCCGGGATGATCTCGAGCGTCGTGATGCTGGGGAGCATGGCCGCGACCGGTCTGCTGGCGCTCCCGTCGATCGTCCTCGGCGCGATCTCGCTCATCGGCGGCGACCCGGCCTTCGGCCTGATCGGACTGGCGGCCGCCCTCGTGCTGGGCACCGTCTTCGCGCTGGTGGGCATCCGCGTCGGCGGTCGGATCGTCGACCGCCGAGCGCCGGAGCTGTTCGCCGCCCTCGTGACGATCGGCTGACGCGGGTGGCGGGGAGCGGGCGGGCCCCCCCCACCCGCTCCCCGCGAGTGGCCGCGCGCCCGCGAAGGCCCGCACACGGGAGCCGCGGCAGAATGTGGACATGCGCAGCCTCGAAGTCCTCCTCGATCCGGAGTCGGAGGCTCGCGTCCGCAGCCAGTGGGAGGCGCTCGAGGCGGCCGGCATCCCGAGCCTCGCGCTGCACACGTCCGCCAGCAACCGCCCGCACCTCACCCTGGTCGCCGGGCTCGAGCTGACCGCCCCGGAGCCGGGCGCGCTCGGTCCGCTTCCGGCGACGGTCGACCTGGGTGCTGTCCTCCTCTTCCCGCACGCCGGGCGCTTCGTCCTCGCCTGGGGAGTGGTCCGCTCGCCCGCCCTCGACGCTCTGCACGACCGGGCCACGCGCCTCGTGCCGGGCGGCGTCGACACCTCGCTGCCGGACGCCTGGACGCCGCACATCAGCGTCTCGCGCCGCCTCCGCGCCGAGCAGCTCGGCGACGCCGTCCCCCTCCTCGGCGAGCCGTTCACCGTCGGCCTCGCGGGCGTCCGCTTCTGGGACGGCGACACCCGCACCCTCACCGACCTCTGATCCGGGCGCCGCAGAAGACCCCCGACCTCCCCGCAGCCGCCTCCCCAGCTCCCTCCCTGCGGCCCTTCTCCACAGTTCCCCGGACCCCCGGGGCGGCGTCGGAGGCGGCGGGTAGAGTTCCCCGGGTGACAGAGCCCACCGCGACAGCCCTCCCCGCCCCGCCGCTCGCCGACCCCTCGGCGGAGTCCCGCGGCGGCGTCCGGAGCGACGCGGCGAGCGGCGCCCCGGGATCCGGATCCTCCGAGGCGCAGGCGATCCTCGAGAAGGTCTTCGGCTACGGCTCCTTCCGCGGCGAGCAGCAGGCCATCGTCGAGCAGGTCATCGGAGGCGGCGACGCCGTCGTCCTGATGCCCACCGGCGGCGGCAAGTCGCTCTGCTACCAGATCCCCGCCATCGTGCGCCCCGGCACCGGCGTGGTCGTGTCCCCGCTCATCGCGCTGATGCAGGACCAGGTCGACGCCCTCCGCGCGAACGGCGTCCGCGCCGAGTTCCTCAACTCCACCCAGGACGCGGGCGAGCGCAGCCGCGTCGAGCGCGCCTACCTCGACGGCGAGCTCGACCTGCTCTACGTCGCCCCGGAGCGCCTGGGCAACGAGGGCATGAAGCAGTTCCTCGCCCGCGGCCGGATCGCCCTCTTCGCGATCGACGAGGCCCACTGCGTCAGCCAGTGGGGCCACGACTTCCGCCCCGACTACCTCGCACTGGGCGAGCTCGCCGAGCGCTGGCCCGACGTCCCGCGCATCGCCCTCACCGCGACCGCCACAGAGGCGACGCACCGCGAGATCACCTCGCGCCTGCACCTCGGCGCCGCCCGCCACTTCGTCTCGAGCTTCGACCGCCCGAACATCCAGTACCGGATCGTCAACAAGGTCGAGCCGCGCAAGCAGCTGATCGACTTCCTGCGGCGCGAGCACGCGCACGACGCGGGCATCGTCTACGCCCTCTCCCGCAAGAGCGTCGAGGCGACGGCCGAGGCGCTGCGCTCGGCGGGCTTCGACGCCGTCGCGTACCACGCGGGCCTCGACTCGCGGGTGCGCGCCGCCGCCCAGTCGCGGTTCCTCCGCGAGGAGGGCGTCATCGTCTGCGCGACCATCGCCTTCGGCATGGGGATCGACAAGCCGGACGTGCGGTTCGTCGCGCACATCGACCTGCCCAAGTCGGTCGAGGGCTACTACCAGGAGACGGGTCGCGCCGGCCGCGACGGACTGTCGTCCACCGCCTGGCTCGCCTACGGCCTGCAGGACGTGGTGCAGCAGCGCCGGATGATCGACGAGTCGCCGGGAGACCTGGCGCACCGTCGGCGGATGTCCGCGCACCTGGACGCGATGCTCGCGCTCTCCGAGACGGTCCAGTGCCGCCGGGTGAACCTGCTCGCCTACTTCGGCCAGGAGAGCACCGCCTGCGGCAACTGCGACACCTGCCTCGAGCCGCCCGCCTCCTGGGACGGCACCGTCGCGGCGCAGAAGTTCCTGTCGACGGTCGTCCGCCTCAAGCGGGAGCGCAACCAGCAGTTCGGCGCCGGACACATCATCGACGTCCTCCGCGGCAAGACCACGCCGCGCACCACTCAGCACCAGCACGACGGCCTGGCCACCTGGGGCATCGGCGCCGAGCTCAGCGACACCCAGTGGCGCGGAGTCGCCCGCCAGCTCCTCGCGCAGGGCCTGCTCGGCGTGAACGACGACGGCTTCGGCACTCTCGTGCTCACGCCCGCGTCCGGCTCCGTCCTCAGCGGCGAGCGGAAGGTCGAGCTGCGGCAGGAGCCGGAGAAGCCGGCCCGCTCCAGCGGATCCTCCCGCTCCGGGCGGTCCACCGTCGCCGAGCTGTCGGGCGAGGCTCAGCCGCTGTTCGAGCGGCTCCGGGAGTGGCGCGCCGCGCAGGCCCGCGCGCAGGCGGTCCCGGCCTACATCGTCTTCAACGACGCGACCCTCCGCGAGATCGCGACCGCCGAGCCGGCGACGATGGACGCGCTCAGCATCATCGGCGGCGTCGGCCAGAAGAAGCTGCTCACCTACGGCGAGGCCGTTCTCGCCGTCGTCGCGGGGGAGAGCCCCGAGATCGCCGTCCCGGAACCCGGTGAGGAGGCTCCCGCTCCCCGCCGCGCGCCGGCCGCCCGTGGCGGGTCGTCCCGCTCGCAAGGGGCGAAGCCCTCGTTCGGCCGCGAGTCGTCCGGTCCGCCGGTGTCCGCCGCTCAGCCGCCGGAGGACGACTGGGTGCCGCCGGACGAGCCCGACTGGGAGCCCGGCTGGGACAGCTACTGATCCGTCGCTGAGGCGCGCGGTTCACCACCCGCGACGGAGGCGGGCGCCGGCGCGGGCGACCGTGTTCCGGGCTCCGCGTCGGCGATCGTGCCCATCTCGTCACCGACGCGAGCGTCCTCGGTCCGAGGCGTCGGCGAGCGCCCTCAGCCGCCCGCGCCCGTCGACGCCATCCACCCGCCGAGCAGCGTGCAGCAGAACGACACCGCGAGGCCCGCCACCGGCACCCAGAACGCGATGCGCCGCCGCACCAGCAGCACGATCGAGACGGCCAGCGCCGCGAGGAACGGCACCCACACTCCTCCTGCGGCGAGGACCACCCCGCCCTCGATCAGGCCGATGTCGCAGGCGTTCGATCCGCCGCACGAGTCGCTGGCCATCGCGAAGAACAGCCCGAAGAACGACAGCAGCAGCGTCACCGCGGAGGCCACGAGGATCAGCACGATCGTCAGCACCAGGTCCCAGACGCGGACCGGGCGCCCATGCGGAACCCCGGATCCCGGCGCGGCCGGAGGCGCGGGAGGCGCGGCCGCGACGTCCACGGGCGGCGCACCCGGAGTCCGGGGAGGCGCTGCCGCGACGTCCGCGGGCGGCCCGGCCGCCGGGTGTCGGGCGGGCGGAGGGGGAGGCAGCGGCGGCTCGCTCATGCCGAGAGACTAGCGAGGCGGCCTCCGGTGCGGCGTCCCTCCTCCGCAGAAGCAGCCCGTAGGGACAGCCCGTTCAGCACACGGACGAGCCGCCCCCTTCTCCGCTCCCGTCGCAGGGACAGCCCGTCCTGCGCACGAGCCGCGCGCCCCGCCCCCGCCTGGTCGGTTCCGACAACGCGCTTCCGCCTCCGCCCGGCGCCGTTTGTGCCCGGGCGACGGAACGTTTCCGCCGCGCCGCCGCGCGACCTACCGTGCGAGGACCGCCTCCGCTGCCGCGCCCGTCGGCGCACGACGCACCGGGAGCGGCCCGAGCCGCAGACGGTCGAAGGGACACGAACACCATGGTCAGCACCGCTCCCCACCCCCGCTCCGCCGCCGACGCCGCCGACCGGGCAGCCACCGGACGCACGCGGGCCCGGCGCTCCCGCTCGGGCTCGATCGCGCCCACGCCGCCGGTGGACTCCCTCGGCTCCGAGGTCGACGCGCGCCTGGACGAGGACGGCGCCCCCGCCGTCGACGTCGCCGCCCTCGGGGAGACCCTGCTCGGCGCCTGGCGCGAGCAGCGCCTCGCCAGCCGCGCCCTGACCGCCCGCCCCGAGCTGCACCGCACCGACGGCCTCCCGATGAAGGAGCACCGCCTCCGCGTCTCGGAGCAGATGCGCGTGCTCGCGGCCGAGGGCGGCGTGCACCGCGCCTTCCCGGTCGACCTCGGCGGCGAGGCCGACCACGGCGGCAACATCGCCGGCTTCGAGGAGCTGGTCACCGCCGACCCCTCGCTGCAGATCAAGTCCGGCGTGCAGTGGGGGCTCTTCGGCGCCGCGGTCCTGCACCTGGGCACGCGCCCGCACCACGAGAAGTGGCTGCCGGGGATCATGAGCCTCGAGATCCCGGGCGCCTTCGCGATGACCGAGACCGGGCACGGCTCCGACGTCGCGTCGATCGCCACGACCGCCACCTACGAGGACGGCGTGTTCGTGCTGCGGACGCCGTTCCGCGCGGCCTGGAAGGACTACCTCGGCAACGCGGCGGTGGACGGGCGCGCGGCGGTCGTCTTCGCGCAGCTGGTCACCCAAGGGGTGAACCACGGCGTCCACGCCTTCTTCGTCCCGATCCGCGACGAGCAGGGCGCGTTCCTGCCCGGCGTCGGCGGGGAGGACGACGGCCTCAAGGGCGGTCTGAACGGGATCGACAACGGCCGCCTCCACTTCGACGGGGTCCGCGTCCCGCGCGAGAACCTGCTGAACCGCTACGGCGACGTCGCCGCCGACGGCACCTACTCCTCGCCGATCGCGAGCCCGGGCCGCCGCTTCTTCACCATGCTCGGCACGCTGGTGCAGGGCCGCGTCTCGCTCGACGGAGCCTCGGTCGCCGCGGCGAAGATCGCGCTGACGGTCGCCGTCACCTACGGCGACCAGCGCCGCCAGTTCACCGGCGGCGGCGAGCGGGAGGAGGTGCTGCTCGACTACCAGCGGCACCAGCGCCGCCTCCTGCCGCGCCTGGCCACCACCTACGCCGCCGCCTTCGCGCACGAGAAGCTGCTGACGGCGTTCGACGAGGTCTTCTCCGGCGCGAACGACACCGAGCAGTCGCGGCAGGACCTCGAGACCCTCGCCGCGGGGCTGAAGGCGCTCTCGACCTGGCACGCTCTCGACACGCTGCAGGAGGCGCGCGAGGCCTGCGGAGGCGCGGGCTTCCTCGCGGAGAACCGGCTCACGCAGCTGCGCGCCGACCTCGACGTGTACGCGACCTTCGAGGGCGACAACACCGTGCTCCTCCAGCTGGTCGCCAAGCGCCTGCTGACCGACGTCGGACGCCGCTTCAAGGGCGCCCAGCCCGCGGAGCTCGCGCGGTACGCCGCCTCGCAGGTCGCGGGGGCGACCGTCGACAACTCGGGTCTGCGCCGTCTGGCCCAGGTCGTCGCCGATCGCGGATCGACGGCCCGCTCGGTCGGCCAACTGCGGGAGGACCAGCGCGAGCTGCTCACCGGCCGCGTCGAGAGCATGGTCGCGGGGATCGCCTCACGGCTGCGCCCGGCGTCGAAGCTGCCCTCCGACGAGGCGGCCCGCCTGTTCAACGCGCACCAGAGCGAGCTCATCGAGGCGGCGCGCGCGCACGCCGAGCTGCTGCAGTGGGAGGCGTTCACGGAGGCGCTCGCCGGCGTCGAGGACGCGGGCACGCGCACCGTCCTCACCTGGCTCCGCGACCTGTTCGGCCTGGGCCTGATCGAGAAGCACCTCGACTGGTACCTCATCCACGGGCGCCTGTCGTCGCAGCGAGCGGTCGCGGTGACGTCCTACATCGACCGGCTGCTCGCCCGCATCCGCCCGCACGCCGCCGACCTGGTCGCGTCGTTCGGCTACGGGCCCGAGCACGTGCGCGCGGCGATCGCGACCGGCGCCGAGGCGGAGCGCCAGGGGGAGGCGCACGCCTGGTACGAGGCCGCCCGCGCCTCCGGCACCCTCCCCACTCTGGAGAAGCGCCGCTGAGCCCCTCCTCGAGATGCCGCTCCGGTACGCGACACGTCGCGCGAGGCGCACCGGAGTGGCATCCCGTGGCGACAGGACGGGGAGGGGCGCGTCAGGACGCGAGGAACGCCAGCGCCTGGTCGCGCTCGGCGCGCAGCTCGAGCACGGACTCGTCGATCCGCGCGCGGGAGTGCGCGTCGATCTCGAGCCCCTCGATGATCCGCCACTCGCCGTCGACGGAGCGGACCGGGAACGAGGAGATCAGCCCCTCCTCCACCCCGTAGGAGCCGTCCGACTCGACGGCGGCCGAGGTCCACGACGTGCCGTCGACCCAGTCGCGCACGTGATCGATCGCGGCGGAGGCGGCGGACGCGGCCGAGGAGGCGCCGCGGACCTCGATGATCTCGGCGCCGCGCTTGGCGACCCGCGGCTCGAACTCCGTGTGCAGCCACTCCGCGTCGACCAGCTCGGGCACCGGCCGTCCGCCGACGGTGGCGTGCGTCGCGTCGGGGTACTGCGAGGCGGAGTGGTTGCCCCAGATCGCGACGCCCTCGATCGCGTCGACGGGGGCGTCGAGCTTCGCGGCGAGCTGCGCGACCGCCCGGTTGTGGTCGAGGCGCGTCATCGCGGTGAAGCGGCCGGCGGGGATGTCCGGGGCGCTGCGCCGCGAGATCCAGGCGTTGGTGTTGGCCGGGTTGCCGACGACCAGCACGCGGATGTCGGAGGCGGCGTGCGCGTTCAACGCGGCGCCCTGGGGCCCGAAGATGCCCGCGTTCGCGGCGAGCAGGTCGGCGCGCTCCATGCCCGCGCTGCGCGGCCGGGCGCCCACGAGGAGGGCGACGCTCGCGCCGTCGAACGCCGCGGCCGGGTCGTCCGTCGCCTCGATCCCGCGGAGGAGGGGGAAGGCGCCGTCCTGCAGCTCGAGCGCCGTGCCCGCGGCCGCGCGGAGGCCGGAGGGGATCTCGAGCAGGTTCAGGCGGACGGGGACGTCCGGCCCGAGGAGCTGACCCGAGGCGATGCGGAACAGGAGCGCGTAGCCGATGGCGCCTCCCGCTCCCGTGACCGTGACCGTGACCGGAGTGCGCTGCTGGTTCATGCGCCGAGCGTATTCCCGCCGGCTGGGGGAGGGGGAGGAGTCAGCCGGACGGCGGGCCCTCGGCGGGAGGCGCCGTCGACCCGCGGAGCACGAGCTTGTTGCGCAGCCGCACGTGCTGCTCGGCCACGCTCCCGCCGTCGATCAGCGTCAGGAGCGCCCGGGCGGCCGCGCGCCCCACGCGGTGCAGCGGCTGCCTCACCGTCGTGAGCGCGGGGACCACCCGGGAGGCGTCGGGCACGTCGTCGTAGCCCACGACCGAAAGCTGCCCCGGCACCGAGAGGCCCAGCGCCCGGGCCGCCTCGATCACGGCGATGGCGGAGGCGTCGTTCGCGGCGAGGACCGCCGTCGGCCGGTCGGGCAGCAGCAGCAGCTCGTGGGCGGCGGCGAGGGAGGGGTCGTGCCGGTAGTAGCCGACCCGTACGAGCGCGGGGTCGTAGGGGAGGCCGGCGTCCGCGAGCGCCCGCTGGTAGCCGGCGCCGCGCCGGTGCGACGACTCCAGGTCGGGGCGGCCCGCGACGAAGCCGATGCGGCGATGGCCGAGCCCGATCAGGTGGCTCGTCGCCAGCTGCGCTCCGCCGAAGTCGTCGGTCGCCACCGAATGCAGCTCGGTCTGCGCGGTCAGCGGATCCACGACGACGAGCGGCAGGTCCGACGAGGGGATCACGCCGGAGGGAGTCACCAGGATCGCTCCCGCTACGTGCGCCTCGGTGAGGCGCCGCAGGGACTCCTGCTCCCAGCCCGCCCGGCCCCGGCGGCTCGCCCCGCTGCCGGCGAGGAGGTCGAACCGGGTCCCCCGGAGCGCCGTCGCCACTCCCTGCAGCACCTCCGTGCCGAACGGCTCGAAGTCGCCCAGGAGCACGCCGATGACGCCCGAGCGCTCCGCGCACTCCGTCGTCACGACCTCCTGCTCGGCCTCCGCCGTCGCCGCCCCTGCGGACATCCTCGTCCCCTCCCGCCGTCCCCGCCCGGCCGCGGCGGAACGCGGTGATCGCCTCGCTGCGCTGCTCCGGACGGTTGAGAACACGTCCTTGCAATCGGGAATGTTCCCGGTAACATTGCCCGCAAGACTAGCTGAGGGAAAGCTCAGCAGTCGAGAGAGACGAGTGTCGGGCAGCCTTTCTCCCCTCAGTGCTGAGGGGGTCGAGAGCTGGAGCTCGCGTGGCCACGCTTTGGAAGCCGCCGCGCACGAGCCGTCCGCCGCTCTCCGCGCGTCCTGCGCTCCAGGCGCGGCCGAACGCCCCTCGGGCTGCGCCGCGCTCCGTCCTCTCGCGGCCTCGGGCCGCGCCACCACTCCGCGCCGTCCGGCGCTCGACCTGATCGGCGACGATGCCGATCGAGTGAGGAACACCATGTCCACGCGACGCACCCCCCGACCCCTCTGGCTCGTCCGCTCGGGCGCAGCTCTCGCCGGCTGCCTGCTCCTGTCCGGCGTCGCCGCCGCGGCCGCGGCCGCCGACACCGAGTACGGCTCCGACGACGTCGACGTGAACGTCAGCATCGAGGAGCTGGAGCAGCCCGGCGCCCTCTCGATGTCGATCGACGGCACCTCCGCCACGCTCGCCGAGGAGGGCTCCACCCCGACCGTGCGCGCCTTCACGGGGCAGCTGCCCGACGTGACCGTGACGGACACCCGGACCGTCGACGAGATCCCGGCCGGAGCCGGCTGGTACGTCCTCGGCTCGGCGAGCGCCTTCACCGGCGACGCGGACCAGGAGGACATCTCCTCCGACCACCTCGGCTGGACGCCGGTCCTCGTGGACGGCGGCGAGTCGGGCCTCGTGTCCGAGGGCGACCCGGTCGACACGATCCTCGACGAGGGTGCCGACGCCGTGGGCCTGTTCGACCAGGAGCTGCTCGCGCTGTCGCTCGACTCGCAGGAGACCGCGACGGATGGGTCCTGGACCGTGTCCGCGGGCCTCACCCTGAAGACCGAGGCCGACGTCGCCCCCGGCGACTACTCCTCCGTCCTGACGCTGTCGCTGTTCGAATGACCCCGATGCGCGCAGTCGCCTCCACGGCGATCGGCGCCCTCCTCGCGGCGGGCCTGCTCGCTTCCGGCGCGGCTCCGGCGACCGCGGCCGGCGCCTGGTCGCCGAAGGCCTCCTACACGTCGACGGACCGCGGCGACGGCACCTACTCCGTGCCGCTGCTGAACGCCGACGTGCCCGACGTCAGCGTCGAGCGCGTGCCCGCGTCCGAGAACGACGAGGGCCGCGACATCTACTACATGATCAGCACCACGATGCACCTCAGCCCGGGCGCCCCGATCATGAAGTCCTACGACCTCGTCAACTGGGAGATCGTCAACTACGTCTTCGACCGGCTCGAGATCGGCGACCGCTTCTCGCTCCGCAACGGGCAGAACTCCTACGGCAACGGCCAGTGGGCCTCGTCGCTGCGGTACCACGACGGCCGCTACTACGCGGTCTTCAACACCAACAACCTCGGCGGCTCCTACCTCTACTCGACCGACGACATCGAGGACGGAGCCTGGACCCGCACAGCCCTCGGCCGCGCCTTCCACGACCCGTCGCTGTTCTTCGACGACGCGGACGGCGGCACGCCGTACATCTTCTACGGCTCCGGATCCACCAGCGCCGTGAAGCTGAGCGAGGACCTGACGACCGTCGTCGCCGAGTACCCGAACATCCTCCGCACCTCGGACTACCCGGGAGCCGGCTACCTCGGCGGCCTGTTCGAGGGCGCGCAGGTGCAGTACATCGACGGGCAGTACTACATCGTCATCATCACGTGGCCCTCGGGCCAGGGCCGCCAGGTGGCGCTGTTCCGCTCGTCCGAGCTGCTGGGCCGCTACGCGACCGCCGACGGCAGCAACCCCTACGAGGGCAGGGGCGTGCTGAACTCCAGCGGATTCGCCCAGGGGAGCCTCGTGCCGATCGCGAAGGAGGACGGCTCGACCGCCTGGCACGGCATGTTCTTCCGCGACAGCTTCCCGACCGGCCGCATCCCCGGGCTCATCCCGGCGACGTGGAAGGACGGCTGGCCGACGTTCGGGACGAACGGCTCGGTGCCGGTGGGCGGGAGCTTCCCGAAGCCGATCCGCCTCAGCCCCGAGGAGGAGCTGTTCGAGCGGCAGAAGAGCATCGTCGTCTCGGACGACTTCGACAACGACGCCCCGGCGAAGGCCTACCAGGACGAGTCGTGGACGATCCCGCCCGCGCCCTCCTACGACGCGTCGCTGCTCGGCGTGCAGCTGCTCCAGAACCCGGGAGCGGAGTCGGGGACGGCGCCGTGGGCAGGCCAGTTCGGCGCGACGCTGTCGGCCGACACGACCGACCCGGCGTCCGGCACCGCCGCGCTCCGCGTGGGCACCCGCACGCTCAACGGCTCAGGCCCGAGCCAGGTGCTCGCGAACAAGCTGCAGCGCGGCGTGACCTACACCGTGTCCGCGAAGGTGAAGTACACGACCGGCCCCGCGTCGGTCCGCTTCAACCTCTGCGCCGACTTCGGCGCGGGACCCGTGACGATGGCGTCCGCCGCCGTCACGCAGGGCCAGTGGACGACGGTCACGGGGACCTACACGGTGCCCGAGACCGCGAACGTCGGCAGCGTGAAGTTCGCCGTCGAGACGCCGTGGGGCAACCCGCAGCCGGCGTCCTCGAGCACCGAGTACCTGCTCGACGACGTCTCGCTCGTCGGCGCCGCTCCCACCCTCGAGCGCCCGACGGCCGCCGAGATCGAGCCGAACGGCTCGACCCTCGCCCTCCCCTGGCAGTGGAACCACGCCCCCGACAACCGCTACTGGTCGCTGACCGAGCGCGAGGGCTGGCTCCGCCTCACCAACGGGAAGGTGCTCAGCGGAACGGCCGCGCACACGCGCCTCTCGGGCTCGCCCGAGATGACGTACCTGGAGGAGGCGCGCAACACGCTCTCCCAGCGCATCGTGGCCCCGAAGCAGTCGGCGGAGGCGGCGTTCGACGTCTCCGGGATGAAGGACGGCGACGTCGCCGGGCTCGCGGCCTACAATCGCGGCTTCTCCTACGTCGCGGTCAAGCGCGTGGACGGCGTCACCACCGTCGGCGTCGTGAACCGCAGCCAGCCGTTCGCGACCACGTTCGACCAGGCGGCCGTGGAGTCCTTCCTCCCCGGCACCACCGCCGCCCTCGGCGATTCCTCGCAGGTGCGCCTGAAGGCCGATCTCGAGCTCTCGGCTCCGGCCGGACAGCTCTGGACGACCTTCTCGTACAGCCTCGACGGGACGAGCTGGACGAAGCTCGGCAGTCGCGTCGGCCCGCAGACCCTCGACGGTCAGCTCACGCACTTCATGGGCCACCGCCTCGGGCTGTTCAGCTACGCGACGAAGACCGCCGGCGGCCACGTCGACGTCGACGAGTTCCTCCTGAGCGACACCCTCTCCTCGGAGGGGAAGGCGCTCGACCGCTCGCAGCTCGACGCGGCCGTCGCTCACGCGGCGACGCTCCGCTCCGACGACTACCCGGCCGACGCCTGGTCCGACCTCCAGTCGGTCCTCGCGAAGGCGCAGGCGGTCGGCACCGCGGGAACGCAGAACCAGATCGACGCCCCGGAGCGCGCGCTCAGCTACCAGCTGGCCCGCCTCGGGACGCTGAAGGAGGCGTCGCTCGATGTGACCGCCGCCGCCGCGACCCGCTGCATCGCGGGGAAGGTCGTTGTGACCGTGCGGGCGACCAACGCCGACGACGTGCCCGTCGCCCTCCGGATGGAGAGCGCCTCCGGCACGAAGACGGTCGCCGCGCTCGCACCCGGCGCCACGACGAGCCACGCCTTCACCACGCGGGCGGCCTCGGTCCCCGCCGCCGAGGTGGTCGTGACCGCGACCGCCACCCTCGACGGCGAGCCGGTGACGACCACGGTGAGAGCGCCCCACCCGGCCGCGTCCTGCGGCTGAGCACTCCGGGGGCGGCCCGCGCGGCCGCCCCCGCCCCCGAACGCGTCAGCGGCACCCGTCGCCGACGATCTCCTGCACGACACGATCAAGGAGGATCCGTGAGATCACCACAACGAGAAGCCGCTCCGAAGGGGCGGTTGCGGCTGAGGCTGCTGGCCACGGCCGCGCTGACCGCGCTCCTGGTGGCCCCCTTCGCCGCCCAGACCTCGTCCGCCGCTGAGGCGGAGCTCATCGTCAACGGCGGCTTCGAGAGCGGCATCAGCAGCTGGTTCGTCAACAACGGCAACGCCGCCGACGCCGGCACCATCGCGACGACCACGGATGCGCGCACCGGCACCGCCGCAGCGCTCGTCACCGGCCGCACGACCACCGGCGCGGGCGCCATGCAGGACCTCAGCGGCAAGGTCGTCGCCGGCCAGACCTACCAGGTCAAGGCGCAGATCAAGTACGAGAACGCCGCGAGCCCCGCGACCAAGCAGTTCTTCGCCACCATGCACTACGGCGGAGGCACCTACACGAACCTCGCGAGCGTCACCGCCACGAAGGGGCAGTGGGCGACGATCAACGGATCGTTCACCATCCCCGCCGGGCAGAGCGTCGCGACCGCGCGCCTCTTCTTCGAGACGCCGTGGACCGCGACTCCCTCGGCCGCGCCCGAGACGCACCTCATGGACTACAAGCTCGACGACGTCTCGCTGGTCGGAGCGGCGCCGCCCGCGCCCGCCTCGCGCACCATCGAGGTCGTGGGCAAGATCCCGGGCGACCACAACCCGCTCATGGGCTGGAAGTTCGGCGCCGACGGCTTCGGCTTCGTCGAGAACGGCCGCGTGTACATGTACATGACGAACGACACCCAGGGCTACGCTCCGAACCCCGCCACGGGCGTCTCGGCGGGCATCGACTACGGCAAGATCAACCAGATCACCGTGATCTCCTCGGACGACCTCGTCAACTGGACCGACCACGGCGAGATCCAGGTCGCCGGCTCCACCGGAGTCGCGCCCTACACCGGCAACTCGTGGGCTCCCGGCATGGCGAAGAAGACCGTGAACGGCGTCGACAAGTACTTCCTCTACTACGCCAACGGCGGCGGCTCCAGCAACGTGATCACCGGCGACTCGCCGGTGGGTCCGTGGACCAGCCAGCGCACCTCCACGCTCATCAACGCGTCCACCCCGGGCGCCGAGGCGGTCGCGTGGAAGTTCGACCCGGCACCGCTCGTCGACGACGACGGCCAGGGCTACCTGTTCTTCGGAGGCGGACCCGCCTCGACCGCGCTCCCCGCGGCCGAGCGCTTCAACAACCCGAAGAACATCCGCGTGATCGAGCTCGGCGACGACATGATCTCGACCCAGGGCACTTCCGCCGTCGTGGACGCGCCCGTCGCGTTCGAGGCGGCCCAGGTGTTCAAGCGCCAGGACAAGTACTACCTCTCGTACTCGTCCCACTTCGGCGGCAACGACTTCGGCGGCAACCAGACCCGCGAGCCCGGCTACCCGGGCGGCGGCGAGATCGGCTACATGATCTCGGACGACCCGATGTCCTGGCCCAAGGAGAACTACGCCGGCGTGATGTTCCCGAACCAGAGCCGCTTCTTCGGAGCCGGCACCGGCGGCAACAACCACCAGTCGGTCTTCGAGCTGGGCGGCAAGTACTACTTCACCTACCACGCGCCGACGCTCAACAAGCGGATCAACGGCGACACCACCCAGGGGTACCGCAGCCCGCACATCCAGGAGCTGCAGTTCAACGCCGACGGCACGGTGCGGCAGGTGGTCGGCGACTACAAGGGCGTCGACCAGGTGAAGGACTTCGATCCGTACCGCACCTTCCCGGCCGAGACCATCGGCTGGAGCAAGGGCATCGCGACGGCGCCGCTCGGCACCCCCGCCGCGGGCGCGACGCAGAACCTCGTGCTGAAGGATCTCGACAACGGCGACTGGACCGCGCTGTCCGCCGTCGACTTCGGGGACACCGGAGCCGCGACGTTCACCGCGAAGGCCAAGGCGCTGCAGGCCGGCGGCACCGTCACCGTCCGCCTCGACTCCGAGACCGGGCCCGTCGCGGGCACCGTCGCGGTGAACGGGACGACCGGTGAGTGGACCGACGTCAGCGCCGCGCTGACCGGAGCGACGGGAGTGCACGACGTGTTCTTCAGCTACTCCGGACCCTCCGGCGACCTGTTCGAGCTCGACACCTTCGCCTTCACCGAGGGCGAGGCTGCTCCGGCGCTCGACATCACGGCGAGCGCTGCGACCCGCTGCATCGCGGGCAAGGCGATCGTCACCGTCCAGGCGAGCAACGGCTCCGACGTCCCCGTCGGCGTGACCTTCACGTCGACGTCCGGCACGAAGTCGTTCACCTCGGTGGCGCCCGGCAAGACCGTGTCGCACGCCTTCACCACCCGTCAGGCGAACCTGCCCGCCGGTGCGGTGACCGTCGAGGCCACGGCCACGATGAACGGCGCCCCCGTCGAGACGGAGGTGAGCGCTCCGTACGCGGCGCGCCCGTGCTCGTAGCGCACGGCTGAACCACCGGGGAGCGCCCCCGGCCCTGCGGGGCCGGGGGCGCTCCTGCGCGTGCGGGGGAGATCTCGATACGCCTCCGGGGCTGCTCGATCAGCATGTTCGCCGTACTGCTGGTCGAGCAGCGGCGCCTCGAGACCCCAGCTCGGTCAGCGGGTGTCGGCCAGGCGCATCGTGCCGCCGGCCTGGGCGGCGAAGGCGCGGGCGGTCGCCGCGATGGTGCGCTGCATGACCCGCGCCGCGGCGGTCGGCGCGAGGTCCGCCGGGCGCGCGAGGCTGATCGTCCGGGTCAGGGTGGGCTTCTCGAGCGTCGGCTCCTCGAGGCGGATCGAGCGCAGCCCCGGGCGCCCCTGCAGCACCATCGCCGGGACGACCGCGACCCCGAGGCCCCGCTCGGCGAAGCGCAGCACCGCGTCCATCTCGGCGCCCTCCAGCACCACGTCCGGCTCCAGGCCCGCGGCGGCGAACGCGGCGTCGGTCGTGCGGCGCAGGTCGTAGCTGGAGTTGAAGACGATCTGCGGGAGGCGGGCGACCGCCGCCAGGTCGAGCGCGCCGGTCGCGGCGAGGGGAGGCTCCGCGGCGGAGGAGACCACGACGAGCTCCTCGACGAGCAGCGGCGTCACCGTGAAGGCGCCGGGAGCGGCCGCGGTCGAGGTCGTCACCAGCGCCAGGTCGAGCTCGCCCCGGGCCAGCCGGTCGAAGAGGCTCCGCGACCCGTCCTCGGCGAGGTGCAGCTCCACGGCGGGATGCGCGGAGTGGAACGCGTGCAGCACCTCCGCGACGAGGCTGATGCAGAGCGTCGGCGTCGCGCCGAACCGCACCCGGCCGCGCTCGAGTCCGGCCAGCTCGGCCAGCTCGCGGCGCACCGATCCGGCGTCGGCGAGCATGCGCCGGGCGAGCGGCAGCAGCAGCTCCCCGGCCGGTGTGAGGGTGCTGCCGGAACGCGCCCGGTGGAAGAGCTCGGAGCCGAGGTCCTGCTCCAGCGCGGCGATCCGGCGGCTCAGCGAGGGCTGCGCGAGATGCAGCTCCTCGGCGGCGCGGGTGAAGCTGCCGAGGCGGGCGACCTCGACGAATCCGGTGAGCTGCTCGAGATCCACATGCATACCCTATGCGCATGGCTGTGCCCAGCATTATGCATTGGAGTAATCGAAGCGCCGTGCCTAGCGTGGAGGCATGACCACTTCAGAGACCACCGCACCGGAGCGTCGGATCTCCACCTCCGTCCTCGTCATCGGCACCGGCGGATCGGGCCTGCGCGCCGCGATCGAGCTCGCCGAGGCGGGCGTGGACGTCCTCGCGCTCGGCAAGCGCTCGAAGTCGGACGCGCACACCTCCCTCGCCGCCGGCGGCATCAACGCCGCCCTCGCCACGATGGACCCCGACGACAGCTGGCAGCAGCACGCGGCCGACACCATCACCGAGTCCTACCAGCTCGCCAACCCGCACACGGTCGAGATCGTCACCTCCAACGCCGCCCGCGGCATCCAGGACCTCGAGCGCTACGGCATGCCGTTCGCCCGCGAGGACGACGGCCGCATCTCGCAGCGCTTCTTCGGCGCGCACACCTACCGCCGGACCGCCTTCGCGGGCGACTACACCGGCCTCGAGATCCAGCGCACGCTCGTCAACCGGGCCGCCCAGCTCGAGATCCCGATCCTGGACACCGTGTACGTCACGCGCATCCTCGTCAACGAGGACGGAGCAGTGTTCGGCGCCTACGGCTTCGACCTCGTCGATGGCACCCGCTACCTGATCCACGCGGATGCGGTGATCCTCGCCGCGGGCGGGCACAACCGCATCTGGCGCCGCACCTCCTCCCGCCGCGACGAGAACACGGGCGACTCGTTCCGCCTGGCCGTCGAGGCCGGCGGCCGCCTGCGCGACCCCGAGCTCGTCCAGTTCCACCCGTCGGGCATCATCGAGCCCGAGAACGCGGCGGGCACGCTGATCTCCGAGGCCGCGCGCGGCGAGGGCGGCATCCTCCGCAACGGCCTCGGCGAGCGCTTCATGGGCAAGTACGACGCCGAGCGCCTCGAGCTCTCGACCCGCGACCGCGTCGCCCTCGCCTGCTACACCGAGATCAAGGAGGGTCGCGGCACGCCGAACGGCGGGGTCTGGCTCGACGTCTCGCACCTGCCGCGCGAGACGATCATGACCCGGCTGCCGCGGGTGTACCAGACGATGCTCGAGCTGCAGATGCTCGACATCACGAAGGACCCGATCGAGATCGCGCCCACGGCGCACTACTCGATGGGCGGGGTCTGGGTGCGCTCGGACGACCACAGCACCGACGTCCCCGGGCTCTACGCGATCGGAGAGGCCTCCAGTGGACTGCACGGCGCCAACCGCCTCGGCGGCAACTCGCTGATCGAGCTGCTGGTGTTCGGCCGCATCGTCGGTCAGGCGGCGGCGGAGTACTCCGCCTCACTGACCGCCCAGACGCGCTCGGCCGCGTCCGTCCAGGTCGCCCGCGACGAGATCGCCGGCCTGCTCGCGGCCGACGGCACCGAGAACGTCCGCGCCCTGCAGCGCGCGATCCGCAACACGATGACCGAGCACGCCGGAGTCGTCCGCGACGAGGAGGGCCTGCTCGCCGGGCTCGCCGAGCTGGACGCGATCGAGGCGCGCATCGCCGACATCGGCGTGCACCCGGACATCGCCGGCTTCCAGGACCTCGCCCACGCCTTCGACCTCAAGTCGGCCGCGATGGCCGCGCGGGCCACCCTCGAGGCCGCCCTCGAGCGCCGGGAGAGCCGCGGCTGCCACAACCGCAGCGACTACCCGGACATCGACCCGGCCCTCCAGGTGAACCTCGTATGGTCGCCCTCCACGGGGATCACCCGCGAGGAGATCCCCGCGGTGCCGGAGGAGATCCAGGCGCTGATCAGCGGCGAGGTCGCCACCGCGGGCAAGCTGCTCGAGTAGCCGGAACCGCGACGGCACGACGCCGGTCGCCCTCACCGCCTGCTCGCCGGGCACCACCGGCGCCCAGGCGCCCCCGGGATCCTCCTGGGGACCACGGACAAGGTCACCGCCCTGGATCCCGCCGGCTCCTGGGATCTCGGCTCGGCAACGCTGCAGAACCAGGTCTTCTCCTGGCTGCTGACCTCCGCCCCCGGATCGACGGATCCCGTGCCGGACCTCGCGGCCTCGGCCGAGTTCACCGACCCCACCCACTACCGCGTCGCCCTGCGCGAGGACGCCGCCTTCGCCAACGGCAATCCGCTCACCGCCTCGGACGTGGTCTTCACCTTCGAGAGCCAGGTGGCGATCACCGCTCCGAACGGCCCCTCGTCGCTGCTCTCCGACATGGTCTCGGTCGAGGCGGAGGACGACTCCACCGTCGTCTTCACGCTGGCCACCCCGGACAACGCCCTCTGGCCCCAGATCCTCACCAGCCCCGCCGCCGCGATCGTCGACGAGGACGTCTTCTCGGCCGACTCCCTCACCACCGACGACGACATCGTCGCCGGCGACGCCTTCAGCGGGCAGTACTCCATCACGAGCTACACGCTGAACTCGCTCGTGCAGCTCACCCGCAGCGACTCCTATGACGGCCTCCTCGGCGCCGCCGCCAACGAGTCCATGATCATCCGCTACTACGCGGACGAGAGCAACCTCAAGCTCGACATCCAGCGCGGCGAGATCGCGGTCGCCTACCGCACGCTGAACGCGACCGACACCGAGGACCTCCGCGGCGAGGAGGGCCTGACGGTGCACTCCGGTCCCGGCGCCGAGATGCGCTTCCTCGTCTTCAACCCCGAGACCATGCCCTACGGCTCCGCGACCCCCGAGGCCGACGCCGACAAGGCGCTCGCCGTCCGCACCGCCGTCGCCGACCTGATCGACCGCGACGAGCTGTCGGACCAGGTCTACAAGGGCACCTACGCGCCGGTCTACTCGATCGTCCCCAGCGCCCTGACCGGATCGACGCCGGCGTACGAGCAGGCCTTCGGCGACGGGAGCGGCGGTCCCAGCGCGGACGAGGCCGCCGCCGCGCTCCAGGCCGCCGGGATCACCTGTCCCGTCGATCTCAAGCTGCAGTACAACACCGACCACTACGGCTCCAGCACCTCGGACGAGTACGCGCTCATCAAGAACCAGCTCGAGCGCAGCGGGCTGTTCACGGTCGACCTGCAGTCGACGGAGTGGACGCAGTACGTGAAGGAGAAGTCGACGTCCTACCCGCTCTACCAGCAGGGCTGGTTCGCGGACTACCCGGACTCGGACAACTACCTGAACCTGCTCTACGGCACCGACGAGGCCCCCTCCATCCTCGGCGCCGCCGTGAAGGACGACGCCTACAACGAGGTCGTGCTGCGCGAGCGGAGCCTGGCGCCCGGCGACGAGCGCACCGCGGCGATCGAGGAGGCGCAGCGCCTCGCGGCGGAGAAGGCGATCACCGTGCCGCTCCTCGAGGGCACGGAGACCGTCATCGCCTCCTCCACGATCTCGGGCATCGACGACACGCTCGACGGCTCCGGCCGATTCCGCTTCGGGCTGCTCCGGAGCGAGTGATCGGGGCGCGCTGATCGGCCGGACGGGCCGCGGCGCCGCAGGAGGGGGAGACCCTCGGCGGCCGCCGCGGCCCGTCCGTGCGTCCGGGGGCGGCACTGCGAGGGCGGCTCTGCCAGGACGGGGCACCCGGATCGATCAGCGCGCCAGCGCCGCCAGCTCCGCCCGGGTGCGGGCCCCGGCCTTGCGCAGCAGGTTCGACACGTGGAACTTCACGGTGTTGCCGCTGATGCCGAGGTCGTCCGCGATCCGCTGGTTCGAGGCGCCGAGCGTGATCAGGTTCAGCACCTCCCGCTCGCGGGCGCTGAGCTCGGCGAGGTCGAGCCCGTCGGGCTGCGCCGGCGGATCGAGGGGGAGGCGGATCGACAGGGTCGACCCCCAGCCCGCGGTCGACGCGACCGAGAGCTCCCCGTCGAGCCCGCGCACGCGCTCGGCGATCGGGCGCAGGGCGTCGTCGCGGGTCGTCAGCTCGCCCCGGCCGTCGTCGCGGATCTCGATGAGCAGGTTGAGCCCGTCGCAGTCCCACTGGATCCGCACCCGGCGCGTCTGCTCCGACTCCACGAACGCCAGCACGGCGCTCCGCACGATCGCGCGGGCCCCGTGCGCCACTTCGCCGGGGAGGGCGCGCCCGGTGGCGGGCGGCTCGACGAACTGCACGTCGAGGTCGCCGAAGCGCACGAGCGGACGCAGGTCGCTCCGGAGCCGCGCGAACGCGCCCACGACGGGTTCCAGCATCGCGCTGCGCTGCTCGTCCGAGGCGGTGCGCAGCTCGACCAGGGCGTTCGCGGCGATGTCGATCGCGACGGTGCGGGCCGCACGGTCGTCGAGGCGCTCGGCGCGCAGGGCGGCGAGCACCGACTCCAGCGCCACCGCGTGCCGGTCGGCCTGCTCGGCCACCGTGCGGGCGTGCTGCTGCAGCAGGGTGCGGGAGGCGGGGGACTCGGCGGGATCCATCCTCCGAACCTACCCGTCCTACCCGCGAGCGGCATCGCCCACCCGATCGGGTAGGCGGACCTCCTCGATCAGGTGGCGCGCGGATCCGGTCGCCGGGCGCACTGTGGATCCATGCCCGCTGACGACCGCACCACCGACCCCGCAGAGGCGCTCGCCGTGATCGCCGCCGAGGTGTCCGCCGCGACCGCCTCGCTGACGACCGACCGCCTCGAGCCCGTCCTCGAGCTGCTCGCCGGCGCCGATCGCGTCTTCATCCACGGTGCCGGCCGCTCCGGCCTCGCCCTGCGGATGACCGCCATGCGCCTCATGCACCTCGGACTCGTCGTGCACGTGGTCGGCGACGTGACGACCCCGGCGATCCGCAGCGGCGACGTGCTGCTCACCGCGAGCGGCTCCGGCACCACCGGGGGCATCGTCCGCGCCGCGCAGGCCGCCGTCGACGCCGGAGCGCGGGTCGCGGCGATCACGACCGCCGCCGACTCCCCGCTGGCCGGGCTCGCCTCCGCCGTGGTGGTCGTGCCCGCCGCCGACAAGCTCGACCGCTCCGGGGCCGCCTCGGCGCAGTACTCCGGCGGGCTCTTCGAGCAGGTCGTCGTGCTCACCGGCGACGCCCTGTTCCACGCGCTCTGGCAGCGCCGCGGCGACAGCGCCGACGAGCTCTGGCCGCGCCACGCGAACCTCGAATGACCCGACTCCCCACCTCGACAGGAAGAAGAACCCCGTGAAGCTCCAGTTCGCCATGGACACCCTCAGCACCGACGCCGCCCTCGAGCTCGCCGCTGCCGCCGCCCCGCACGTCGACATCCTCGAGCTGGGCACCCCGCTCATCAAGAGCGCCGGCCTCTCCGCCATCACCGCCATCAAGGAGGCGCACCCCGACAAGACGGTCTTCGCCGACCTCAAGACGATGGACGCGGGCGAGCTCGAGGCCGACATGGCCTTCGCGGCCGGCGCCGACCTCGTGACGGTCCTCGGCGTCGCCGGCGACAGCACCATCGCCGGCGCGATCGCCGCCGGGAGGAAGCACGGCAAGGGCGTCGTCGTCGACCTCATCGGCGTGCCCGACAAGGCCGCCCGCGCCCGCGAGGTCGTCGCCCTCGGCGCCGAGTTCGTCGAGATGCACGCCGGTCTGGACGAGCAGGCGGAGGAGGGCTTCACCTTCGAGACCCTGCTGCGCGACGGCGAGTCCTCCGGCGTGCCGTTCTCGGTCGCGGGCGGCGTGAGCACCGCCACCATCGAGTCGGTGCAGCGCGCCGGCGCCCTCGTGGCCGTCGCGGGCGGGGCCATCTACGGCGCCCCGGACGTCGGCGAGGCCGCCGCGGCCCTCCGCGCCGCCATCGTCTGACCCGTCGGCGCCGCCGCCCCCGAGGCCCGCTGATCCGGGTCGCGAGGGCGGCGGCGCCCGCGTCCGCGCGGGAGGCGGCAGCGCATCCCCGCCGGACGCCCGGCCCCTCTCGACTCGCCGACGGCGCGGTCCTACAGTGGCTGCGACGACCCTCGACTCCCGCCGCGGGACCGACGGCGCCGTCGCGAGCGGAGGGAAGCCGTGTCCTCGACCGCCCCCGTGCCCGGAGCCGACGCCGACACCTCGACGAAGCTCCGCGACTTCCACCAGATCCTCCTCAACACCGCCGTCGCGAACGTGACGACGAGCTTCCTCTGGTTCGCACTCACGTTCTGGGTGTACCTCGAGACGCGCTCCGTCCTGGCGACCGGGATCATCGGCGGCGCCTACATGCTGCTCGTCGCGGTCTTCGCGATGGCCTTCGGCACGATCGTGGACCGGCACCGCAAGTTCCGCGTCATGGTGTTCGCCGGCGCGGTCACGCTGGTGTCCTTCGGCGTCGCGGGCGGTCTCTTCCTCGCGCTGCCCGAGGCGGCGCTCCTGGACTTCCGCGCCCCCTGGTTCTGGGTGTTCTCGGGCACGATCCTCTTCGGCGCCGTCATCGAGAACATGCGCAACATCGCCCTGTCCACGACGGTGACCCTGCTGGTCCCGGTGGAGGGGCACGCCCGCGCGAACGGCCTCGTCGGCACGGTCCAGGGCCTCGCCTTCGTAGTGACGAGCGTCTTCAGCGGGCTCGCCATCGGCCTGCTCGGCATGGGGTGGACGCTGGTGATCGCGATCGGCCTCTCCGCCGCCGCGCTCCTGCACCTCCTCTTCCTGCGCATCCCGGAGGACCGGCCCGCGCCGACGGGGGAGAGGGCGCCGCTGATCGATCTCCGCGGCAGCATCACCGCGGTGCGGGCGGCGACCGGGCTGTTCGCGCTCATCGTCTTCTCGACGTTCAACAACCTGATCGGCGGCGTCTACATGGCGCTGATGGACCCGTACGGCCTCGAGCTGTTCCCGGTCGAGCTGTGGGGCGTGGTGCTCGGAGTGACGGCGACCGGTTTCGTCATCGGCGGTCTGCTCGTCGCGAGGTTCGGTCTCGGGAGGAACCCGATCCGGACGATGCTGCTGCTCGTGATGGCGATGGGCCTGATCGGCGCGGTCTTCACCCTCCGCGACTGGTGGTGGCTCTACGCCGGCGGCATCTGGATCTACATGACCCTGATCCCGGCGGTCGAGGCCGCCGAGCAGACGGTGATCCAGAAGGTCGTCCCCTTCGAGACCCAGGGGCGCGTCTTCGGCTTCGCGGCGGCGTTCGAGTCGGCCGCCGCTCCGATCACGTCGTTCCTCATCGCCCCGATCGCCGAGTTCGCGCTCATCCCGTACATGGAGTCGCCGGCCGGGCGCTCGGCGTTCGGCGGGCTGCTCGGCGACGGCATCGGCCGGGGGATCGCGCTGGTGTTCCTGGTCGGCGGAGTCGTCATGATCATCGCGGCCGGCGCGGCGATGCTCACCGGCTCCTACCGCGTCATGTCGGCGCAGTACCTGCGGGAGGCCGCGGCGAGCGGGGAGGCGGAGCCCGTCGGCACGGAGGCGCCGGAGACGCACCGGACCGCGCCGAGCACCGTCGAGCAGAACCGCTAGCGCCCGCAGACGCCGCCCGTCATGCGCCTCCGGGGGGTCCGGCGGACCGGACGGCGCCGACACGAGGAAGACGTGCCGGACGCCCCCTCCCCAGGGTGCGGCGTCCGGCACGTCGGCTGCGACCACCCGGTCGAGGGGCCCTCCTCGACTCCCGAGCGCTCCGCTGCCCCGCGCCTCCGGAGGGAGACATCGGGGCATGCGGCGCCGGCGGGGGGGAGGGCTCTGGTTCCCCGCCCCGCCGGCGCCGGCCGCCCGCGAGGGGCGGCGAGGATGCTCGTTCGGGCGTGCCTCGAGTGACGGCTACATGCCGTCACTGAGCATGGACTGCACCAGCTTCACGTGGCGCTCGAGGTTCAGCTGGCTGAACTCGCTGTTGTAGTTGAGGCCGTAGTTCAAGATGTGACCCGGGGTGCACTGGATTGTCGCGTCCGGTCCGTCCCAGGTGCGCAGCAGTGCCAGGGCCGAGTCCCAGCTGCTGTTCTCGCAGTTCGTGTTGAAGGTGGTCGACGTGCCCAAGCCCGCGGTGTGCGAGATCTCGTGCATGGCGGTGCCCTCCACCATGTAGACGCGCTCCTTGCCGAAGCGGATCTGGCCGTAGATGTTCGCATCGGCCGTCGGGGTTCCGGGGCTGTACGAGACGGTCAGGGAGCGGGAGATGTTGCTGAGGCGGTTGTAGCGCGCCACGGCGCGGTCCATCGCGTCGGTGATGCGGGCGTAGGCGTCGGCCTCGTCCGCGGTCGGGCTCGCGACGCGGTTCAGCGTCCAGGTGATCTTCTGCACGGTCGGATCGGTCAGTGCCCAGCGCTGGGCCTTGGAGCCGGTGCAGGTCCACTGCTGAATGGGGGAGCCGTCGATCTGGCGGAAGTCCTTGTTGTCGAGGCAGAGGTCGCTGTGCCGATTGGCGATCTCGGCGTAGCCTCCGCCGACGGAGGTGATCCGCCACTGCTGGGCGGTGCTTCCGTTGCAGCTCCACTGCCGCACCTCCGAGCCCGGAGTGGTGCCGAAGTCGAAGTTGTCGAGGCAGAGGTTGCTGAAGGTGTTCTTGATCTCGGCGTAGCCGGTGCCGAGGTCGGTGACCTGCCAGCGCTGGTTGCTCCCCTCGGTGCAGCTCCACTGCCGCACCTCGGCTCCGGGCTGAGTGCCGAAGTCGAAGTCGTCGAGACACATGCTGCTGTGCTGGTTGCGGATCTCCTGCGCCGATCCGAGGCCGGCCGGGGCGGTGGCTGCAGAGGCGGGCGAGCTGATGCCGAAGGTCGTGATGCCGACGACGGCCGCGATCAGGGCGCCGATCAGGCGCTTGGAGGGGTGGGACTTCGTTGTCCGGGACATGGGTGCCTTTCACAGACATCCGGCGTCCCCGAAGGGACGCGGATGAGGGTCGCAGGAAGGAGCCGTGTCCGAAGGGATCGGAGCACGGCAGAGGATGCGCCGGAGCGACCGGGATGGTGATCCGGTCGTCCCGCCGCGGGACGCGTCAGCGCCGACGCTCCGAGTGGGATGGGAAGCTGATCACGACCTGCATGTTGACGTGGACAACCATCGACCGGTCGCGGAGCCGGTGTCAAGTGCCGGTCTCGAGCGGATCCGGTCCGAGCCCCGCCGGGCGAGGGTGATCCGTCCACGCGGATCCCCGTGCTCGCAGGGAGAGAGCGCTCACACCCGCCGTCGCTGCGGCATCGCCCGGGAATCCGCCATTGTTACCGTTAACAAAAGTCGGTACGGTGTCACCTGAAGTGGGCAAGCGCGTCCTCGCGCCTCGCGTCCCACTCCGACCGGTTCGAAGGCGAACCTGAGAGGAACGTCGATGATGACGACAGCACCACCCTCCCGCCGCACCCTCCCGCCGCAGGCCCACGCCCGGCCCCGATGACTGTCGGCCCGGCCGACACCTTCCACGCGGTGACCGCGGTCGGCGCCCGCAGCGCGCGACGTCTCGTCCTCGCACCCACGTCGACCTCCGCCTCCCGATCACGGGTCGCCAGGCCCGCGTCCCGGGCCGCCTTCCGGCGATTCCCTCCCCGCCAGACGGACGCCGGACTCACCACTCCGCCGGCCGATCGCGCGGGCTCCGTCCTCCCCCTCCGACCCCTCACCTGAAGGACCCCCCATGTCACGAACCCCCCGGCAGGAGCGCACCCGGCGCTCACGCCTCCCCCGAGCGGGCGCCGCGCTGACGCTCGCCATCGCCTGCCTCGGCGGCGTACTCGGACCGATCGGCGCCGCCGGCGCCGCAGAGACCGTCCCCGCTCCCGCGCTGCAGTACTCGTTCGACGGCATCGGCGCGACGCTCGCCAACGGAGCCGTCGTCGCCGACTCCGCTCCGGGCAACCACCCCGGCACCCTGATCAACTCCGGCGCGACCAGCGTCGCGGGTCCCTCCGGCGCCTCCACCGACCGCGCTCTCTCGCTCCCGGGCGGATCGAGCACGTCGGCCGCGCCGCACGTCCGGGTCGCCCCGGGCCTGATCCCCGCCGGCACGCAGGACGTCACGATGTCCGCCTGGCTGCGCTGGAGCGGTGCTCCGGACTGCACCTGGCCCTTCACGCTCGGCTCCAGCGTCGACTCCCACGTCCTCTCCACCACGAAGTGCGGACCGGCCGGCTTCGGCGCGATCAAGAGCGGCTCCGAGGTGCGGGCCGCAGGCAACACTCCGGTCGCCGCGAACCGCTGGGTGCACATGGCGGTCGTCGTCAAGGGCGGCCAGTCGGTCTCGACCTACTTCGACGGAGCTCTCGTCGGCCAGGGCAGCACGACCTTCACCGCCGCGTCCGCGATCGGCACGTCCACGTTCTCCGGCTTCCTCGGCAAATCGTTCTACGGCGCGGACGCCTACTGGGCCGGTGCCATCGACGACATGCAGGTCTGGACCTCCGCGCTCACCGCCGGCCAGGTGCAGCAGAGCGCCGCATCCGTGCACTCGGTGCTCGCGAACCAGGACGCCGCCGTCTCGCTCGGCGACACCTCGAACGTGACCTCGAACCTCGCCCTCCCCACGACCGGCGCCAACGGCTCCACGATCACCTGGACGTCGAGCGCCCCCGGCGTCGTCAGCACCAGCGGCGTCGTCACCCGGCCCGCCGCGGGCAGCCCGGACGCCACCGTCACGCTGACCCCGACCGCCGTCCACGGCGGCATCACCGTCGTCGGCCGTGCCACCACCGTGTTCGTCCCGGCGTACGCCGCCGGTGACAGCGCCGAGGCCGAGCTCGCCCGGGCCGTCGCCGACGGCATCGCCAACGATCCCGCCCTCGCCGGACCGGTGCGCGGCAGCCTGAACCTGCCCTCGACCGGAGCCGACGTCGCCGCCACCGCCGCGCGCGCGAACAGCTCCAGCGCCGTGGTCAGCTGGACCTCGTCGAACGAGGCCGTCATCACCTCCGCCGACAAGGGCACCGCGCCGAACGTCGTCGCCAAGGGCTCGCTCACGCGTCCGTCCACCGACACGACCGTCACCCTCACCGCGACGGTCACGGTGCCCGGCACCACGCCCCTCGTGCGGACGCTCACGCGCACCGTTCCGGCCGCGGCCCCCGTCGCCGCGAGCGACCTCGACGCGTACCTGTTCGCGTACTTCACCGGCGACAGCATCGAGGGCGAGAAGATCCGCTTCGCGACCTCCGACGGCAACGACTCGCTCACGTGGAAGACCCTGAACGACGCGCAGCCGATCCTCACCTCGACCCTGGGTACGAAGGGCCTGCGCGACCCGTTCGTCTTCCGCTCGAAGGAGGGCGACCGCTTCTTCCTGATGGCCACCGACCTCTCCGTCGGCACCACCGGCTTCGGCGGATCGACCAACCGCGGCAGCCGCTACCTCGAGATCTGGGAGTCCACGGACCTCGTCAACTGGGGCCAGCAGCGCCACGTCGAGGTCAACCTGCCCAACGCGGGCATGACCTGGGCACCGGAGGCCACCTACGACCCCACCATCGACGCCTACGTCGTCTACTGGACCTCGGCCCTCTTCACCGACAGCACGCGCAACGTCGAGGACGGCAACGGACCGCAGATCCTCACGTCCACCACGCGCGACTTCCGCGACTTCACCACCCCCGAGGTCTGGTTCAAGGCCGCTGACGTCCCCTCCCTCAACAAGAGCAACGGACTGATCGACGCCACGATGCTCAAGGACGGCGACACCTACTACCGCTTCACGAAGGCGACCCAGACCAGCGGCTGCCCCTCGCCCGACATCATCGGACAGAAGTCGACGAACCTCCGCGCCACCACCGCCTCCGGAGCGTGGAGCCTCATCGACACCTGCATCGGCCGCACCGCCGGAACGCCGGAGGTCGAGGGTCCCGAGATCTTCAAGACCAACGAGGGTGACCGGGCGGGGTACAAGTACTTCCTCTGGACCGACAACTACGGCGGACGCGGCTACATCCCGCTCGGCACGAACTCGCTCGAGGGCGACATCCAGTGGACGATCCCCAGCAGCTTCTCGCTGCCGACGTCGCCCCGCCACGGATCCGTCGTCTCCATCACCGCGAAGGAGCGCGACGGGCTCGCCGCGAAGTGGAACCCGTCGCTCCTGGTGACCTCGATCGACGCCGTGGCGCGGACCGTTCAGGCCGGATCGACCACCGTCGACCTGCCCGCCACGGTGGGCGCGACGTTCAAGGACGGCCACCGCGAGACGGTCGCCGTGACGTGGGCGACCGCCGATCTCAGCTCGCTGAAGAAGGCGGGCGACACCGTGCAGGTGCGCGGACAGCTCGCCAACTCGGCAGCGACGCCGGCCATCGCCACCATCACCGCCACGGCTCCTCCCGGACCGTCGCTGACGGCCTCGGCCGCGAGCCGCTGCGTCGCCGGCAAGGTGACGGTCACCGCGACCGGCACCAACACGAGCGGCTCCACGGTCGAGATGACCGTCGGCTCGCAGTGGGGGAGCAGGACCTTCGCCGGGGTCGCTCCCGGCAAGTCCGTGTCCGCCGCCTTCACCACCCGGGCGACCTCGGTCACCGCGGGCGAGGTGAGCGTCGCCTCGAAGGACGCGAACGGCACCAGGACGGCCACCGCGCCGTACTCGGCGCTCACCTGCCGCTAGGCCGGTGACAGGGGAGGGGCGGCGTCCAGCCGCCCCTCCCCTGACCTCCTCCGTTCCGGGGCCTCCGGCCACCGGAGCAGGGGAGCATGGACCCTGGGTCCGTGCTCCCCGCATCCACCTCTCCCACGGAAGTAGACGAACAATGCGGTTCCGACGCACGACGGCCCTCCTGGTCGCCGCGAGCCTGACAGCGGGAGGGGCTGCGCTCGGCGCGGCACCCGCACAGGCCGCGGTGCCCAGCCCGGTCCTCTCCTACGACTTCTCCTCGTCCGCCGCCGTCGGCTCCGCCGTGGGCGCGGGCACGACCCTGACCGACTCCGCTGCCGGCCGCTCCGCCACCGTGCGCGGGACCGGAGCGACGACCGTCGCCGGTCCGCGCGGCGGCACCGACCGCGCACTCCGCCTCCCCGGCGGCGCCGCAGGCAGCTCCGCCGCCTACGCCGAGATCGCGCCGGGACTGACCACGGCGGCCACCACCGACGTGACCATGTCGGCCTGGCTGCGCTGGGAGGGGAACCAGAACTGCAGCTGGGCGTACGCGCTCGGGCAGTCGACCGAGCGGTACCTCTTCACCACGCCCCAGTGCGGAAGCAGCCTGATCGGTGCCGTGAAGAACGGCTCGGAGCAGCGCGCAGCCGACTCCGGTCCCGCCGCCACCGGCCGCTGGAGCCACGTCGCCGTGGTCCTGCGCAGCGGCGTCAGCGTCTCGACCTACGTCGACGGCCGGCTCGCCCAGACCACCCCGACCTCCGCGACCGGAGCGGCGACTGTCGGCACCTCCGCCTTCTCCGGCCTCCTCGGCAAGTCGTTCTACGGGCCCGACCCTCTCTTCGCCGGGGCGATGGACGACGTGCACGTCTACTCCTCCGCACTGACCCAGGACCAGGTGCGCGAGGACGCGGCTCCGGCCGCTGCCGCGATCGCTGCATCGGACGCCGCCGCGGCGACCATCGCCGTGACCGGACCCGTCACCAGCGACCTCTCCCTCCCGACCCGCGGCGCGGGCGGCTCCGTCCTCACCTGGGCGAGCAGCGACCCCGCGGTGATCGGCACCGACGGCTCCGTGCGCCGCCCGGCACCCGGCTCGGCGAACGCCACCGTGACCCTGACCCCGACCGCGACGTTCGCCGGATCCGCCGCCACCGGCACCGCGCGAACCGTCACCGTCGCCGCCGACACCGAGGCCGACGCCACGGCGCGCCTGCGCACCGCCCTCGTCGTCCCGCCGACCGTCGCCTCCGGAACCGCTCTTCCCACGGTCGCCGGCTACACCGTGTCGTGGAGCGCGGACGGTGCCGGCCTGTCCGGCAGCCGCCTCGTGAACGACTCGGCGACCGACCGGGCACTCGCGCTCACCGCCTCCGTGAAGGTCGGCGCCACCACGCTGACGAAGACCTTCCGCACCACCGTCCTCAGCGCCTCCACGGCGAAGACCGTGGTGTCGTACACCCGGACGCCGACCGGCGAGGACAAGGCGAACCAGGACACGATCGCCCGCGGCCTCCACCTGGCACTCGGCTCGTCCGTCGCCGACGCAGCACCGCTCTCGGGCAACTCGGGAGTCCTCTTCGCCGACGGGGTCTTCCTCGGAACCGACAAGGCCGACAACCGCGGCCTCGCGAACCCCTCGCTGTTCACCTTCGCCGACGGCACCGTCGGCGTGATCGCCACGCGCGTCCTGCAGTCGGGCGCGTCCGACGGTACCGGGGCCTCGAGCGCTCTGATCTTCAAGGCCACGGACGCCACCGCGTCCGACTTCACCGAGCTCGGCCTCATCGACCTCGGCACCACCGGCGGCGTCGTCGCGCCGAAGGCCGTCTTCGACACGGACCAGAACCGCTACCTCGTCTCCTGGACGGACTCCTCCGGGGCGGCGAAGTACACGACCGTCACGGACCTCGCCCGCACCGAGCTCCGCGCGCAGGCGTTCTGGCCGAAGGACGGCGGCCGTCGCAGCGTCGTCGTGACCGACGGGAACCGCGGTGCGGTCCTCGGAGGAAGCCCCGCCACCGTCGCCGCTCCCGACCTCTCCGGAGTCCCGGGCCGCGTCGCCGACGCTCTGCCGGGCGGCGCGCTGACGGTCTCCGGCTCCGTCGCCGACTCGCTCGTGAAGAAGTTCGGCCGCACGGTCAACACCGGATCCTCGGTCGCACCGCAGACGATCGATCAGGGCGACACCTCCGCCCTGTCCGGAGTGAAGGCGCAGCTCTCCTACAACGACGGCTCGACCGGCAGCCTCGGCATCGACTGGAACCAGCAGCAGCTCGCCGACCTCGCCGCGAAGGGCCCGGGAACGTACGACCTCTCCGGGACCGTCCGCCAGCGGCAGTACAACGAGCCGTTCGCCTACAACCGCGCGGATCCGACGATCTACCGCTACGAGCGCAACGGGAAGACGCAGTACCTCTTCACCGCCACGGACGACACGAACAACAACAACGTCGCCTCGCAGCACCTGCCGATCCGGGTCGCCGACAGCATCGACCAGCTCAGCGACGACAACGGCGGACGGGCCCGTGAGGTGGACCTCCTCAACCGCACCACGCGGATGGACCGCACCGCCGAGGGCAAGGTGATCGCGGGCTGCTACTGGGCCCCCGAGATCCACGAGATCGGCGGCAAGCTCTCCATCCTGTTCGCCCCGTGCTTCAACCCGGACAACGACCAGTCGAACCAGAACGGTCAGTGGTTCACGGTGCAGGCGCACATCATGCAGCTGCGCGACGGCGGAGACCCCGCGAACCCCTCCGACTGGAGCGCGCCGCGCGCCGTCGTGAAGAGCGACGGGAGCGCCCTCGGACGCCCCGGCACGGGACGCAACATCAGCCTCGACATGACCTACTTCGAGTCCGGTGGAACTGCGTACTACGCCTGGTCCCAGCGCTACGTCGACAACGGAGTGAGCGACCCGGCGACCTGGATCGCCAAGGTCGATCCCGCGAACCCCACCCGCGTCATCGGCGAGCCGACCCCGATCATCGTGCCCTCGCTGACGTTCGAGGACCACCTGTCCGAGGGAGCGTTCGCGATCCAGCGCGACGGGAGGATCACGCTCGTCTACTCCAGCAGCGGCGTCAGCCCGAAGTACATCGTGGGCGGCGCCTGGGCGAAGGAGGGCAGTGACCTGACCGACATCGCGAGCTGGACCAAGTACGACGCCCCGCTCCTGCAGAGCGTTCCCATGCCCGACGGCGTCCTCGACTACCGCACCTACGAGCAGGGTCCCGGCCACGGAGCCGTCACCCAGGACGAGGACGGCAACGACGTGTACGTCTACCACACCTGGGGCAACGGAGTCGGGGGTGACGGCCGCGACACCCGTCTCGCCCGCATCCACTACGCCGCCGACGGCCGGCCGGTCTTCGACCTGACGCCGACGGAGGAGGTCGCACCCGCGAACCGGACTGTGACCGCCAAGGTCACCGTCACGTCGCCCCTGACCGTGACCGCCACGGCGTCGACCCGCTGCGTCAGCGGGAAGGTCGTCCTGACCACTGTGGTCAAGAACGACAGCCGCTCGATCATAGACATCACGACCGTCACCGCCTTCGGCTCGAAGACCGTGACCGGAGTAGCTCCGGGATCGTCCGCGTCGAGCGCCGTCACCACCCGAGCGGTCTCGATCCCCGCGGGGTCGGTGGCCGCGACAGGAAAGGCCGTCGTCGACGGGAAGACGGTCAGCACGCAGACGAGCGTCGACTACCCGGCGCGCAGCTGCCGTTGAGAAGGCGGGGGAGCGGGCGCCACGATCGCCCGCTCCTCCGCTGTCCCGCCCCGACCGGCACTGCGCCCGACCTGCAGCGCCGCCACCTCTGGAGGACGACCGACGAGATGCACCACAGAGTGAGAACCAGGACCGTCCCGACCACCGGGCTCGTGCTGACGAAGGTCGTGCAGTCGCACCCCCTCACCGAGGAGAAGGACGACGGAGCGGCCGGGAGCGCAGCTGCCGTCGGAGGACACGACCTCCTGCTGATCAACGGCAACGCCCTCCCTCTCTCCTGAGCCCCCCTGCGCCGTACGGACGGGTCCTCGACCCTGATCGCCCGACGATCCCGCCGCGGCGGCATCACCACCGGCTGCGGACCGGGGCGGCGATCGGGCCGTATCCTGCTGTCCGGACCGATCGCTGATGTGCGAACCTCTCCTGAGCGGACTCCCGGATGCGGGCCGACCGTGACCGGTCCGGCCCGTTCCTCTCGTTGCAGCAGGAGACCGCCGTTCCCCAGGAGATACCCGTGATGCGCCTCGATCGATTCCTCGTGTCCCTGGCACGCTCTGCGCGGTGCACGAACCGCTGCGGAGCCTGCGGGCTCGACTGCAGCATCGACGTCTTCATCCTGATCGCGCTCGCGACCGGAGAGAACCGCGACGAGACCCGCCTGCGAGCAGTCCTCGACCTCCGCTCCGGCGACCGTGTCGAGGTCCTCGAGGTGCGCAAGCGGCTCCTCCGGCTCTCCCGCCGGGGCCTGGTGCTCCTGGAGAGAGGCAGGAGGACCGCACTGCAGCGCATCGAGCGCTTCTCGATCACGCGCGACGGCCGGGCCTTCCTGGCGTCCCACGCCAGAGCACTGGACCTCCTCGCCGAGGAGATCCACGTCGCGCTGCTGTCCCGCTGACGAGCGGAGTGCCTGTGCGGGCGCACGCGGGACGTCTCCTGGTCGGCCGTCGTCGGATCGGTCGTGTCGGTGACGCTCCACGTGGCGCGACTTCGACATGGACGTCGCCTCCGGCTGCGTCCTGGGCGCTCCGGGGCAGCACGAGGCGTCGCCGACCATCCTGGGCGCCGCGTTCGCGACCGTGCTGCCGTGGCGCGACGCGATGGCGGCGCTCCTCGAGGAGGCCGTCCCTGCTGCATCCTCAGCAGTGCGAGGCCGGCCTGGGGCTCGCCTCGACCCAGGAGCCGGGTCCGGGGACAGGCCTGTCCTGATCCTCGACCGCAGAAGGAAGAGTCTCGGTCCCGGTCGAGCTCCTCCGACCGGGATCCGCCTCGCGCCGGAAAGTGCCCTTCGTGCATCACCCCGTGCTGGAGAGCTGGATGATCTCGGAGATCACCGCGGCTCGAGTGTCGTCCGGTATCCGATCGCCTCCGAGGGAGTGGTGTGACCACAGGCCGTCAGCCGCAAGGCAGGCGATGAACTGGCGGAGAGTGATCGGATCGGTCGCGGTCTCCTCTGCGGAGGGCGTCCACCTTCGGCGCACCTCCGCTACCGGCGCTCGGAGAGCGGTGTCGCTGCCCGTGGCCTGGAGGAGTCCGATCTGCATGTGCGTCGACGGCGTCAGGGCGACGGTGACGTAGGCACTCACGCGCTCCGTCAAGGTGGCCTCGTCCGCCGTCTTCCCCGCGACGTCGATCAGCTGGGCTTCCCAGCCGGCCGCGACGTGCTCCTGGAGAGCATGGGCGAGATCGGCTCGATCGCGGAAGTGGTACATCATTCCACCGCGTGTCAGCCCAGCCTCTTCGGCAGTCGCTTCGAGCGTGACGCGAACAGAACCTTCCCTCGCCGCGACACGGACCGCTGCGTCGAGGATCCGAGTCCGGTTGTTGGGTCGCGTCGCGCGAGGAGACGTCCGAGGAGAGGGCAGGACCCCCTCACCGCTGGGCGGGTTCGGTTCCATGTCGTGATCGATTCCGCCGCTCCCTCGGTCCGAGTGAGCGGCTAGGGACGGCGGGTGCTGCGGCGCCCGGAGGGTGTCGACGCGTCACCGCACGAGCGGGTGCGACAGCGTCGGCCGCCAGTCTGCCATCCTCTCCTGCCGACGTCGGAAGGTGAGGCCCGACCCCCTCGGTGTCGAATCGTCCTGACGACGGACTGCACCCGGAGGGATGGCTGTCGCGATCGATGAATCAGGGAGAAACAGTACATTCATGATTGTAAAGTTATGGTACCGTGATCGCCTGCCCAGCTTCGGAGCTGCGGGCGGTCAGATGCACTGCCGGTGCGGGATCCGAGGCTGAAAACCTCCAGCAACTTCATTCCTCAGAAGCCTGGAGGTTTCTTCATGTCCAGAATCGCGGACAAGCCGAACGCCCGCTGGTGGGCGCTCGCCGTTCTCGCCATGACCCAGCTCGTCGTCGTCCTCGACACGATGATCGTCACCATCGCCCTGCCTCAGGCCCAAGTGGATCTCGGGATGAGTGACAGCCTGCGCCAGTGGGTCGTCACCGCCTACGCCCTCGCCTTCGGAGCACTTCTCCTTCTGGGCGGTCGGATCGCCGATTACTGGGGCCGCAAGCGCACCTTCATGGTCGGAATGATCGGCTTCGGAGCGGCCTCGCTCTGGGCCGGACTGTCGCAGAGCGGCATGGAACTCGTCATCGCTCGCGGCGTCCAGGGCGCCTTCGCGGCGCTGCTCGCCCCCGCCGCGCTCGCCATGCTCACCGTCACGTTCACCCACGGCAAGGAGCGCAATCTCGCCTTCGCCGTCTTCGGCACGGTCGCCGGATCCGGAGCCGCCATCGGCCTGATCCTGGGCGGCGTGCTCACCGAATTCACCGACTGGCGCTGGTGCCTCTTCGTCAACCTCATCTTCGTCGCCTTCGGCCTCGTCGGCGGGGCTCTCGTGCTTCGCGAGAGCAAAGCAGAAGGAGACAACCGCTACGACGTCTGGGGAACCGTCACCGTGACCCTGGGACTGGGCGCGATCGTCTACGGGTTCACCCGAGCCGAGCACGGATGGGGCGCGATCGACACCGTCGCCTTCCTCACACTCGGCATCGTCCTGCTGACCGTCTTCGTGCTCAACGAACGCACGGTCGACCAGCCGTTGCTGCCCCTGCGCGTCATCCTGCGTCGTGTGCGAGGCGGCGCGATCCTGATCCAGGCCGCCAATGGCGCCGTGATGATCGGGGCCATCCTCTATCTCGCGTTCTACTTCCAGATCGTGCTCGGAATGGGACCGCTGATGGCAGGACTCGCGAACCTCGCCATGACCGTCGCGATCATGGCGTTCTCGCCCGTCACCACGAAGATCCTCAACACGTTCGGCCCCCGACCCCTGATGATCGTCGGGCCGCTCGTCTCGGCAGCAGGGCTCTTCCTGCTCCTCGGCATCACCCCGGACGGAAACTACTTCCTCCAGGTCCTGCCCGCCCTGGTCGTGCTCGGAATCGGACTCTCCATGCTCTTCGTGCCCGTCCAGAACCTCGCCCTTCTCGGGGTCGAGAACGAGGACGCCGGAGTGGCCTCCGCCGTCGTCAACTCCGTCTTCCACATCGGCGGGTCCATCGGTCTCGCGGTGTTCACCGTGTTCTACGCGAGCACCGCGGACTCCGCCATCGCGTCCGGAACGGCCGAGCTCACCGCATTCACCGACGGCTACAAGGCCGTGTTCCTGGCCGCAGCAGTGACCATGGTCGCCGCCTCTCTCACCGGATTCCTCCTCATCCGAGGGAAGAAGGAAGACCTGAACCCCGCCTGGGACGAGGCGGAGGCCGCCCTCGTCCACTGAGACGATGCCGAAGGGGCGGGCCGGTTCGTGCAGCAGCGGCAGACCGGCTCGCCTCTTCCCGTCCGACTCACGACACCCCGTACGTCGCCGACCGACGACCTCCCCTCGATGGGGAGTCGTTCGTGGATCGCAACGGTCCGGTCGTCCGACGCGGCCGCGTCATCCGGTGGGTCTTCTCCCGCGATGCCGGCTGCACCGCCGAGATCATCGAGGGTCGCGACCCGGTCGCCCGGCACATCACCGCAGACCGGAACGACGACGCCCGGCCGCCCTCAGGTGAGAGGCGGCCGGGCGTCGTCGGTCGGAGGACCCGGTCAGGTCAGCCGCAGCGGAGCGCCGGGTAGGCGGCGCTCACGGGAGCGGAGGCGCTGCCGACGGTGGCGACCCCCTGGACGGTGCCGGCGGCGACCGAGGCGGCCCGCGTGGTCACGGCCAGCGAGGCGGTCCGGCCCGCATCGATCTGCTGCGTCTTCGCGCCCCACAGGGTGTTCCAGCGGAGGTCGGCGGTCGACGCGGCCTTGTTGACAGTGGTCAGCGTGACCACCACCTTGCCCGCGACGCAGCGAGCCGCTGCAGTGGCGGTGACGGGCACAGCCGGCGCCTTCACGGTGATCGTCGCCGTGACGGTGCGGTTGGCCGAGGCCACCTCCTGCTCCTTCGAGAGCGAGAGGTCGAGCCGGCCGCTCGCGCGGATGTTCACACCCTTGAACCAGGTGTTGCGGTCCGAATCGAACAGGCCGCCCGCGTTCTGCGGATCGGTCGCCGTGTGCGGGTCCGGGTAGGGGCGGGCGTGGTAGGCGAGGAGCAGGTTGCCCGACTCGTCCTCGACGAACGAGTTGTGCCCGGTGCCGGCCTGCTGGCGCGAGAAGTACTGCGTCTCGTCCGCGCCGAGGCGGCCCAGGTAGGTGTCCTCGGTGTCCAGCACGGGGAACGCGGTCTGCGTCCACGTCGCGGGGTTGAGGAGGTCGGCACTCGCGTCGGCCGTGAGCAGGCCGAGCGAGTAGTACTTGTCGACCGTTCCGCCCGAGTAGGTGAGGTACATGCGTCCTCCCTTGGACACGATGAACGGCGCCTCGACGACGCCCTGGTCGTTGCCCTCGGTGGTGTCGGACGGGGTCGGCGAGCGCTTGCCCGACTCCCACGGCTGGCTCTCGCCGTAGATGCGGCTGACCGCACCGGTCACCAGCGGGACGGTGCCCTTGGGCCCCATCGTCGCCTTGGCAAGGGAGAGCGTGTTGCCGTTGGGCAGAACCCAGTAGCCCTGGGTGGCGCCGTTCTCCTGGCGGTCGATGTAGCTGACGTCGAAGGCCGCACCCTCGAGGACGACCGGCTCGCCCCACTTCGTCTGGTCGAGGAATCCGCCCTCGGCGATCGAGGCGTCGGTCCCGGTGTAGGGGATCAGGACGGTGTTGTCGCACCAGCCGCCCACAGGTGCGTAGCCCTTGTTCATGCCGGCGACGATCCACCAGGTGCCGTTGATCTTGTGGAACTCCTGCGCCCAGATGTATCCGCCCCAGCCGTAGAAGGTGTTCGGGTACTGGCTCTGGCGACCGGGCGTGCCGGCGTCGGGGTCGATCACGATCTGCTCGGGAGCGGAGTCGAGACCGGCGATGGTCTTCGAGCGCTTGAGGCCGATCTTGCGGTAGCTGGAGCTCTCCTCGATCGGGCCGAGCGAGTCCTGACCGTAGTGCGAGCCCGTGAGGTAGTAGTAGCCGTCGTCCTCGTTGAAGAAGACGTGCGGATCCGCGCGGGCCTCGTTGACCATCGCCTCGGGGTCCTGCTGGACGGAGCCCGTGACCCGGTAGGTCCCGGGACGCGACGTGTCGACGGCGGTGGTCAGATCGTCCTGCCAGTCGACGTTGAGCGACTTGGTCGAGCCGTCGTTGTACTCCATCACGGCCTGCCCCGGGAGCGCTGCGGCGATCGCAGCGGATCCGGCGCCGGAGTCGACGGAGCCGCTGAGCGACTTCACACCGGTGTTCTTCAGGTCGACGTACTCGCGGTAGAACGTGCTGAACTCGGTCGAGGTCAGCGCCGTCTCGCCGGCCTGGCCCTGGGTGAACCCGGCGGGGAGACCCGAGCCCTGGACACCGGGGACGCGGGCGTCGGCGCGGGTGGTCGCTCCGGGAGCGGTGCCGGAGGCGAGGTCCGTGAACAGCGTCACGCGGCCCTCGGTGGTGAGCAGATCGGTCCAGAACAGCTTGTAGACGCCGAGGGCGGAGTCGAAGACGATCCGCGGGTCGGTCACGACCGAGCCCGGCGCGACCCGGAGGACGCGCTGGTCGCGGAACGTGCGGCCGTCGGCGGAGCTCCAGAGGTAGACGGAGTCCGTGGCGTTGTTCTGCGACGAGACCGCGCCGAGCGAGCCGTCCTTCGAGCGGAACAGCAGCGGCGAGCCCATCTGGGCGTTCGGGCGCTGCGCCTGATCGCCGTCCTTGAGGACGGAGAGGATCGACTGCGAGCGGTTCAGCGGCTCCCAGGTGGTCGCGCCGGCGGGCAGTGCGGCCGTGAAGAGCGAGTCCGCGCGGCGGTCGTCGTTGTACGCCAGCGGGTCGTCCTTCACTCCGTTCGTCGTGGTGACGGTCTTGACGGAGGTGGCGATGCGCCCGCCGGGCACGGCGAGGGTGCTGTCCCACGCGTAGGTCTGCCCGGCGACGGCTGCCTGGAGGCGGACGGCGACGGGAGCGGTGAGGCCCGAGAGGTTCACGGCGCCGGTGGAGGAGACGCGCGCGGCGCCGGCGCCGGAGGCGGTCCACGTCACGGTGTTCCCGAGGACCTGCGCGGGCAGGTCGCCGAGCACGGTCGTGGGGACGTCGAGGGCGGCGCGCAGGTCGGTCGCCACGGTGCTGCTCGTCGCGCCCAGCTCGGCCCCGGTCAGGGCGCGGTCGTAGACGCGCAGATTGTCGAGGAGTCCGGTGAAGTACTCCCCGCCGCCCCAGTTGGCCTTGCCGATCTGCAGGACTCCGCCGGTCGATCCGAGGACCGTCGCGAGCGAGGGGCCGGCCGTCGTGACGGCGACGGGCTTCGCGTCGACGTAGAGGCGGGCGGTGCCGGCGCTCAGCACGAGATCGACGTGCTTCCACTCCGTGCTGCTCGGGCCGGTGAGGTTGCCCGAGGAGTCGCGGGCGCCGCTGTTGGCGTACCGCTCGACGGTGATGCCGTTCGTCCTGTCGAGGACGCCGACGTACTTCTCCTGGGCGTAGTCCTGGGTCGCGGCCGAGCGAGCGGCGAAGACCGACCAGCCGACGTTGTCCGCGGCGGCGGGCTTGGAGTCGTACGACAGAGTGACGGAGTCGCGACCCTTCAGCAGCGGCTGCCCGTCGGTCGCGGTGAGGTCGAGCCAGAACGAGGACGACAGCGAGACGGCGCTGCCCTGCCCGGTGCGGCCGGCGACGAGGGTCGGCGTGCCCTTCACGGCGGCGCGGGTCGACCTGTCGGTGAAGGCGCCTCCGCTCGGGGCGGTGTCGAAGGTGAAGTCCGCGAGCAGGCTCTGCGCGGGAGTGGTCGCCGCTGTCGCGGCGACGGCGACCGGCACGGCGGCGCCGGCGGCGAGGGCGATCGTCGCGGATGCGGCGAGGGTGGCGGCGAGCAGGCGCGAGGGCCTGCCTCCGCCCGGGGGTCGTGACGTCATCGTCGACGTGTCCTCTCGGGTTCTGCAGCGAACCGGTGGGCGGACGGGGGATCCCGCCTGCGGTGTGGTCTTCGCACGGTACCGGCGATTGTTCACGGTAACAAGGGAGCACGACCGACAGTTGCGAAATTCCCACACCCGTCGGTCGGCCCTTTCACGCAGAAAGCCGTAGCGGGCGGACCGACAGCTCCGCGCCCGCCCCCGCCCCCGCCCCGCCCGGTCAGTGCCCGCGCGCGATCCACTCCTCGCGGTGCGGCGCCTCCGCTCCGATCGTCGTCGAGTCGCCGTGGCCGGTCCGGACCACCGTCGCGGCGGGCAGCGTCAGCAGGCGCTCCGTGATCGAGTCGATGATCGTCGGGAAGTCGCTGTACGAGCGGCCGGTGGCCCCCGGCCCGCCCTGGAAGAGCGTGTCGCCGGTGAACACCGTGCCGAGCGCCTCGGCGACGAAGCAGACGGCGCCGGGGGTGTGGCCCGGGGTGTGCCGCACCTCGAGCTCGACGCCGGCGACGGGCACGATCCGCCCGTCGACCAGACCGCCGCTCGGGGCCGTGCCGGGGTGCACGGCGTCCCACAGCATCCGGTCGGCCTCGTGGAGCAGCACCGGGGCGCCGGTCGCAGCGCGGACTCCCTCGACCGCGTCGAGGTGGTCGTCGTGCCCGTGGGTCAGCAGCACGGCGAGGAGTCGGCGCTCGCCGACGGCCGCGAGGATCGCGTCCGCGTCGTGGGCGGCGTCGATGACGACGCACTCGGAGTCGTCGCCGACGATCCAGACGTTGTTGTCGACATCCCAGGTGCCGCCGTCGAGGCTGAAGGTGCCGCTCGTGACGAGCTGCTCGATCCTCGCGCCCATCAGAGCACCACCACCGAGCGGAGCACGTCGCCGCCGGCCATCGTGGCGAAGGCCTCCTCGACGTCCTCGATCCCGATCCGCTCGCTCACGAACTCGTCCAGGGGCAGTCGGCCCTGGAGGTAGAGGCCGGTCAGCATCGGGAAGTCCCTCTCCGGCAGGCAGTCGCCGTACCAGCTCGACTTCAGCGAGCCGCCGCGGCCGAAGACGTCGAGCAGGGGGATCTCGAGCGTCATCTCGGGAGTCGGCACCCCGACCAGCACCACGGTCCCGGCGAGGTCGCGGGCGTAGAACGCCTGGCGCCAGGTCTCGGGGCGGCCCACGGCGTCGATGACGACGTCCGCTCCGAAGCCGTTCGTCAGGGCCTGCACCGCCGCGACGACGCCCGCCTCGTCGAGGCCGCTGGAGTCGATGACGTGCGTGGCGCCGAGCTTCTCGGCCGCAACCAGCTTCTTGGGGTCCCGGTCGATCGCGATGACCGTGCCGGCGCCCGCGAGAGCGGCGCCGACCACGGCGGCCGTGCCGACTCCTCCGCAGCCGATGACCGCGACGGAGTCGCCGCGCGTCACGTTCCCGGTGTTCATCGCCGCGCCGAGGCCGGCCATGATCCCGCAGCCGAGCAGGCCCACCGCGGCGGGGTCCGCCTCCGGATCGACCTTCGTGCACTGCTTCGCGTGCACGAGGGTCTTCTCGGCGAAGGCGCCGATCCCGAGGGCGGGGCTGAGCTCGGTGCCGTCCTCCAGGGTCATCCGCTGAGTCGCGTTGAAGGTGTCGAAGCAGTACCAGGGCTCGGCCCGGGTGCAGGCCCGGCACTCGCCGCAGACCGCGCGCCAGTTGAGGACCACGAAGTCGCCGACCGCGACATGGGTGACTCCCTCTCCGATCGCGCTGACCCGTCCGGCCGCCTCGTGACCGAGGAGGAAGGGGAAGTCGTCGCTGATCCCGCCCTCGCGGTAGTGGAAGTCGGTGTGGCAGACACCGCAGGTCTCGATGTCGACCACGGCCTCGCCCGGGCCCGGATCGGGGACGACGATGTCGACGAGCTCCACGGGAGCGCCCTTCGACCGGGCGATGACGCCGCGCACAGTGGTGGGCATGGGGGCTCCTTCGACGGGGGCGTGCAGGTCCGCTCCACAGTAACGACCGCGGGAGGCGGGTGCGCCGGGTGGACGCGGGCGCTCCCGCCCACTCCGGGGCCGGGCCGCCCGCCTCGCGGACCGCGACCCTGACAGTCGGTAGGGTGCGGGCCATGCGCACTCTGTACCCCGAGATCGAGCCCCACGACTCCGGGATGCTCGACGTCGGCGACGGCCACTCGCTCTACTGGGAGGTCTCGGGCAACCCCGAGGGCAAGCCCGTCGTGTTCCTGCACGGCGGCCCCGGAGCCGGCACCTCGCCCGCCCACCGGCGGCTGTTCGACCCCGAGAAGTACCGCATCGTGCTGTTCGACCAGCGGATGTGCGGCCGCTCCACCCCGCACGCCGGCGAGCCGGAGGCCGACCTCTCGACCAACACCACCTGGTACCTGGTCGCCGACATCGAGCGCCTCCGCGAGCACCTCGGCGTCGAGCGCTGGCTCGTGCTCGGCGGCTCCTGGGGCTCGACCCTCGCCCTCGCCTACGCCGAGACCCACCCCGAGCGGGTCAGCGAGATCGTCCTCCGCGGGATCTTCACCCTCCGGCGCGCCGAGCTCGAGTGGTTCTACGAGGGCGGCGCCGCCGCGGTCTACCCGGACCTCTGGGAGGGCTACACCTCCGTCGTCCCGGCCGGCGAGCGGGGCAGCCTCATCGAGGCGTACTACCGCCTGCTCCACGACGCGGACCCCGCCGTGCACGGCCCCGCCGGTGTCGCCTGGACCACCTGGGAGGCGTCGACCATCACCCTCCTGCAGAAGCCGGAGCTGATCGCGGACTGGTCCGATCCCGTCTTCGCGCTCGCCTTCGCCCGCATCGAGAACCACTTCTTCGTGCACAGGGGCTGGTTGGAGGAGGGGCAGCTGATCCGCGACGCCGGCGTCCTCCGCGACATCCCGGCCGTCATCGTGCAGGGCCGCTACGACATGTGCACCCCGGCCTTCACGGCCTGGGACCTGCACCGGGCCTGGCCCGAGGCCGACTTCCGGATGATCGCCGACGCGGGCCACGCCTTCGACGAGCCGGGGATCCTCGACGCGCTGATCGAGGCGACGGACCGCTTCGCGTCCTGACGGGCGGGGCGGTCCGCGCCTCGCGGCCGGGATGCCCGGGCGCCCGTGCCTGAGCGTCCCGCGCCCGGTGCCGTCGTGTCCCGGGAGCGGGTCTACCCTGATCAGATGCGCGCGGACGACGCCTCCGGGATGGAGGACTGGCCCACCGGCCGGCTGCTCTCCACCGCCTCCCGGATGGTCGAGCACGCCTGGCACGGCGCCCTCGCCGAGATCGGCCTCACCCACGCCGGTCTGATCGTGCTGCACCTCCTGCAGGCGGGTCCCGTCGCGCAGAAGGAGCTGGCCGCCGCGGCCCACGTCGAGGTGCAGACCATGTCGCGCACCATCGAGCGCCTCGAGCGCGAGGGCCACGTCTCGCGCACCACGGATCCGTCGGACCGCCGCCGGCAGCTCGTCGCGCTCACCGACGTGGGCAGCGAGGCCTGGCGCCGGGCGCACCGCCTCGAGGTCGACATGTTCCCGGGCTCGCTCGAGCACGGCCCCCTGCGCGAGGCGCTGCTCGAGATCATCCGCTCGGCCAGCGAGTCGCGCTGGGGCTGACCGCAAGCCCGAGCGGAGCCCGTCCGCGGAGCGCTAGCTTCGTCGGCATGACCTTCAACGACGACTCCCAGCTCAGCGGCGGCAAGGTCCGCCGTCGCGGCCGCACTACCGGCATCGCCGTCGGCGGGGGCGCGGTGGGCGTGGTCGTGCTCGCGCTGCTCTCGCAGCTGCTCGGCGTGAACCTCTCGGGCCTCGGCGAGGTGTTCGGCGGAGGCGGGTCCTCGCCGGAGGGCGTCACCTCCACCGCGGTGGCCTGCGACAGCGGCGCCGACGCGAACACGCAGGTCGACTGCCGCCTCGAGGGTGCGGCTGAGTCGCTCGACCGCTACTGGGGCGAGCAGACTCCGACCCTCGGAGTCGCCTACACGACCCCGACCGGCGTCGACCTGTTCGAGGACAGCACCACCACCGGCTGCGGGAGCGCGACCGCCGCGGTCGGCCCGTTCTACTGCCCGCCGGATCGGACGATCTACCTCGACACCGACTTCTTCGACGAGCTGCGCACCCGGTTCGACACCTCGGGCGGATCGCTCGCGCAGATGTACATCCTCGCCCACGAGTGGGGCCACCACATCCAGAACCTGACCGGCGCGATGGAGTCGGCGGACCGCTCCGGCACCGGCCCCGAGTCGGACTCGGTGCGCCTCGAGCTGCAGGCCGACTGCTTCGCCGGCGCCTGGGTGGGCGACGCCTCGACGGTGCCCGACGAGACCGGCACGCCCTACCTCAAGCCGGTGACGGCGCAGGAGTACCAGGACGCGCTCGGCGCCGCGGCCGCCGTCGGCGACGACCGCATCCAGGAGCAGGCCACCGGCACCGTCGATCCGGAGGGGTGGACGCACGGCTCGGCCGAGCAGCGCCAGCGCTGGTTCCAGGCCGGCTTCGAGGGCGACGCCACCAGCTGCGACACCTTCGCGGCCGCGCAGCTCTGACCGGGCGCCGCTGAGGGCTCCTCGCCACTCCCTGGGGACCCGCGCGGGTCAGGACACGGAGTCGGCCGGCTCCTCCATGTACCACTCGGTGAACGAGCGCGCCCGCCCGTCGGGGGCGAAGCGGATGACCCAGAGGTTCAGGTAGGTGCGGTCGCCCGGATAGACGGTGCGCGCCTCTACCACGGCGGTCTCCTCCGTCAGCGCGACCAGGCCCCACGCGAAGGTCGGGTCGGCGGGCTCCTCCTCCGCCAGCCACCACTCCACGATCGCGTCGCGCGGAGTGATCGCGTCGCGGTGCGGCGCCGTGAAGTACTCGGCGTCCTCGGTGAACAGTGCGGCCACATCGGCCGCGTCGTCCGTGGCCCAGGCCTTCTCGTAGCGGGCGATCCAGCTCTCGATGTCGATCATCCGCCCATCCTCGTCCTGCCCGACGCGCGCGGGAAGGAGAAGGAGGGAACAAAGCGGCGCCCCGCGCCGTTGAGCCCCGAGCCGGTCGAAAGCAGAGCCGAGCGATACGATCCCGCCGACGACGGCCCGCCCGCCGCCGCGGTCCGGGTGCGCGTCCGCCGCCGACACGAAGGACCGCCGTGCCCGACTCCGACAGACGCTCCCTGACCCGCTCGCCGGACCCGCGCCTCATCACCGCCGTCCTCGCCTTCGCGGGGATGAGCGCCTCCTTCATGCAGACGCTGGTCGTCCCGATCCAGTCCGAGCTGCCGACGCTGCTCGGCGCCGACCGCACCGAGACCGCGTGGGTGATCACCGCGACGCTGCTGAGCGCCTGCATCCTCACCCCGGTCTCGGGCCGCCTCTGCGACCTCTACGGCAAGCGGCGGATGGCTGTGGCCGCGCTGGTCGTCCTCGTGATCGGCTCGATCGTGTGCGCCTTCGCGGGCGACGTGTGGACGCTGGTCGTGGGCCGGGCCCTCCAGGGCGCGGTGATGGGCGTCATCCCGCTCGGCATCTCGATCCTCCGCGACACCCTCCACCGCGACCGGCTCCCCGGCGCGATCGCCCTGGTCAGCGCGACCCTCGGCATCGGCGGCGCGCTCGGCCTGCCGCTCAGCGCCCTCATCGCGCAGAACACCGACTGGCACGTCCTGTTCTGGATGTCCGCGGGCCTCGGCGTCCTCGACATCGTCCTCGTCCTCCTGGTCGTGCCGGTGTCGACGCTGCGCTCGCCCGGCACCTTCGACGTGGTCGGCACGATCGGCCTCGCCCTCGGACTGAGCGGCGTGCTGATCGCCGTCTCGCGCGGCAACGACTCCGGCTGGACCAGTCCCGCGATCCTGGGCTCCGGCCTCGGCGGCATCGCCGTCCTGCTCCTCTGGGGCTGGTGCGAGCTGCGGCAGGAGAGCCCGCTCGTCGACCTCCGGGTGGCCGCCCGCCCCGCCGTCCTCTTCACCAACCTCGCCTCGGTGGCGGTCGGCTTCGCGTTCTTCGGCGCCCAGATCACGCTGCCGCAGCGCCTCGAGCTGCCGACCGCGTCCGGCGTCGGCTTCGGCCTGAGCCTGATCGTGGCGAGCCTCGTGCTCGCGCCCTCGGGCCTGGCGATGATGGCGACGTCCCCGCTCGCCGCCCGCCTCTCGGCGCAGTCCGGGCCGCGGCTCGTGCTGATCGCCGGCTCCGGGCTGATCGCGGTCTCGTACCTGCTGATCCTCCCGTTCGGCGGCGAGGTGTGGCAGATCCTGGTGATCAACGCCCTCATCGGCGTCGGCCTGGGCCTCGCCTACGCCGCGATGCCGACGCTCATCATGCACGCCGTCCCCGCCTCCGAGACCGCCGCCGCGAACGGGCTGAACTCGCTGATGCGCACCCTCGGCACGACGCTCTCCTCCGCCGTGACCGCGGGCGTGCTCGCGCAGCTGACCGTGTCGGTCGGCGACGTGCAGCTGCCGAGCTCGCAGGGCTTCGAGACCACGTTCGTGATCGGCGCGATCGGAGCGCTGGTCGCCGTCGCCCTCGGCCTGCTCATCCCGCGGGCGCCCCGACCGGAGGCGCGACCCGCTCTGCCCTGACCGGCCCGCGCGTCGTCGGCCGCGAGTGCTCCTCGCCGAGGAGACCTGGTCGCGGCCGGCGACGCGCGTCCGCTACTCGTCCTCGAGCAGCATCCGCTCGATCTGCAGCTCGCGCAGCCGCGTCGAGGCCTGCAGGTTCTCGCGCGCGGCGAGCACCAGGCGGCACAGCAGCACCAGCAGGACGATCGCGAGCACCGCGACCGCCGTCACGACGACTCCGTACAGCGCGGTCAGGACTCCCCAGGTCTGGATCATCCCTCGACGCTACGGAGCCGCACCCGCCCTCGCGTCCCCCGCCCGACGGAGTGCGCGGGGCGAGGCGAGCGACCTGTGCAGGGGCAGCGGACGCGCAGAGCCCGGCCCGCGACGGCTCAGCCCGCGAACGCCCCGCGGTACGCCCGCGCCGGGTGCGTCGCCGGCAGCTCGTCCGTCCCGAACAGCTTGCGGCGCAGCGTCCCCTCGGCGTACTCGGTCTGCGCGAGGCCCCGCTCCTGGAGCACCGGCATCACCCGGTCGACGAACTCCTCGTAGCTGCCGGGCAGGATCCAGTTGACGACGTTGATCCCGTCGATCCCCGCGTCGCGCCAGCCCGCCAGGTGGTCGGCGATCTGCTCGGGAGTGCCGACGACCCGTCCGCGCAGCTTCGCCGAGAGCCGGGCCAGGTCGCGGACGGTCGGCTCGCGGTCGGGGGAGGCGTCCCGGATCCACTGCAGGTGGCTCTGGCCGGCGTAGGTCTCGATCGCCGAGAGCGGCAGGTCGGGGTCGAGCTTCTCGCCCGTCGCCGGGTCGAAGCCGAGGTTCGAGTGCACGAGGAAGGCGTCGGAGGAGAGGTACTCGTCGATCTCGCGCTCAGCGCGTCGCGCCTCCTCCTCCGTGTCGCCGGTGATGAAGGAGAGCCCCAGGTAGAAGGAGGGCGCACCCGCTCCGCGACCGGCCGCCGCAGCGAGGGCCCGCGTGTCCTCGATCAGCTCGCGGGTCTTCTCCGGCGACCCCGAGAACACGAACTGCGCCTCCGCGTTCCGCGCGGCGAAGCGCCGGCCCGCGGGGGAGGAGCCGGCCTGGAAGAGCACGGGGGTGCGCTGCGGCGACGGAGCCGAGAGGTGCGGCCCCTGCACGCGGTAGCGCTTCCCGACGTGGTCGATGCGGTGGATGCGCGCCGGGTCGGCGAAGGAGCCGCTCTTGTCGCGCAGGAGCGCGCCGTCGTCCCACGAGCCCTCCCACAGCTTGTAGACCACGTCGAGGTACTCCTGCGCCCAGGCGTAGCGCTCGTCGTGCTCCTCGAGCCGGTCGTAGCCGAAGTTGCGGGCCGCGCCGTCGAGGGCGCTGGTGACGATGTTCCAGGCGATCCGCCCCTTCGAGAGGTGGTCGAGGGTCGAGACCTTCCGGGCGAAGTCGAACGGATGCGACTGCAGCACCGAGCTCGTGAATGCGAAGCCGAGGTGCTCGGTGCTCACCGCCAGGGCCGAGAGCAGCACGGACGGGTCGTTGCTGGGCAGCTGCAGCCCCTCGCGGGCGTTGACGTCCCAGTCGCCGTCCGCCGGACCGTAGAGCCCCGCCACGTCGGCGAAGAACATCGCGTCGAAGCGGCCGCGCTCCAGCGTCCGGGCGAGGTCGATCCAGAGCTGCACGTCGTCGAACTCGTGCTGCCTGGCGTCGGGGTGGCGCCAGAGGCCGTGCTGGATGTGGGAGGCGGTGTTCATGACGAACGCGCAGAAGCGCAGCGGGCGGGGCTCGGTGATCACGCTCCCAGGCTAGGCCGGGCGCCTCCCACCGGTCTCGAACGACTCCGCGCGTAGGGTGTCCGACTGTGGAATCCCGCATCCCCGAACCCGCGCACGCCGTCCCTCCGCTGACGGATGCCGTCGCCGAAGCGCTCGACGCCACCACCGTCGCCGAGATCCGCGCCCTGCGCGACGACTTCGCGCGCTTCATGCTCCAGTACAAGTTCGGGATGGACGAGATCGTCACGAAGGTGTCGATCCTGCAGGAGGAGTTCCGCGAGCTGCAGGAGTACAACCCGATCGAGCACGTCACGAGCCGGCTCAAGTCGGCCGACAGCCTGATCGAGAAGATCGAGCGCAAGGGCTGCGAGACGACCTTCGAGGGCATCGCCGACGCGATCACCGACATCGCCGGCGTGCGGATCACCTGCAGCTTCGTCTCGGACGTCTACCGCGTCTTCGACCTGCTCACCTCGCAGTCCGACGTGACGGTGCTCGAGGTGAAGGACTACATCGCCGAGCCGAAGGAGAACGGCTACAAGAGCCTGCACGCGATCGTCGAGGTGCCCGTGTTCCTCTCCGGCGGATCGGTCGACGTCTGCGTCGAGGTGCAGTTCCGGACCATCGCGATGGACTTCTGGGCGAGCCTGGAGCACAAGATCTACTACAAGTACGACCGCCAGGTCCCGCAGGAGCTCCTCGACGGCCTCGCCGACGCGGCCCGCACCGCCGCCACCCTCGACGCCGACATGGAGCGCCTCCACCGCCAGGTCCGCGGCCCGCTGCCCGGGGCGCGCACCTACGACGTCTGACGCGCCGCCCCACGCCCCCGATCGGGCCGCCCCGACTCCTGCCGATCGAGCACCCCGCGCAGCGGGCCTCTCGAGATCCCCCTACGGAGTCAGCAGCGGCAGCAGCGCCAGCAGCAGCACCGCGGAGCCGTTCAGCGTCGCGTGCGAGACGATCGCCGCTCCGAGCCGCCCGGTGGTCGTCGCGATCCAGCCGTGCGCGAGTCCCGCGGTGACCGTCGTCACGCCGAGCGTCACGATCGTCGCCGGGTTCACCATCTGGTGCCCGTGCAGCAGGGCGAAGACCGCCGTGGACGCCAGGATGCTGAACACCATCGCCCAGACGCGGCGGCCGCGGGTGGGCGCCGACTCCGCGGAGCCCCGGAGCATCCGGTTCCGCACCGCGCGCATCACGACGCCGCGGCAGAGGACCTCCTCGACCAGCGGCGCGACGACGACGGGGATGAGGACCGAGCTCAACACGAACCACAGCGGATCGGGGTCGATGTCGAGGTTCCCCTGCGCGTCCTGGAGGAGCGGAGCGAACGCGGCGAGCACGAACAGGATCACGACGCGCACCGCGATGCCGAGCCCGATCCCGATGGGCACGTCGATCCAGCGGAACCGCAGCCCGAAGTCGGCCGCCATCGTGCCCAGCCCGCGCAGCCGAGACGCCGCGAACGGGACGATCAGCGCGACGAGGTAGCTCGCGAGCGCCCCCGCGAAGGCGAGTCCGGCGGAGTAGGGGAGCACGCCGAACCCGAACAGCAGGATGAGCACGGCCAGCGGCAGGACGATCCCGACGATCGTGAGCACGGCGGTCGGCAGGCCCCAGCGGACCCGAGGATCGGGCAGGTAGAGGAGGGAGGAGTAGGGCGCGTGGACCGAGGGGAGGGGCTCGGCCGGCCACGACGTCGTCGCAGCGGAGTCGGGCGCGAGCGTCGCGGGATCGGGCGGCGGGAAGGCGTCGGGTTGCATGGCCGGGCCAGCCTACGCAGACCGCCTGGACGGGATCCGGGGCCGCAGTCGCTGCCCGGCGGGGTCCGGACTGGCAGGACGGGCGCACGTAGCGGATCGCGGCGGCGGGGACCTCCGGGTACGAAGAAACCCCCGCCATGTAGAAGCTAGGCGAGGGTTCCAGTGGCTCCGACGGGCGTCGATCCCGTGACCTCACGATTTTCAGTCGTGCGCTCTACCAACTGAGCTACAGAGCCGTTGCGACGTGATGTCGCTGGAGAGGTGATCTCCTGAAAAAGGCCCTTCCTCTCGGAAGGGCCTCTTTGCGACCCTGACGGGACTTGAACCCGCGACCTCCGCCGTGACAGGGCGGCACGCTAACCAACTGCGCTACAGGGCCTCGTTGCGAAGACAAGCATACTGCCTTCGAGGCTGTTCTATTTTCACGCCCCGACCCTCTCGAGCCGGCGCACTTTCCGGTGGTGCTGGTACTTCTGGTGGTGCTGGTAGTACCGACCCATCCGTGACCCCAACGGGATTCGAACCCGTGCTGCCGCCGTGAAAGGGCGGTGTCCTAGGCCACTAAACGATGGGGCCGGAGACTCGCGGGGCGACCCTGCGGCCGACCCCCCATGACTACCGACACGCAAGCATAGGGGGCCGCGGCGCAGGATGCAAAATCGACGGTTCCGCAGGCGGCGTGCACCCCGTCCGGGGTTGACCCGGGTCTAGGAGATCGGGCAGGGCCGCGGTTAGGGTGGGGCGGAATCGCTCTTCCCCCCACCCGCGCGCCGGAGCCGCACCGCCGCGGAGGGAGGGCCCCCTATCCCCGAGGTCCCATGCCCCACTCCCTGCGCCGTCCGCGTTCCGCTCGCCTCCCCGGCGCGCCGCGACTCGGGCGACTCCGAGGTGCTGCCCTGGCCTCCGCCGTCGTCGCGCTCGTCGCCGGCCTGCTCGTCGCCACTCCCGCCCAGGCGGTCGAGTACCCGTCGTGGGCCGACGTCGAGGCGGCGAAGGGCGACACCGCCGCCGCGGCCGCTCAGGTCGACCGGATCACGTCCCTGATCGGCGACCTCCAGAGCGAGGTCGCCTCCGCTCAGCAGCTCGCGCAGCAGCGCGGCGACGAGCACTTCGCCGCTCAGCAGGCGTTCGACGAGGCCTCGGACCAGTCGAAGAAGCTCGAGGACCGGGCCGCCGCCAGCGCCGAGGAGGCCGACAAGGCCTCGCAGCAGGCGGGCCTCCTCGCCGCGCAGCTCTACCGCAGCACCGGCACCGACCTGTCCGTCAACATCTTCCTCGACCAGAAGGCCGGCCAGGCCGACCAGCTGCTGTCGAAGATCGGGAGCATGACCAAGCTGGTCGAGCGCTCCTCCGCGATCTACGAGCAGGCCAGCACCGCCCGCAACACCGCGTCGTCCCTCGCCGACCAGGCCGAGGTCGCGCAGACGGAGCGCGAGCGCCTCCGCGTCGCCGCCGAGCAGAAGCTGGCCGAGGCGACCGCCGCTCAGGAGGCGTCCGAGGCCGCGCTCGCCGAGCAGCAGGAGCAGAGCGTCGTGCTCGAGCAGCAGCTCGCCGCGCTCCGCGACACCGAGTCGAAGACCGTGGCCGAGTACGAGGCCGGCGTCGCCGCCCGCGAGGCCGAGCGCCTCCGGAAGCTCGCCGAGGAGGAGGCCGCCCGCCAGGCCGCCGCCCAGGCCGAGGCCGCGCGCCGCGAGGCCGCTCGGGCCGCAGCCGCATCCAGCGGCGGCAGCGGTGGCGGTGGCGGGTACGTCGCCCCCTCGGGCGGCGGCGGCTCCAGCGCCGTCAGCGACTCCGGCTGGGTCCGCCCTGCCGGAGGCCGCATCACCGGCACCTTCGGCCCGCGCGACAGCATCTCGACCGGCGGAGGGTCCTCCGGCTCGTACCACCGCGGCACCGACCTCGCGGGCGGCTGCGGCATCCCGATCTTCGCGGCGCACAGCGGCACCGTCTCCTACGCGGGCCCCAACGGCACCTACGGCAACTGGGTTCTGATCGACCACGGCAGCGGCATCAGCACCGGCTACGCCCACATCATGTCCGGCGGGATCTTCGTCCGCGTCGGCCAGCAGGTCCAGGCGGGCGAGCAGATCGCCGCCGTCGGCTCGACCGGCGCGTCCACCGGCTGCCACCTGCACTTCGAGACCCGCGTCAACGGCTCCGCCGTCGACGCCCAACCTTTCATGGCCCAACGAGGAGTCACCCTTGGCTGACGCACAGACGACCGCACGCACCTTCACCCCGGCACCCCGGGAGCGCGCCTGGAAGGGCCGCCTCCCGCTCGTCATCTCCGCCGCCTTCGCGGTCACGGCGGTCACCGCGTCCCTCGGCATCACCCCGGCCCTCGCCGACGACGCGAAGTACCCCTCGTGGGACGACGTGCAGAACGCCAAGAAGGACGAGGCGAGCAAGCAGGCCGAGATCGACTCGATCACCGGCCTCATCGCGAGCCTGCAGACCGCGGTCGACGAGAAGTCGATCACCGCGATGAAGAAGGCCGAGGCCTGGCGCCAGGCCAAGGAGGCGCTCGACGCCGCTGCGAAGGCCGTCGCCGACCTCGAGGAGAAGGCGACCACCGCCTCCGCCAAGGCCCAGACCTCGAAGATGCGCGCCGGCCTGCTGGCCGCGCACCTCTCTCGCGCCGCCGGTGGCGACCTCTCCGCCAGCCTCGTGGCCAAGGGCAAGGACGCGGGCGACCTGCTCTACCAGCTCGGCGCGATGTCGCAGCTCTCGGAGCAGTCGCAGAAGGTCTACGCCGACGCCCTCGCCGACAAGCAGAACGCGGAGTCGCTCGGCGACCAGGCCGACCGCGCCGTCACCGAGCACCAGGCGCTCTCGGACGAGGCCGACGCCGCCCGCAAGGACGCCGACGCGGCCGCCGAGTCGGCCCGCGCGTCGCTCTCGGCGCAGGAGGAGAAGTCGCAGGAGCTGGTCGCCCAGCTCGCGCTGCTGAAGGACTCCTCGGTCGAGGCCGAGACCCAGTACCTCGCGGGCGAGCAGAAGCGCCAGGCCGACGAGGCCGCCGCTCAGGCGCAGGCCGAGGCGGAGGCCGCCGCTCAGGCGCAGTCCACCGCCCGCTCCGCCCAGCAGCAGTCCTCGGCGCAGGCCGACACCGCCGCCCCGTCGCGTCAGACCGCGTCCCTCCCGCAGCCCGCCGCGCCGCAGCCCGCGCAGCAGCAGCCCGCTCCTGCTCCGGCCCAGCCCGCTGCTCAGCCGATCGCCCAGCCGGCGGCTCAGCCGCTCCCGCAGCCGGTCACCGCTCCGGTCCTGGTGCCGACCAGCGGCGCCGTCGAGAACGCGATCTCGTACGCGATGGCGCAGCTCGGCGAGGAGTACGTCCTCGGCGGCATGGGCCCGGACCAGTGGGACTGCTCGGGCCTCACCAAGGCCTCCTACGCGTCCTCGGGCATCTACATCGGCACCCACTCGGCGACGAACCAGTACAACACGATGGCTGGCGCCGGCAAGCTCGTCCCCTACAGCCAGCGCCAGCGCGGCGACCTGATCTTCTGGGGTGGCGGCGGGGACTACTACCACGTGGCCATCTACCTCGGGAACAACCAGATCATCGAGGCCGCCGACTACGGCAAGCCCGTGCGCATCTGGAACACCTGGGGCACGCCCGCCGGCATGGTCGGCCGCCCGGCCGCCTGAGCCGCGGCCGCACCGCGAAACGAGAGAACCCCCTCCTGTCGAGACGACGGGAGGGGGTTCCTTCGTTGATGCGAGGGGTCAGTGACCCTCTTCGGCCAGCTTCTTGATGCCGTCCTGGACGATCTGCTCCGCCTCGGCGGCGTCGCCCCACGCGTCGACCTTGACCCACTTGCCGGGCTCGAGGTCCTTGTAGCGCTCGAAGAAGTGCTTGATCTCGTTCTTCGTCTGCTCCGGGACGTCGCCGATGTCCTGGATGTGCTGCCAGCGCGGGTCCTTCGCGGGGACCACGATCACCTTCGCGTCGGAGCCGGCCTCGTCGCTCATGTTGAGCACGCCGACCGGGCGGACGGAGACGCCCACGCCCGGGAAGACGGGGTACTCGAGCAGCACCAGCGCGTCGACGGGGTCGCCGTCGAGGCCGAGGGTGTTCTCGAAGTACCCGTAGTCCGTCGGGTAGACGAAGGAGGTGAAGAGCACGCGGTCGAGGTAGACGCGACCGGTCTCGTGGTCGACCTCGTACTTGTTGCGGCTCCCCTTGGGGATCTCGACGACGACGTCGTATGCGGCCATGCTCTCTCCTTGAGTCGGTGGCGCCGTGAGCGGCGCATCGGCGGACGGATCGGCCTCCGGAACGCTCGCGCGGGTGCGCGCGCGGGAGGGGCGGATCGCTGGCATTACGTTACTTGATGTGCCCGATCGCCCCCGCCTGACCCCCGCCGTCGCCGATCTGCGGCGGGCGGTGCGCGAGAGCCTCGACGGGCTCGACCCCGGAGCGCTCGTGCTGGTCGCGCTGAGCGGGGGAGCGGACTCGCTCGCGCTCGCGGCGGCGGTCGCCTTCGAGGCCCCGCGGGGCGGGAGGCGGGCCGGCGCGGTGATCGTCGACCACGGGCTGCAGGAGGCGTCGGCGGAGGTCGCGCGGCGGGCCGCGGAGCAGGCGCACGGGCTGGGGCTCGCGCCGGTGCTGCGCGAGGTGGTGACGGTGTCCGCCGAGGGCGGTCCGGAGGCGGCCGCCCGCAGCGCGCGCTACCGAGCCTTCGACGACGCGCTGACCGCGACGGGCGCCGCCGCGATCCTCCTGGGCCACACCCTCGACGACCAGGCCGAGACGGTGCTGCTGGGGCTGGCACGAGGAGCCGGTGCGGCCTCGCTGCACGGGATGGCGCCGGTGAGCGGGCCGCTGCGTCGGCCGATTCTGGGCCTGCGGCGCGAGACGACCCGCCTCGCCTGCGCCGACCAGGGGCTCGTGCCGTGGGACGACCCGCACAACGACGACCCCCGCTACTCGCGGGTCCGGGTGCGGAACCGCGTGCTGCCCGTGCTGGAGGACGAGCTCGGGCCGGGAGTGGCCCAGGCTCTGGCGCGCACGGCCGAGCAGCTGCGGGAGGACGGGGACGCGCTCGACGCGCTCGCCCTCGACTGGGCGCTCGAGCTGGTGGGCCAGGACGAGGCGGGGCACGTCACGGTCGACGCGCGCGGGCTCGCCGCGGACCCGCCGGCGCTGCGGCAGCGGATCATCCGCCTGGTCGTGGCGAACGAGTTCGGAGTCGCGCTCTCGCGCTCGCAGACGCTGGCGGTCGCCGCGCTGGTCACCGACTGGCACGGCCAGAAGGGCGTCGACCTCCCCGGCGTCCTCGCCACCCGCCGCGGCACCACCCTCGTCTTCGCACCCGCGGCACCCTGACCCCGTCCCCGCGACGCCGGTCCCCGCGCGACGCCCGACCCCTCCCCGCGAGACGCCGCTCCGGCACGCGACTCGCCGACGGGGGTGTACCGGAGCGGACATTCGCGGAGGGGAGACGGGGGCCGGTCACCCGTAGAGTGGCCGGGTGGAAGCAGCCGACATCGCCGACGACATCACCGAGGTCCTCTACACCGAGGCCGAGATCCACGAGCGGATCCGCGACCTGGCCCGCGCCATCGAGCGCGACTACGCGGGCGAGAACCTGCTCATCGTCGGGGTGCTGCGCGGCGCCGTGATGGTGATGGCCGATCTGGCCCGCGAGCTCAAGCTCGACATCGTCATGGACTGGATGGCCGTCTCGTCCTACGGGAGCGGCACCAAGTCCTCCGGCGTCGTGCGGATCCTGAAGGACCTCGACTCCGACATCACGAACCGCAAGGTGCTGATCGTCGAGGACATCATCGACTCCGGCCTCACGCTCTCGTGGCTGCAGGGCAACCTCCGCAGCCGCGGCGCCGAGTCCGTCGAGATCTGCGCGCTCTTCCGCAAGCCCGCGGCCGCCAAGGTCGAGGTCGACGTGGCCTACGTCGGCTTCGACATCCCGAACGAGTTCGTGATCGGCTACGGGCTCGACTACGCCGAGCGCTACCGCAACCTCCGCGATGTCGCCGTCCTCGCCCCGCACGTCTACGAGTAGCCCCGCGGACACCGCGCAGGAGAGCCTCGAGCGGCTCTTCGCGGTGCCGCTGCTGGGCTACCACATGAGCTACCCGACCTCGCTGCGGGCCGACCTCGAGTTCAACTACTGGTGGCTCGCGCACGCGATCGACGCGGCCGTCGACGCCTTCGAGCGCACGGGCGACGAGGCGCACCTGGAGCGTGCCCGGCGGATCCACCGTGCGATCCGCCTCCGCAACGGCGGGTGCCTGGTCAACGGCTACTTCGACGACATGATGTGGCTCGGCGGCGCGCTCGCCCGCCTCGGGGAGGCCTCCGGCGACCCGCGCTTCCTCGACCGGGCCGACCGCCTGTGGCGCTTCGCCGTCGCGAAGGGCTGGAACCTCCGGCACGGGGCGAGCCTCGCCTGGCGCCGCCGGCAGCTGGACTACAAGAACGCGCCCGCGAACGGCCCGTTCGCGATCCTCGGCGCGCGCCTGGAGCGGCTGCGGCCCGACGGCCGGGAGGAGCTCTCGCGCGCCGCCCTCGACTGGATGCACGTGCGCCTCCGCGACGACGACACCGGCTTCGTCGCAGACGGCATCGGCCGCGAGGGAGGTTCCGCGCGCGACGACTGGGCCTTCAGCTACAACCACGCCGTCTACATCGGCGCGGCGCTCGCCCTGCACCGCCTGCGGCCCGACCCCCGCCTGGTCGCCCACGCCTCCCGCACGGCCGAGGACCTGCTGGACCGGCTCGCCCCCGACGGCGTCTTCGTCGACCAGGGATCGGGGGACGGCGCCCTGTTCGGGGGCATCGCCTACCGGCACCTCGTCGACCTCGCCACGACGGCCGGAGTCGCGCCCGCGGTGGCGGCTCGCGTCCGCGGCTTCGTCGCCGGCAGCGTCGCCGCGCTGCAGAGCTCGAGCGTCCGCCGCGGGGTGCTGCTGGCCGGGCCCCGCTGGGACGCGCCTCCGTCGCTGCCCGCCACGCTCTCGGCCGAGATCGGCGCCGTGCTCGCCCTGGAGGCGTCAGCGCGACTGGACCGGTCGCCGGTGCCGTCAGACTGACGGGGTGAAGGCACCCGAGAAGCGCACCGTCGCCGTCGTGATCAACCCGAGCAAGTTCGACGACGTCGGCGCCGCGGAGGACCTGGTCGCGACGATCGCGCGCCGCCACGGCTGGAACGAGCCGCTCTGGTTCGAGACCAGCCCGGGCGACTCCGGTGCCGCCGCGGCCCGCGCCGCACTCGAGGCGGGCCCGGACCTGGTCTGCTCGATGGGAGGCGACGGCACCGTCCGCGCCGTCGCCACGGTGCTGCGGGGGACCGGCGTCCCCTACGGCCTGCTGCCCAGCGGCACGGGCAACCTCCTCGCGCGGAACCTCGGGATCCCGCTCGGCTCGCTGCCCGAGGCGGTCGAGATCGCCCTGCTCGGGCAGGACCGCACCATCGACGTGGGCACGGCCGCGTTCGACGACGGCGAGGAGCGGGTGTTCATGGTGATGGGCGGGGTGGGCCTGGACGCCGAGATCATGGACAAGACGGACGAGGAGCTGAAGAAGCGGGTGGGCTGGGGCGCCTACTTCGCGGCGGGCGCGCCGGCGATGTTCAAGGCCGGATTCGAGGTGACCCTCACGATCGACGGCGCGGAGGAGCCACCGCAGCGCTGCTTCATGGTGCTGGCCTGCAACTGCAGCTCGGTGGTCGCGAACATCGAGCTGGCCGCAGGAGCCGTGCTCGACGACGGCGACCTGGAGCTGGTGCTGCTGCGTCGGCGCTTCGGCCTCGCGCTGGATGTCGCGACCGGCAACCGCAACGGGCTCGCCTCGCTCCGGCAGTGGCCCGGCCGCGAGTTCTCGTTCGAGCTCGACCAGCCGGTGCTCGCCGAGCTGGACGGCGATCCGGTCGGCCGCACCCGCTCCGGGCGCTTCGGCGTGGATCCGGGCGCCCTGCTCGTGCGCCTGCCGGTGCCGACGCCGCGGAGCCCGGGACTGACTCCGCACGACTCGGTGATCGTCGACACGTCCGCCATCGCGACGCTGCTCCCGGAGCCGCCCTCCTCCTGACGCTTGCGCGCTCTTCTTTACGGTTGTAAGTTATCTGACGGACGTAAAGAAGGCGCTCCTCGCGCCGGGAAGAAGGACCCCGTGACCGATCCGCGGCTCACCCGCTCGCGCGAGCTCCTGCTCACCGCGATCACGACGGCACTCGACCGCCCGGGCGACGACCAGCCCTCCATCACGGAGCTCTGCGGCGCCGCGGGCGTCAGCCGCCCCACGTTCTACCAGCACTTCGGCGATGTGCCGTCCCTGATCGAGGCCGCCGCGGTGGAGCGGATGCACGCGCTGTTCGGCGACGTCGCTCCCGGCACCGCCCCCGCCGACTGGGAGGGCGCGGTCCCCCGCATCGTCCGCGGGCTCCTCGAGGGCCTGCTCGTGCACGCCGACTTCTACCGCCGCGTGCTGAGCGGAGGCACGGCCCGCGCCGTGCAGGAGTCGGTCGTCGCGTTCCTCGCGCAGCGGCTCCTCGCCTTCTCGCCCCTCGCCGAGCGCGGATCGGGCGGCGGCGACCATGCCCGCGTCGAGCGCTTCGCCGTCCTCCTCGCCGCCGGCACCACCTGGCTTGTCGTCGGCTGGCTCCTCGACGGCGACGCCCGCCGTCCCGCGGCCTCGGCCTCCGCCGACATCGCCGAGCTCCTCGTCACCGGAGTCGCCTCGCCGCGGCTCGCCGCCCTGCACTCCACGAAGTAGAAGGACCATGACCACCTCCCCGCTCCGCCGCGCCCTGCGCGCCGTGAACCCGCGCCTCGTCGTCGTCTTCGCCGCGATCGCGCTCATCCCGCTGATCTACGCGGGACTGCTGACCTCGGCCAACCTCGATCCCACGCACCACCTCGACACGGTGCCCGCCGCGATCGTCAACGAGGACACCGGCGCGACCGCCTCGGACGGCTCCGCGCTCGCCCTCGGCGACGACCTGACCGAGCAGCTCACCACCGACACCTCCGGCTCGGACTTCGCCTGGACGGCGACCGGTGCCGACGAGGCGTCCCGCGAGCTCGCCTCCGGCGACGTCCTCGCCGTGCTGACGGTGCCGGCCGGCTTCTCGGCCGACGTCGCCTCCGTCGGCGGCGACGACCCCGCCGCGGCCGTGCAGGCGAAGCTGTCGATCGAGACGAACGACGCGGCCAACCTGATCGTCGGCAACATCGCCTCCACTATCGGCACCACCGTGACGAAGACGCTGGAGGAGAAGGTCGGCGCGACCTACCTCGAGAACGTCTACCTCGGCTTCACCGACGTGCACTCGAGCCTCGAGCAGGCGGCCGACGGCGCCGCTCAGCTGGCGGACGGCGCCGGGACCGCCGCGTCCGGCTCCTCCGAGCTGGTCGTCGGGCTCGCGCAGCTGCAGGACGGCACCGCGCAGCTGGCGACCGGCGCCGACTCCCTCCGCTCGGGCGCGGGGAGCGCGGCCTCCGGAGCGTCCGACCTCTCGTCGGGACTCCAGCGGATCGCGAGCGGGACCGGTCAGCTGCCCGACCAGGCGGCGGCGCTCGACACGGGAGCCCGCACGGTCGCCGACGGCGCCCAGCAGCTCGACGGCGGAGCGGCGTCGCTCGCCTCGGGCGCCGCCGACCTCGTCGCGGGGTCGTCGACCCTGAAGGACGGCGCGGCCTCGGCGGCGTCCGGCGCCGCGGCGCTGGCCACCGGGTCCGCCTCCCTCTCCGACGGAGCGGGGAAGGCCCTCGCAGGAGCCCAGCAGCTCGCGACCGGCGCGGGAGCGCTCGCGACCGCCACTCCGGGACTCGCCACCGGAGCGACCGGAGTCGACTCCGGCCTCGCCTCCCTGCTCTCTCTGTACGACTCGCTGTCCGACGCCCAGCGCGTGGCCGAGCTGACCGCCCTCGAGGAGGGTGCGGCCGCCCTCGCGGGCGGAGCCGCCTCGGCGGACGCGGGCGCGCAGACGCTCGCCTCCGGTGCGACCGCGCTCGTCGGCGACGACGGCAGCGGACTGACGGCGCTCGCCGCCGGTGCCGCCACGGTCTCGAGCGGAGCCGCCGACCTCGCGACCGGCACCGCCGCTCTGTCCACCGGGGCGACCTCCGCCGCCGACGGCGCCCAGAAGCTGCAGACCGGTGCGCAGGCCCTCGCCCAGGGAGCCGCGACCCTCGACGGCGGAGCCGCCCAGGTCGCCGGCGGAGTGGACACCCTCTCCGGCGCGGTCGGCCCGCTCACCAGCGGGATCGCCTCCGCGGCCGCCGGCGCCTCCGACCTCGCCTCCGGGACGGCCGCCCTCGCGACGGGCGCGTCGGACCTCGCGGACGGCGCCGAGACCGCCGCGACCGGCTCGGCCGACGCGGCCACCGGTTCGCTGGACCTCGCCGACGGGATCGACTCCCTCGCCTCCGGATCGCGCACCCTCGACACGAAGCTCTCGGACGGCGCGGACGACGTGCCCACCTACACCGGCGAGCAGGCGCAGGAGCTCAGCACCGTCGCGGCCGCCCCGGTCGGGATCGACGCCGAGCGGATGAACCGCGTGCCGTCCTACGGCTACGGCCTCGCGCCCTACTTCATGGCCCTCGCGCTCTGGGTCGGCGCGCTCGCCTTCTACCTGATGAGCGCCCCGCTCAGCTCCCGCCTCCTCGCCACGCGCCGGCCCGCCTGGGTCATCGCGCTGCGCAGCTACCTGCCCGGCGCGCTGATGGCGGTCGCCCAGGGCGTCCTGGCCGCGCTCGTCATCCGCTTCGGAGTGGGCGTCGAGGCGTCGAACCTGCCCGGGCTGATCGGGATCGCCGTGCTCACGAGCCTCACCTTCGTGGCGATCAACCAGGCGCTGATCGCGCTGCTGGACGCCCCGGGCCGGTTCCTGGCGCTGCTGATGATCGTGCTGCAGCTGTCCTCGGCCGGAGGCACCTACCCGGTCGAGACCGCGCCCGCCTTCTTCCAGGCCATCCACGGGGTGCTGCCGCTGACCTGGACGGTGGAGGCGTTCCGCTCGCTGATCGCCGGCGGCAGCATCGGAGTCGCGCACGCGGTCCTGGTGCTCGTGCTCTGGCTGGTCGGGGCGCTCGCCGTGACCGTGCTGGCCGCCGCCCGCCGCCGCCGCGGCCTCGTGCCCGCCCTCCGCGACCCGGAGCCCCTCCTCGAGTCGGCCTGACCCGGCCGGGCGGTCCCGGTCCGTCCGCGCCTGCTGCCCCTCGTCGCGGCACGCCCCGCCCCGACACCTTCGCCCCCTCCGAGACCGCAGTAGTCGTCGCTGTCGAGCCCGAGTGCGACAACTCCTGCGCTCTCGCGGCGCGTCCCTACCGCCGAAGCGCCGATCCCCGCGACCTCCACCCACAATGCAGAGGACGCGGACCGGGAAACGCGTGTCAGCGTTTCCCGGCAGTCCGACGAGACCCGCTCTGCGGAACGCACCACCTCGCGAAGCCGACCGCGCGCGGGGATGCGGCCCGCCGCATCCCCGCCAGACGACACAGCCCGCGGCCGTTCGGCCCACGGCGAACGCGTGGGCGGCGCTCAGAGTGCGGGAGGTAGCCTGGCAGGCACAATCTCCTCGTCAGAAAGGCGCCGGGTGTCGCACCCGCAACAAGCATGAACGTGAAGCGCATCTTCCGGGGTCCCATCCTCTACGTCGTCCTGGCGATCGTCGCGGTGTGGATCGGCTCCTCGCTGATCACCATGTCCGGCTTCCGGCCGGTCACGACGCAGGAGGGTCTCGACCTCCTGAAGGACGGCAAGGTCGACTCGGCGAAGATCGTGGACGGCGAGCAGCGCGTCGATCTCACGCTCAAGCAGGCCGACGGCGACAACGGCACGCAGGTGCAGTTCTACTACGTGGCCCCTCGCGGCGCGGAGGTCGTCGACGCGGTGTCCGCGGCCGATCTCGGCAGCACCGGCTACAACGACGAGGTCCCGCAGACCAACTGGTTCCTCTCGGCTCTCGGCTTCCTGCTCCCCATCCTGCTGATCGGCGCGTTCTTCTGGCTGATGCTCTCGGGCATGCAGGGCGGCGGCAACCGCGTCATGCAGTTCGGCAAGTCGAAGGCGAAGCTCGTCTCGAAGGAGTCGCCCAAGGTCACGTTCGGCGATGTCGCCGGCGCCGACGAGGCGATCGAGGAGCTGCACGAGATCAAGGAGTTCCTCAAGGAGCCCGCGAAGTTCCAGGCCGTCGGCGCCCGCATCCCGAAGGGCGTCCTGCTCTACGGCCCTCCCGGCACCGGCAAGACCCTGCTGGCGCGCGCGGTCGCGGGCGAGGCGGGCGTCCCCTTCTACTCCATCTCCGGATCGGACTTCGTCGAGATGTTCGTCGGCGTCGGCGCGAGCCGTGTCCGCGACCTGTTCCAGCAGGCGAAGGAGAACTCGCCGGCCATCATCTTCGTCGACGAGATCGATGCCGTCGGCCGCCACCGCGGCGCCGGGATGGGCGGCGGTCACGACGAGCGCGAGCAGACCCTCAACCAGCTGCTGGTCGAGATGGACGGCTTCGACGTCAAGACGAACGTCATCCTGATCGCGGCGACGAACCGCCCCGACATCCTCGACCCCGCACTGCTGCGTCCGGGCCGCTTCGACCGCCAGATCGGCGTCGACGCCCCCGACCTGCTCGGCCGCAAGCGGATCCTCGAGGTCCACGGCCGCGGCAAGCCGCTCGCCGGCGGAGTCGACCTCGAGGTCGTCGCCCGCAAGACCCCGGGCTTCACCGGCGCCGACCTGGCCAACGTCCTCAACGAGGCCGCGCTGCTCACCGCCCGCTCCAACGCGCAGCTGATCGACAACCGCGCGCTCGACGAGGCCATCGACCGCGTCATCGCGGGGCCGCAGCGCCGCACGCGGGTCATGCGCGATAAGGAGAAGCTGATCACCGCCTACCACGAGGGCGGACACGCTCTGGCGGCGGCGGCGATGCGCCACACCGACCCCGTGACCAAGGTCACGATCCTTCCGCGCGGTCGCGCCCTCGGCTACACGATGGTGCTCCCGCTGGAGGACAAGTACTCCACGACCCGCAACGAGCTCCTCGACCAGCTCACGTACGCGATGGGCGGCCGCGTCGCGGAGGAGATCGTCTTCCACGACCCCACCACCGGAGCGTCGAACGACATCGAGAAGGCGACCTCCATCGCCCGCAAGATGGTCACCGACTACGGCATGTCCGCGAACGTCGGAGCGGTCAAGCTCGGCCAGTCGTCGGGCGAGATGTTCCTCGGCCGCGACATGGGCCACCAGCGCGACTACTCCGAGCAGATCGCCGAGACGGTCGACGCCGAGACGCGCCAGCTCATCGAGCAGGCGCACGACGAGGCGTGGCAGGTCATCAACGACAACCGCGACATCCTCGACCGCCTCGCGATGGAGCTGCTCGAGAAGGAGACGCTCGACCACGACCAGCTGGCCGAGATCTTCAAGGACGTCCGCCGCATCGACGAGCGCCCGCAGTGGCTCTCGAGCGACAAGCGCCCCCTGTCCGACCTGCCGCCCATCGCGGTCCCGGTCGCCAAGGCGCCGATCGACTCGGGTGCGACCGACGGGGGAGTCTCCTCCGCCGGTGCGGACGGGGTCGCGCCGAAGCGTCCGCCGCTGATCAACCCGCGCCCCGCGACGGCGTAGCGCGCGCGTGCCCGTCGACAAGGCGCGCATCGAGGCGGCCGTCGCCGAGATCCTCGCGGCCATCGGGGACGACCCGGGCCGCGAGGGACTCCTCGACACGCCGCGGCGGTTCGCCGAGGCGTACGAGGAGTTCTTCGGCGGGTTCGACGACGACGCCGCGGCCCAGCTGACCGAGACGTTCGCGGTGGTGGAGGGCGGCCAGGAGTCGCCGCTCGACCAGACGGTGATCGTGCGCGACCTCGCCTTCCGCTCCGTCTGCGAGCACCACCTCCTGCCGTTCCTCGGCGTCGCGCACATCGCCTACCGGCCGCGCGAGCGGGTCGTCGGCCTCGGCCGGCTGCCGCGCGTGGTCGAGACGGTCGCGTCGCGACCGCAGATCCAGGAGCGGATGACCGAGCAGATCGCCGACGCGCTCGAGCAGGGCCTCGCTCCCGAGGGAGTGCTCGTCGTGGTCGACGCCGAGCACGGCTGCGTGCGGATGCGCGGGCCGCGCCAGACCGCGAGCTCGACCGTGACGGTCGCCGCCCGCGGCTCCCTCGCCGACCCGGCCGCCCGCGCCGAGATCATCGCGCTGATCGGCGCCGCGCGGGGGGAGTGACGTGGCCACCACCGTCGCCGACCTCACGCCGACCGGCCGCGCCGCGCTCCTCGGGATCCTCAACGTCACTCCGGACTCGTTCAGCGACGGCGGACGCTGGCTGTCCGTCGACGACGCCGTCCGCCACGGCCTCGACCTGACCCGGCCCGCCGGGGACGGACCCGCCGCGTTCGGCGCGGACCTGGTCGACGTCGGCGGAGAGAGCACCCGCCCCGGTGCGGCGCGCGTCGACTCCGCCGCCGAGCAGGGCCGCGTGCTGCCCGTCGTCCGCGCCCTCGCCGCGGAGGGGGTCCGCGTCAGCATCGACACGATGAGCGCCGCCACGGCCGAGGCCGCCCTGGATGCCGGCGCCGTCGTCGTCAACGACGTCTCCGGCGGCCTCGCCGATCCGCGGATGCTCCCGCTCGTCGCCGAGCGCGGCGCCGTCTACATCGCGATGCACTGGCGCGGGCACAGCGCGGGCATGACCGCTCTCGCCTCCTACGGCGACGTGGTGGCGGACGTCCGCGGCGAGCTCGCGCGCCGCGTCGACGCCGCCCGTGAGGCCGGGATCCGGGACGACCGCCTCCTGCTCGACCCCGGCCTCGGCTTCGCGAAGGTCGGCGCGCACGACTGGGCTCTGCTGGCCGGGCTCGACGCGATCGTCTCGCTGGGCTTCCCGGTCCTGGTCGGCCACTCGCGCAAGCGGTTCCTCGCTCCGTTCGCCCCCGCCGGCGCCCCGGCCGCCGAGCGCGACGAGGTCTCCGCCATGCTGAGCCTCGTCGCCGCCGAGCACGGCGCCTGGGGCGTCCGGGTCCACGACGTCCGCTCGTCCGCCCGCGCCCTGGCCCTCGCCGCCCGACTCCAGGAGGAGACCCCGTGACCGCGATCGACCCCGCCGCCCTGGCCGTGCGCGACTCCATCACCCTCACCGGGCTGCGCGTGCGCGCGCACCACGGCGTCTTCGACTTCGAGCGCGAGAACGGCCAGGACTTCGTGATCGACGCGACGGTCTGGCTCGACACCGCGCCGGCGGCCGAGGGCGACGCGCTGGCCGAGACGGTGCACTACGGCGAGCTCGCGATCGCCCTGGCCGACGCGGTGACCCGCGACCCGGTCGACCTCATCGAGACCCTGGCCGAGCGCCTCGCCCGGGTGGCCCTGGGCTTCGCCGCCGCCGACGTCGTCCGCATCACCGTCCACAAGCCGGACGCGCCGATCCCGCTGCCGTTCGAGGACGTCGCCGTGCAGATCACGAGGACCCGCTCGTGAGGCCGCGGCAGGAGCGCGTCCGCCCGGTGCGCCACGTCGTGCTCGCGCTCGGCAGCAACCTCGGCGACCGCCTGGCGCACCTCGAGGAGGCGCTGCGGGCCCTCGCCACGACGCCGGGCCTGCGCATCGAGGCGGTGTCCAAGGTCGTGGAGTCGCCCGCGTGGAAGCCCGAGGGCGTCGACGAGGACGCGCCCGGGTACCTCAACGCGGTCGTGACCGGCTCGACCGTCCTCGAGCCCGACGACCTGCTCGCGGCGACGGCGGCGATCGAATCGGCCGGCGGCCGGATCCGCGGCGAGGGCGAGGAGCGCTGGGGCGACCGGACCCTCGACATCGACGTGATCGCGGTCGGCGGCGTGCTCCGCGACGACCCGCACCTGACCCTCCCGCACCCGCGGGCCGCCGAGCGGGCGTTCGTGCTCGAGCCGTGGCTCGACGCCGAGCCGGCGGCGGTCCTTCCCGGAGCCGGACCCGTGGCCGAGCTGCGCGCACGGGCGACCGACCGCGTGACCGACCACCCGGCCGGGTTGACCTGGCCGGGGCGCGACTCCGCCCGCGGCACCACCGCCGACCCCGAGAGCAGGACCCCGTGAGGCGCACCCGCATCAGCACCCTGCTCGGACTCGGCCTCGCCGGGGCCGTCGCGGGGTTCCTCCTCGACCTCGCGATCGCCGCCGCCGGCCGCCCCGTGCTCATCCCGCCGCTGACGGTTCCGCTGACCCTGATCGTGGTCGCGGCCCTCGTGCTCGGCTTCGCCGTCCCGATCCACCGCGCCACGAAGGGCACGCTGCGCCGGCCCATCGATCCGTTCCGGGCGATGCGCGTCGTGGTGCTGGCGAAGGCGTCCAGCCACGTCGGTGCTCTGCTGCTCGGAGCCTCCGGCGGCATCCTGGTGTACCTGCTGAGCCGTGCGATCCCTTCGCTAGGCTCCGTGTGGCAGGACGTCGCGACCATCGTGGGTGCGCTCGTCCTGCTGGTGGCCGGCCTGGTCGCCGAGCACCTGTGCACCATCCCGCCGAGCGACGACGACGACAGCGCCGTCGGCGAGGTGAACCACGCCTGACGCCGACGCCCGGACCGCCGCGGGCAGTGAGGACGACGCCATGCCCGCCGAGCCCGAGGACGCGTCGCCGACGACCCGCCGCGACGCGAGGGGACGCCGGCGGGACCGCCTCGACATCACGGGGGAGTGGCGCCGCGTCTCGCCCCGGTACGTCGCGGTCGAGGTCGTGTCGGCCGTCGTGTCGAGCGTGCTGCTGCTCGCCGTGCCCGTGGTGCTGATGCTGATCGGCCTGCCGTGGGGCTGGATCCCGCTGGCCGCCGCGGCCGCCCTCGCGGTGACCCTCCTGATCGTGGCCCCGCGCCGTGCGCGCGCCTACGGCTACCTCCTGCGCCAGGACGACCTGCTCTTCCGCCGCGGCATCATGTTCCAGCGCTTCGTGTCGGTGCCGTACGGGCGGATGCAGCTCATCGACGTCAACCGCGGGCCGCTCGCCCGGGCGCTCGGCCTCGCCGACCTCCGCTTCGTCACCGCCGCCGCGGCGACCGGCGTCAGCATCCCGGGCCTGGCCGAGCAGGATGCGGAGGAGCTCCGCGACCGCCTGGTCGAGCTCGCCGAGTCGCGCCGGGCCGGCCTGTGACCGAGCTCCGCGCCGTCGAGACGGACCTCGCCGACGGGGAGTGGCACCGCCTCCATCCCGCGACCCCGGTCCTCAAGGGCGGGATCGGCCTGCTGGTCGTCCTCGGCATCGTGATCACGAACCTCCGCGAGCGCCTGGTCGAGCTGTTCCTGCCCGGGCCTGAGGGGTACGAGAGCGGCGATCCGGTCGACGAGCTGCTGCGCCGCGGTCTCGTCGGCTGGGCGCTGCTGGCGGTCGCGGTGGGCCTGGCGGTCGCCGTCTTCGCGTTCTGGCTGTCCTGGCGGATGCACACCTTCCGCATCACGGACGAGCTCGTCGAGGTGCGCTCCGGCGTGCTCTTCCGGACCAACCGGCGGGCGCGGCTGGACCGCATCCAGGGCATCGCGGTGCAGCGTCCGCTGTTCGCGCGGCTGTTCGGGGCCGCGAAGCTCGAGGTGAGCGTGGCCGGGCAGGACGCGAACGTCCAGCTGTCGTACCTCGGCTCGCGGCTGGTGGACGCCCTGCGCCGCGACATCCTGCGGCTCGCCTCCGGGGTGCGCGAGCGGGAGGCGACGGTCGACGGTGCGGCTCCGGCGGGCGGGTTCCTGGCGCGCCGGCTGGAGGAGTTCGGCGAGCCTCAGGACGAGACGCCGCCCGAGTCGGTCGTCTCGATCCCGCCGGGCCGACTCCTCGGCTCGCTCGTCTTCAGCGGCTTCACGCTGTTCCTGGCCGCCTCGGTCGTCGCCGTGGTGTTCGTCGCCGTCTACGGCTCGCCCTACGTGCTCTTCGCGATCCTGCCGGGCCTGATCGGCTCGGGCAGCTACTACGTCCGCCAGTTCGTGCGCTCGCTCCGGTACTCGATCGCCGCGACGCCCGACGGCGTGCGGGTCGGCTACGGCGTGCTCTCGACCAGCAGCGACACGATCCCGCCCGGCCGGATCCACGCCGTCGAGATCACGCAGCCGCTGCTCTGGCGCCCCTTCGGCTGGTGGCAGGTGCGGATCGACCGCGCCGGCCACGCGGCCTCCCGCGGGGCGAACGGCGAGCCGAACACCACGATCCTGCCGGTCGGCGACCTCGCCGCGGTCGAGCGCGTCCTCGCCCTCCTGCTGCCCGGACCTGCCGAGGGAGCGGAGTCGACGCCCGTCGGAGACGCGCTCCGGCACCGCGACGCGGCCGGCTTCACCCGGGCGCCGCGCTCGGCGGTGTGGCTCCGCCCCTTCTCGTTCCGGAGGACCGGGTACCGGCTGACGGACGAGGTCGCGATCCTGCGCAGCGGAGCGGTCTGGCGGCGGGTCGCCGTGGTGCCCCTGGCGCGGATGCAGAGCGTCGGGGTCCAGCAGGGACCGCTCCAGCGCCTGCTCGGGCTGGCCTCGGCGCGCGTGCACACGGTGGCCGGCCCCGTCACTCCGCTCGTGCCGGTGATGAGCGCGGCCGACGGGCTCGCCTTCTTCGAGAGCCTCGCGACGGCCGGAGTGCGGGCCGCCGACCGCGACGCGAGCCACCAGTGGGGGCGGCGCGCGGCCGCACCCGCCCTGCCCGTCTGGCCCGCTCCGGAGGGGGAACCGCATGCCTGAGAACCGCCGCGACGGACGCCTGGGCGTCGGCGTGATCGGTGCCGGACGCGTGGGCCCGGTGCTCGGTGCCGCGCTCGCCGGGGCCGGCCACGCCGTGATCGGGATCGCCACCACCAGCGAGAGCGGCCGCGAGCGCGCCGATGCGCTGCTCCCAGGCATTCCGGTGCTCGCGATCCCCGAGCTCGTCGAGCGCAGCGAGCTGGTGATCGTCGCCGTCCCCGGGAGCGAGATCGCCGCCCTCGTCGCGGGGCTCGCCGCGACCGGAGCGTGGCAGCCCGGTCAGCTGGTGCTGCACACGGCGCCTGAGCACGGCTACGGGGTGCTCGCTCCGGCGCTCGCCTCCGGGGTCATCCCCCTGGCAGTCCACCCGGCGATGGCCTTCAGCGGCACCAGCCTCGACCTGGCGCGCCTCGCCGAGACCTACTTCGCCGTGTCGGCGCCGGGCCCGGTGCTGCCGATCGCGCAGGCGCTGGTGGTCGAGATGGGCGGGGAGCCGGTGACCGTGGCGGAGTCGGACCGCGCCGCCTACGCGGAGGCCGTCTCGACCGCCACGACCTTCTCGACCGCGATCGTCGACCAGGCGGCGGGCCTGCTGGCGGGCATCGGCGTCGAGAAGCCGGGCTTCTTCCTCTCCAGCCTCGTCCGCTCCTCCGTCGATGACGCCCTGCGCCGGGCGGCGGGCTGACGCGCGGCGCCGCTCGTGACGCCGCTCCCCGGGTGGGACGCCGCTCGGGAGGCGGCGCCTCGCGGAGGAGCGCGGCGTCCCGGTGTCGAGGGCCCCGGTGGACGCGGGACCGCCGGTAGCATCGTCGGGTGATCAGCACCGTCCACCGCATCGGCGACCTCCGCGAGCGGCTGCAGGAGGCGCGGCGGGCCGGTCGGGGCATCGCGCTCGTGCCGACGATGGGCGCCCTGCACGCCGGGCACCTCGCCCTCGTCGAGCGGGCGCGCGAGCTGGCCGACGTCGTCGTCGTGTCGGTGTTCGTGAATCCGCTGCAGTTCGGCCCGACCGAGGATCTGGACCGCTACCCGCGCGACCTCGAGGGCGACACCGCCCTGCTCGACGCGGCCGGGGCCGACCTCCTCTTCGCCCCGGGAGTCGCCGAGATGTACCCCGACGGGCCGTCCTCGACGCGGGTCGTCGCGGGCGAGGTCGGCGGTCTTTATGAGGGGCGTGCGCGGCCGGGCCACTTCGACGGGATGCTCACCGTCGTCGCCAAGCTCCTGAGCATCGCCCAGCCGCACGTCGCGGTCTTCGGGCAGAAGGACGCGCAGCAGCTGTTCCTCGTGCGCCGCATGGTCCGCGACCTCGACCTGCCCGTGGAGATCGAGGGCGTCGGCATCGTGCGGGAGGAGGACGGGCTCGCCCGCTCCAGCCGCAACCGCTACCTCGACGAGGAGCAGCGCCGCGCGGGCCTCGTGCTGCCGCGCCTCCTCGCGGCCGCCGCGGAAGCCGCGGACCGCGGTGCCGCCGCGGCGATCGAGGCCGCCGAGGCCGTCGCGCACGCCGAGCCGCTCGTTAAGCTGGACTACCTCGTCGTCGTGGATCCCGCGACGCTCCTCCCGGTCGACGCCGACCACCGCGGCCCGGCACTCGTGCTCGTCGCCGCGATCGTCGGCACCACCCGCCTCCTCGACAACGCCCCGATCCTGCTCGCCTGATCGCGGCCGTCCGCCCCGAACCGAAAGCACCGCGACCCCTCATGGCCGACACCCCTGACGTCCCCGAGTCCACGACCCCCGCCGCCGAGCAGTCCGCCGCCGAGCAGGCCGCCGCCGAGCGGGCCGCGCAGCAGGAGGCCTCCGAGCAGAAGGCCGTCCGCCTCGCCAAGCGCGAGCGCCTGCTCGAGCTCGCGGGCGACGACCTCGGCGCCGGCGCCTACCCCGTCGCGGTCGGAGTCACCGACACCATCGCGGCCGTCCGGGCGCGCCACGAGGGCATCGAGCCGGACGTGAAGACCGGCGAGCGCGTCGGCCTCGCGGGCCGCGTGGTGTTCCAGCGCAACACGGGCAAGCTCTGCTTCGCGACGCTGCAGGCCGGCGACGGCGAGCGGATCCAGGCCATGGTCTCGCTCGGCGACGTGGGCGAGGAGTCGCTGGCGGCGTGGAAGGAGCTCGTCGACCTGGGCGACCACCTCTTCGTCGAGGGCGAGGTCGTCTCGAGCAAGCGCGGCGAGCTGAGCGTGTGGGTGTCGCAGTGGACGATCGCCGCGAAGGCGATCCTGCCGCTGCCGAACCTGCACAATGAGCTCGGCGACGAGACCCGGATGCGCCAGCGCTACCTCGACCTGATCGTGCGCCCCCAGGCCCGCGAGACGGTCGTCACCCGCGCCCGCGTGAACGCCTCCCTCCGCGACACCTTCGCCTCGCACGAGTTCCTCGAGGTCGAGACCCCGATGCTGCAGGTGATGCACGGCGGCGCCTCCGCCCGCCCCTTCGCCACGCACTCGAACGCCTTCGACACCGAGCTGTACCTGCGCATCGCGCCCGAGCTCTACCTCAAGCGGGCGGTCGTCGGCGGCATCGACCGGGTCTTCGAGATCAACCGCAACTTCCGCAACGAGGGCGCCGACTCCACCCACTCGCCCGAGTTCGCGATGCTCGAGGCCTACCAGGCGTACGGCGACTACAACTCGATCGCCGACCTCACCCAGGAGCTGATCCAGAACGCGGCGCAGGCCGTCGCGGGCTCGCACGTGGTCACCTGGGCCGACGGCACCGAGTTCGACCTCGGCGGCCGGTGGGACCGCGTCTCGATGTACGAGAGCCTGTCGCTCGCGGCCGGCATCGCGATCACGCCGGAGACGGAGCTCGCCGAGCTCGAGACCCTCGCCGCGCGCGAGGGCGTCGAGGTGCACGTCCCCACGCACGGCAAGTACGTCGAGGAGCTGTGGGAGCACTTCGTGAAGGGCGGCCTGACGCGCCCGACCTTCGTGATGGACTTCCCCGTCGACACCTCGCCGCTCGTGCGCGCGCACCGCAGCATCCCGGGCGTCGTCGAGAAGTGGGACCTCTACGTCCGCGGCTTCGAGCTGGCCACCGGCTACTCCGAGCTGATCGACCCGGTCGTGCAGCGCGAGCGCTTCGTCGAGCAGGCCCGCCAGGCCGCCGCGGGCGACGACGAGGCGATGCGCCTGGACGAGGACTTCCTCCGCGCCCTCGAGCACGGCATGCCCCCCACCGGCGGCATGGGCATGGGCATCGACCGCCTCCTGATGGCGATCACCGGGCTCGGGATCCGCGAGACGATCCTGTTCCCGCTCGTCAAGTAGGGTCGCAGGAGCCGAGGGGGAGACATGGTCAGGGCATCGAGCATCGTCGCGGCCGTCGCGGCGGGCGTCCTCACGATCGCGCAGTTCGGTGTGGGGACCGCGGTCGCCGCGAGCGTCCTCACCTCCTCCGGCGACGTCGGCACCGCGCTGGCCGACCGGCGAGCGGCCGAGGCGTTCACGCCCGACCCCACGATCGCCGGCTTCGCGGAGCGGACCGCCATGTCCGACCGCGGCCGCGCCCTCTACTACGCGTCGAGCCCGTCGGTCGAGCCGACCGCCGGCTTCAACGACCTCTGCGGCTACGGTGCCTCCGACGACATCGTCCTCGGCTGCTACACCGGCACCAGCATCTACATCTCGGACGTCGCCAACCCCGACCTCGACGGGATCCGCGACGTGACGGCGGCGCACGAGATGCTGCACGCCGCGTGGGTGCGGCTCGACGCGGAGGAGCAGGCCGAGCTGGGCGACGAGCTCGAGGCCGCGTACGAGACCCTCCCGCAGGACGGCACGATCGCCGAGCGCCTCGAGCTGTACCGCACCGGCGGCCTCGGCGAGCGCGTCAACGAGCTGCACTCGATCCTGGGGACCGAGGTGGCCGACCTGCCGCCGGCGCTCGAGGCGCACTACGCCGAGTTCTTCGACGACCGCTCCGTCGTCGTGGGCCTGAACGCCCGCTACGAGGCGGTCTTCACCGATCTCGAGAACCGCATCGAGGACCTGGTCTCCCGGATCGAGACGATGTACGCCGACCTCACGGCGCGGGTCGACGCGAACAACGCCGAGTACGACGCGCTCAACGTCGAGATCGACGACTTCAACTCGCGCGCCGACAGCGGCGACTTCGGATCGACGGCCGAGTTCGAGACGGAGCGCGCCGATCTGCTCGCCCGCAGCCAGGCCGTCGACGCCACCCGGGCCGCCATCGACGCGGACATCGCCGTGTACGACGGCCTGCGCTCGGAGCTGGAGGGCCTCAACTCCGACGCCGCGGCGTTGAACAAGTCGGTCGAGAGCCAGTAGCGCCCAGCGCCCGCGAAGGCCGCTGGGCGCACGGGCCTCCGGGCTCACGGCTCCCGCGCCGGTGCCGCGGGTAGGATCGCCGCATGGACTGGGAGCTGTGGAACCAGGGGCTGTGGGCCCTCGTGCCGACGATCACGGTCGGAGCCATCTTCTGGTTCGTGATGCGCGCCCTCATCCGCTCGGACCGCAACGAGCGCCGCGCGTACGACCGCATCGAGGCCCGCGAGCGCGAGCGCCGCGGCCTGCCTCCCCGCGACGCCTCCTGACCACCGCCGCCGCGCGGGTGCCTCCCGCGCCCGCTGAGCGGCTCCGCACGACGAACGAGGAGGCGCGGTGCCCGCACCCGACTGGGCCGTGATCCTCCCGATCGCGGCCGTCGTCGTCGAGCTCGTGGTCCGCGTGATCGCCGTGATCGTCGTGCCGCGGAACCGCCGTCCGACCACCGGCCTCGCCTGGCTGATGGCGATCTTCCTGATCCCGTACGTCGGCATCCTGCTGTTCCTCTTCATCGGGAGCTACCGGCTGCCGCGCAAGCGCCGCCGGAAGCAGCAGGAGATCAACCGGTTCATCCTGGAGTCGACCGACGGCATCGACCGCGTCGCCCGGGAGCACCCGTGGCCGCAGTGGCTGGAGTCGGTGGTCACCCTCAACCGCAACCTCGGCGCGATGCCGCTGGTCGGCGGGAACGACGCGCGCCTCCAGGGCGACTACGAGCAGACCATCCGCGCGATGGCCGCCGAGATCGACCGCGCCCGCCGGTACGTGCACTGCGAGTTCTACATCCTCGCCGCCGACTCGACCACCGCGCCCTTCTTCGACGCGCTCGACCGCGCGGTGGCCCGCGGGGTGCGGGTGCGGATCCTCCTCGACCACATCGCGTCGATCCGCGTGCCCGGCTACTACAGCGGCACCCACCGCCGGCTGCGCGCCCTCGAGCGGGCGGGCGCCTCGTGGTCGTACATGCTCCCCGTGCGGCCGTGGCGCGGGCAGTACCAGCGGCCGGACCTGCGCAACCACCGCAAGCTGCTGATCGTCGACGGCAACGCGGCCTTCATGGGCTCGCAGAACGTCGTCGACTCCAGCTACAACAAGCGCGGCAACATCCGTCGCGGCCTGCACTGGCACGACCTGATGGTGCGCCTCGAGGGGCCGGTGGTGCAGGGCATCAACGCCATCTTCATCACCGACTGGTACAGCGAGACCGACGAGCTGCTCCTGCGGGAGTCGGAGCCGATGGAGGCGCTGCAGCAGCGCGACACGATCGACTGCCAGGTGGTGCCGAGCGGGCCGGGGTTCGAGGGCGAGAACAACCTGCGGCTGTTCCTGACGCTGCTCTACTCGGCGCAGAAGTCGATCATCATCACCAGCCCGTACTTCGTGCCCGACGAGGCGATGCTCTACGCGATCACCACGGCGACCCGGCGGGGCGTGCACGTGGAGCTCTTCGTCTCCGAGATCGGCGACCAGGCCGTGGTCTACCACGCCCAGCGCTCGTACTACGAGACGCTGCTGACCGCGGGCGTGCGCATCTGGATGTACCGCAAGCCGACCATCCTGCACGCGAAGCACTTCACCATCGACGACGACGTCGCCGTGATCGGCTCCAGCAACATGGACATGCGCTCCTTCACGCTCAACCTCGAGGTCTCGCTGATGGTGCGCGGCTCGGAGTTCGTCGAGGACCTGCGCCAGGTGCAGCAGGACTACCGCGAGCACTCCCGTGAGCTGACCCTCCGCGAGTGGCGGCAGCAGCCGCTCCGCTCGACCCTGCTCGACAACCTGGCGCGGCTCACCTCGGCGCTGCAGTAGCGCGGCTCCCGTCCGCCCGCAGGCGGAGGATGCGCGGGACCGATTCGTCGCGCAAGTCCCTGTGCGGGCCGCCGCGCCCCGCGTAGCGTCGGAGCGTCCTCAGCACCATCCGGTTCCGCCTGCCCGGCGCCGGGTTCGAGAAGGGAACGGACATGACGGCATCCCGTACGACGCGCATCCTCATCCTCGGCGGCGGCTACGTCGGCCTGTACACGGCCTGGGGCCTCGAGAAGAGACGGGGGGAGGCGCCGATCGACGTCACCGTCGTCGAGCCGAACCCCTACATGACCTACCAGCCGCTGCTGCCCGAGGTCGCCGGCGGGCACGTCCAGCCGCGCCACGTCACGGTGCCGCTGGTCTCCGCGCTCAAGCGCACCCGCGTGATCCGCGGCGCGATCACCGGCGTGAGCCTCGCCGAGCGCAGCGCCACCGTCGCCGCGATGGACGGCTCCACCCGCACGATCGAGTTCGACCAGGTCGTCTTCGCGCTCGGAGCCGTCACCCGCACGTTCCCCACACCGGGTCTCGCCGAGCACGGCATCGGCTTCAAGACGGTGGAGGAGGCGGCGCACCTGCGCGACCGCGTCATCGAGAACATCGCGAAGGCGGCGCTCACCACCGATCCCGCCGAGCGCCGGCGCCTGCTCACCTTCGTCTTCGTCGGCGGCGGCTACACCGGCGTCGAGGCGCTGAGCGAGCTGCTCGACCTCAGCCGCAAGACGCTCGCCGCGCAGCCCTCGCTCTCGATGGGCGACGTCACCTGGCACCTCGTCGAGGCACTGGACCGGGTCGCCCCCGAGGTCGGTCCCGAGCTCTCGAAGTGGACGCTCGACCACCTCCGCTCGCGCGGCGTGCACGTGCACCTGAAGACGACGATGCCCTCCTGCGAGGACGGCGTCGTGGAGCTCTCCTCCGGCGAGCGCATCCCGACGGCCACGATCGTGTGGACCGCCGGCGTAAAGCCGAACCCGATCCTCGACGCGACCGACGCGCCCCGCGGGCCGAAGGGCCACGTCATGGCGGATGCGCGCCTGCGGGTCATCCGCGAGGACGGCGAGCCGGTGGGCGGCGCCTGGGCGGCCGGCGACGGCGCGCAGGTGCCGGACCTCACCAGCGAGAAGCAGCCCGCGTACTACCCGCCGAACGCGCAGAACGCCGTTCGGCAGGCCAAGCTCCTGGCGCGCAACATCATCGCCGACCTCACCGGAGGCACCGTGGAGGAGTACCGCCACGCCTCCGTCGGGACCGTCGCCGAGTACGGCATCGGCAAGGGCGCGGGCCTGATCAAGGGCGTGAAGCTGCGCGGCCTCCCCGCCTGGCTCGCCCACCGCGCCTACCACGGAGCGGCGATGCCGACCCTGGACCGCAAGTGGCGGATCATCACGGGCTGGCTCGTCGACGCCGTCACTCCGCGCGACCTCTCGCCGATGAGCGCGCTGCAGGATCCGCGCCGCGCCTTCCGCGAGACGGCCGAGGCCACCGATCGCGAGGCCGCTGCGAAGGCCGCCGCGAAGAAGGAGTCGGACGCGTCCTGACGCGCCGGTGAGAGCGCGGGAGTCGCGGTGGTCGAGCGGGATCATCGCGACTTCCGCGCTCCCGCGTCGGCGGCCCCGCCTCGGAGCGCCTCGGCCTGACGGTCTCGGCTCAGGCCCGGCGGCGCGGCTTGAGGCGCACGGTCGGCAGCACGGGCGCGGGGAGCGCGCGTCCGCCGTACCCGTCGACGGTGCCGAACGGTCCCGCGGGATCCGCCCCGGCGATCACGTCGGACTGCCAGCGCTCGCGGGCGGCCGCCACGTCGTCGTGGCTGCGGCCGACGAAGTTCCACCACATCACCAGCTCCTCGGCGAACGGCTCGCCGCCGAGCAGCACCACGCGGGCTCCCGCGTCCCCGGCGGTCAGCACCAGGTGCGAGCGGCCGGGCGTCAGGTAGGCGAGGTCCGAGCGCGGGACGTCCGCACCCTCGACCGCCACCGGGCCGGCGTCGACGAGCACGCCGTACTCCCACGACTCCTCGACCGGCAGCTCGACCCGGGCACCCGGTTCGAGGTCGATCTGCGCGGCGACCAGCGGAGTGAAGGTGCTCGCGGGCACCGACGCGCCCAGCATCCCGCCGACGAAGACGCGCACCAGCGCGCCGGGCAGCTCCACGGGAACGCCGCGGTGGTGCTCGAAGAACGGATCGACGAGCCGTGCCTCCTCGGGCAGCGCGACCCAGAGCTGCACCCCGTGCAGGACGGGCGCGCCCCCGGTCGAGACCTCCGAGTGCGAGATGCCGCGTCCGGCCGTCATCAGGTTGAGCTCGCCCGGGCGCACCACGGCGAGGCTGCCGACGCTGTCGCGGTGCTCGATCTCGCCCTCGAAGAGCCAGCTCACGGTCTGCAGGCCCGTGTGCGGGTGCGGCGGGACGTCCATCCCGGCCTCCTCGCCGAGCCGCACCGGGCCGTAGTGGTCGGCGAAGCACCACGCGCCGATCGTCGAGCGCGATCGCTGCGGGAGGGTGCGGCGCACCTCGATCGCACGCGGACCGCCGAGCGGGACGAGCCGCGCCGCCAGGATCTCGACCGCGCCGGACTCGCGAGGGACCGGCTCCGCGGCGACGGGGAGCTCGTCGGGATGCTCCTCCAGGTTGCTCATGCGGGAAGTGTATGCCTTCGCATGGACCGGTGGACGGGACCGCCGCCCGCACCCCTCCGGATCGCGTGCACGCCCAGGGCGAACAGGCCTGCTCACCGGGGGGAGCGCTGGTTACAGTCGACGTATCGGAGCCCACCCCTGCGGGTTCTGTAGGGAGTGACAGCATGTTCGAGAGATTCACCGATCGCGCGCGGCGCGTCGTCGTCCTGGCCCAGGAAGAGGCCAAGATGCTCAATCACAACTACATCGGCACGGAGCACATCCTGCTCGGCCTGATCCACGAGGGCGAGGGAGTGGCCGCCAAGGCGCTCGAGTCCCTCGGGATCTCGCTCGACGCTGTGCGCGAGCAGGTGCAGGACATCATCGGCCAGGGGCAGCAGCAGCCGACCGGCCACATCCCCTTCACGCCTCGGGCGAAGAAGGTCCTCGAGCTGTCCCTGCGCGAAGCGCTGCAGCTCGGCCACAACTACATCGGGACCGAGCACATCCTGCTCGGCCTCATCCGCGAGGGCGAGGGCGTCGCCGCTCAGGTGCTGGTCAAGCTCGGTGCCGACCTGAACCGCGTGCGCCAGCAGGTCATCCAGCTGCTCTCCGGCTACCAGGGCAAGGAGCAGGTCGCCGTGGGCGGTGAGCAGCAGCAGCCTCAGGGGGGATCGCAGATCCTCGACCAGTTCGGACGCAACCTCACCCAGGCGGCGCGCGACAACAAGCTCGACCCGGTCATCGGGCGCGAGAAGGAGATCGAGCGGGTCATGCAGATCCTCTCCCGCCGCTCCAAGAACAACCCCGTCCTGATCGGCGAGCCCGGCGTCGGCAAGACCGCCGTCGTCGAGGGCCTCGCCCAGGCGATCGTGCGCGGCGACGTGCCCGAGACGCTAAAGGACAAGCAGCTCTACACGCTCGACCTCGGCTCGCTCATCGCCGGATCCCGCTACCGCGGTGACTTCGAGGAGCGCCTGAAGAAGGTCACGAAGGAGATCCGCACCCGCGGCGACATCATCACCTTCATCGACGAGATCCACACCCTCGTCGGCGCAGGGGCCGCTGAGGGCGCGATCGACGCCGCCTCGATCCTCAAGCCGCTGCTCGCCCGCGGCGAGCTGCAGACCATCGGCGCGACCACGCTCGACGAGTACCGCAAGCACTTCGAGAAGGACGCCGCTCTCGAGCGCCGCTTCCAGCCGATCCAGGTCGCGGAGCCGTCGCTGCCCCACACGATCAACATCCTCAAGGGGCTGCGCGACCGCTACGAGGCGCACCACAAGGTGTCCATCACCGACGGCGCGATCGTCTCGGCGGCCAATCTGGCCGACCGCTACATCAGCGACCGCTTCCTCCCCGACAAGGCGATCGACCTGATCGACGAGGCCGGCGCACGCCTGCGCCTCTCGATCCTCTCGGCGCCGCCGGAGCTGCGCGACTTCGACGACCGCATCGCCGTGGTCCGCTCCGCCAAGGAGGCCGCGATCGAGGACCAGGACTTCGAGAAGGCCGCGTCGCTGCGCGACGAGGAGAAGCAGCTGCTCGGTGAGCGCCTGCGCCTCGAGAAGCAGTGGAAGTCGGGCGACGTCAAGGCCACCGGCGTGGTCGACGAGGGCCTGATCGCCGAGGTCCTCGCCCAGGCGACGGGCATCCCGGTCTTCAAGCTCACCGAGGAGGAGTCCTCGCGGCTCGTCTTCATGGAGAAGGCCCTGCACCAGCGCGTCATCGGCCAGGAGGAGGCCATCGCGGCCCTCTCGCGGACGATCCGCCGCACCCGCGCGGGCCTCAAGGACCCCAAGCGCCCCTCGGGCTCGTTCATCTTCGCCGGCCCCACGGGCGTCGGGAAGACCGAGCTGGCCAAGGCGCTCGCCGAGTTCCTCTTCGACGACGAGAACGCGATGATCTCGCTCGACATGTCGGAGTACGGCGAGAAGCACACCGTCTCGCGGCTGTTCGGCGCCCCTCCCGGGTTCGTCGGCTTCGAGGAGGGCGGCCAGCTCACCGAGAAGGTGCGCCGCAAGCCGTTCAGCGTGGTCCTCTTCGACGAGATCGAGAAGGCGCACCCGGACATCTTCAACTCGCTCCTCCAGATCCTGGAGGAGGGTCGACTGACCGACGGCCAGGGCCGTGTCGTCGACTTCAAGAACACCGTCATCATCATGACCACCAACCTCGGTGCTCGTGACATCGCCGGTGGTCCCGTCGGGTTCCAGATCGAGGGCGACAACGCCACCGGCTACGACCGCATGCGCGGCAAGGTCAACGAGGAGCTCAAGAAGCACTTCAAGCCCGAGTTCCTCAACCGCGTGGACGACGTCATCGTCTTCCCGCAGCTGTCGAAGCCCGAGCTGCTCCAGATCGTCGACCTTTTCATCAAGCGCCTGGGCGACCGTCTGCTCGACCGCGACATGACGGTGGAGCTGACGCAGCCGGCCAAGGAGCGCCTGATCGAGGTCGGGTTCGACCCGGCCCTCGGTGCGCGCCCCCTGCGCCGGGCGATCCAGCGCGAGATCGAGGACCAGCTGTCCGAGCGGATCCTGCACGGCGAGCTCGGCGCCGGAGACCACATCCACGTGGACTTCGCCGACAACAGGTTCGTCTTCACCACGACCCCGCGTCTGATCTCGATCAGCGCCGGCGCGTCCACCGGAGCGGCCACGGCCGGCCCGGCGACGCCCGACCTGATGTCGTAGCAGGCTGCCGAACGACGACGTGCCCGTCCCCTCTCGCGAGGGGGCGGGCACGTCGTCGTCCGGGGGTGGGCGCCTGCTCGCAGGATCCCGCGCCCGGTGCGGCCTAGGCTTGTCGAATGGCCGATTGGAAGTACCCGGTGCGCCGCGCGCGCACGAGCGATGTCCCCTTCATCCAGGAGCTCAGCGAGCCGCTCGTGAACGAGCGCATCCTCCTGGGCAAGGACCGCGTGGTGCTCTACGGCGCCGTGCAGGAGTTCCGCATCGCCGAGGACGGCCACGGGACGGCGATCGGCTGCGGTGCGCTCCATGTGATGTGGGACGACATCGCGGAGGTGCGCACCCTCGCGGTCGCGCACGACTGGCTCGGGAGGGGCGTGGGCCACCACATCCTGGAGCGCCTCGAGAACGACGCGCGCGAGCTCGGCCTGAAGCGCCTGTTCTGCCTCACCTTCGAGGTCGACTTCTTCGCCCGCCACGGCTTCGAGCCGATCGGCGAGAAGGTCGTCGACCCCGAGGTCTACGCCGAGCTGCTCCGCTCTCCCGACGAGGGAGTCGCCGAGTTCCTCGACCTCGCCCGGGTGAAGCCGAACACGCTCGGCAACACCCGCATGCTGAAGACGCTCTGACCGCCGCCACGTCGTAGCCTGTCCCGGTGACTCCGCCGCCCCGCCGCCTGCCCTCCCGGGTCTACCGGCGACGCCGCGCCGGAGTGCTGCTCGCGCTGGTCGTCATCGTCGCGGGCCTGGCGGTGGTGCTGTCGCTGCTCCCGCGGATGACCGGCTCCGACGCCGCGTCGAGCCCCACGCCGACCGTCGTGCTGCCGACGCTCTACCCGACCACCTCGCCCGGTGCGACGCCCGGCGCCGCACCCGCCTGCTCGGCCGACTCCGTCGCCGTCACCGCGGTCACGGACGCCACGAGCTACGCGCCCGGCGAGGATCCGCAGCTCTCGCTCTCGCTGGCCAACATCTCGAGCACCGACTGCGTGATCGACGCGGGCACGAGCAAGCAGGTCTTCACGATCACGAGCGGCTCCGAGCAGATCTGGACCTCGACCGACTGCCAGACCGGCGCGGCCGATCTGCCGGTGCTCCTCCAGGCGGGCCGCTCGGTGATGGGCAGCGCGCTGACGTGGGACCGCACCCGCTCCTCCGCCGACACCTGCTCCGGCGGACGCGAGGCGGTCGAGGCGGGCGGCGCCGCCTACAACCTGTCGGTATCGGTCTCCGGCATCCCCTCGGGCTCGCCCACGCAGTTCCTGCTCCAGTAGTCCGCCCGGGGGACGTGCCGGGCGAGCGTCGGCGCGTAGCATCGCAGGCATGTGGGGGCTGCTCGGCACGATCCTGTCCGCCTCGACCGGCCGGGCGGGGGTGGTCGCGCGGCGCGCGGCGGCCGTCGCCCTCGCGGTCCCGCTGCTGGTCGGCGGAGCGGCGGCGCAGGCCGTGGCGGCTCCGCACCCTGTCGCGGCTCCGCAGCCCGTCGCGGGTGTCGTGCGCGCGGACGTGGACGGCTTCCGGTTCTCGGAGTACTCGGCCGACTTCCGTCTCGACCGCGACGAGGAGGGCCGCTCGACGCTGACCACTGTCGAGACCTTCGTCGCCGAGTTCCCGCCGTCGCAGAACCGCGGCATGCAGCGCGCGATCCCGCTCGACTACGAGGGGCACCCGACCGACGTCGACCTGGTGTCCGTCACCGACGGCGACGGGGAGGCGCGGCCGGTCGACACCGAGCGCGAGGACGGCTTCCTCCTGGTCACCAGCGCGGCGGACGAGTTCGTCAGCGGCGGCCAGACCTACGTCTTCACCTACACGCAGCACAACACGACCCTGCCTGGATCCGGCACGCGCAGCGGCGAGGACGAGTTCTACTGGGACGTCAACGGCACGGGCTGGCGCCAGTCCTTCGACCGCTACGACGTGCGCGTCGAGCTCGCCGGGTCGCTGGCCTCCGCCGCGACGGGGACCGTCAGCTGCTACCGGGGACCGGAGGGCTCGACGACGCCCTGTCCGATCGGCCGCGACGGCGCGGTCGTCACGGCATCGGGGGAGTCGCTGGCTCCGGGGGAGAACGTGACCGTGGCGATCGGCTTCGCTCCCGGGACCTTCACGCCGCGCGACGACCGCTACCTCGCCTCCGGCTGGTCCTGGGTGCAGCTGGGCGGCCTCGCCGCGGTCCTGATCGGCCTCGCGCTCGCCGTGCACCGCCGCCGGACCGTGCTCCGCGACGCTCCCGGCCGCCCGACCGTCGTCGCCGAGTACGACCCGCCCGCGGAGGGGCTGTTCCTCTCCGCCGCGCTGCTGCGGAAGACGTCGAAGGCCCCCGCGGCCGGACTCCTGGACGCCGCCGTCCGCGGTCTCGTGCGCATCGAGGAGACGGGGGAGGGGCGGAAGCAGGAGTACGCCGTGCGGGTGCTCGACCCTGCGACGACGCCGACGCGACGCGCGGGACGCCCGCGGCCCCTCGCCTCCGACGACCGCGAGTTCCTCGACATCGCCCTCGGCCGGGCGCCGGGGACGGTGCGTGAGCTCTCGGGCAAGGACAAGGAGTTCGGCAAGGCCGTCGGACAGTTCCAGACCGCGCTGGGCAACAGGGTGACCGAGGCGGGACTGAAGAAGGCCGGGACGATCGGCGGCAGCGTGCTCGTGATCGTCCCGCTGCTGCTGGGTGTCATGGCCGCCTTCCTGGGCGCGATCCTCCTGATGACCGGCTCCTTCGGCGGAGCGCTCCCGCTCGTGCTGATGCTCGTCGCGATCGTCGCGGCCGTCGTCGGGACGATCCTGGTCTCGAGGGTGCCGCTGACGGCCGCGGGCGCGGAGTTGCGCGACCACCTGCGCGGTCTCGAGCTGTACATCCGCCTGGCCGAGGCCGACCGGATCGCGATGCTGCAGTCGCCCCGCGGGGCGGATCGGCGCACGGTCGGACCGGTCGAGGTGGTCGAGGTGACGGAGCGCCTGCTGCCGTGGGCCGTGCTCTTCGGTCTCGAGAAGGAGTGGTCGGCGGAGCTCGCGTCGGCCTACGAGCGCACCGGCGAGGAGCCGGTCTGGTACTCCGGACCGAACGGCTTCCACGCGGCGGCCTTCGCCGGCAGCGTGTCCTCGTTCTCGTCGTCGACGTCGAGCTACGTCGGATCCTCGTCGAGTTCCTCGAGCGGCGGCGCGGGCGGCGGTGGCAGCTCGGGCGGGTCGTACTCGGCGACGACGGTCGGGCGGCCGGGAGCGTCGCGGAGCACGGTCCGGCGGCGGTGCACGGCGAGCGCGAGGCCGATCAGGACC
>NZ_PSUZ01000011.1:0-122134 GCF_002932095.1 Rathayibacter sp. AY1G1
AGCCGCCTGCGCGGGTGGTCTTCGACGCCCAGATCGGGCCGTTCTTGCCGTAGACGACGAAGTTGCCGTCCGCCTGCATCACCGCTCGGTAGACGCCGTTCGCGGAGCGGAGGAAGCTGCCCGCCTCGAGCGAGTTCGCCGCGTAGAGGGTGGTCGAGGGGAAGGCGGCCTGGCTGGTCCAGATCACGTCGTCGGACGGGTTCACGATGATCAGCGAGCCGGCGTTGTTGATGCCCAGGCGGAGGTCCTTGCCGCGCGTGCCCGAGAACCACTTGACGGAGCCGTCGGAGCCGTAGATGACGGCGTTGCCGTCCTTCTGCATGGTGATGCGGTTGCCGGAGCCGCCGGTGCCGGTGCCCCAGACTGCGCCCTTGGGGCCGTAGCCGACGAAGTTGCCGTCGTTCTGCATGACGGCGCTGAAGCGGCCGTCGGCGGAGGTGAGCTGGTGGACGGGGCGGAGGGTCTGCTCCGTGAACAGCGTGTCGGTCACCGGCTCGGCGATGACGCGGCGGACGCTGCTCGCCCAGGCGGGCGAGCCGTTCTCGCGGTAGACGACGAGGTTGCCGTCGGGCTGCATGATCACCGAGGCGCCCGCCTCGTTGATCGTGTTCGTGCTCCACACGGGGCCGCCCTTGGCGGAGTAGACGACCATGTTGCCGTCGGTCTGCATGACCAGGTGGTCGCCGCGGCCCTGGGTGTTCGTCGCGAAGGTGGGGCGGCCCTGCGGGTCGTAAACGACCGCGTTGCCGTCGGTCTGCATCCGGAACGAGTAGCCGTTCGTGCCCGAGACGATCCGCTGTCCGGCGGCCAGCTCCTCGCCGCCGACGAGGGCGTTGTAGTAGCTGACGGCCGCGCGGGCGGTCTGCTGGGCGGCCTCGGGCGACTCGCTCGCGGGAGCGAGGCCGGTCGGCGCCTCCTCGGAGGAGGACAGGGGCTTCTGCGGGTTCTCCGCGGCGAGGGCCGGGGTCGCGCCGAAGAGCAGGGCACCGGTCGCGACGAGCGCGATCAGCCCGGAGGCGAGGGGGCGGGGGGAGGGGGAACGCGTCATCGCAGGACTTTCTCGAGTGGCCGGCGGGGGCCGGAAGAGGGGGTACTCGATGCTCGCACGGCGGACGCACGAGTGGGACCGGAACGGGGGCCCTCCGTCTGGGGGACGCGCGGGAGCTGAGGTCCTCCGCGGGTCAGAGCGCCGGGAGAGGCCGCCTGAGAGCGTCCAGCCGCTTCCGCCAGGCGTCCAGGCGGCCCGGCTCCGCGGCGAGCGCCGGTCCGTCCGCCCAGGCGGTCGCCAGCCGCAGACCGTGCAGGGCGTTGGCCGTCCAGACCTCACGGCCCTCGAGCGAACCCGGCTCGGCCGGGGCCTCGATCACGTCCACGCTGAGCGCGCCGGCGAGCACCGAGACGGTGCGAGCCGTCACGCTGCGCACGCGGGTGCTCGTCGCCGGAGGGACGACCAGCGCGTCGCCCAGCCACCACAGGATCGCGCTGCTCGCTCCGTCGATGACGGCGCCCTCGGCGTCGAGCAGCACGGCCTCGTCCGCTCCCGCGGCGTGCGCGCGCGTCCGCAGGAGGGCGAGACGTGCGATGTCCGGCCCCTTCCAGGACGGTGTCCGGCGCGGATCCACGGGGCTCGTCCACAGCACCACGGAGCGGGTCGTCGGCGGGGCGGATCGCAGCCGGAGCCGCAGGGCGCCTCCCGAGAGCTCGACGCGGGGGAAGGAGCGGCCCTCGCGGGGCAGGGCGGCGATCGCGGCGTGGAGGAACGGCTCGACGTCCGGGTGCCCGCCCGCCGAGGCGACGGAGGCGGCGAACCGCTCGCGGTGCAGGTCGAGCCCGCGGACGCGTCCCTCGTCCACCAGCCAGGAGTCGGCCGCGTCCAGGGAGGTGCCGGGCGGCTCGGGAACGCTCGTCAGGGCCCGCCCGTCCCACTCCCGAACCTGCTCGCCGTCCACGACCGCCTACGCTAGCCCAGTGGTCTCGGAGGATCGGCACGTCCGCTCGATCGAGCTGCCCTGGGTCGATCCGGAGCTCGCGCACCACGCCCTGTTCGCCACGGCCGAGGCGTCGTTCTGGCTCGACTCGGGCCTCGGAGCGACGAGCGGCCGCTCCTACCTCGGCGCGTGCGCCCGCGGGGACGTGCTCCTCGTCGAGGCCGGCGGCGACGTGGCGGCGGCGCTCGCCGCGGTCGACGACGAGGCCCCGGCGGGCGACCGCGCGCTCGGCCGCTACGGCTGGATCTCCTACGAGGCGGGAGCAGCCTCCGTCTCCCTGCCCTCGGCGCCGACCGGCCCCGCGGATCCGCCGGCCCTCGCCCTGCTCCGGGGCGACCCCGTGCTCGAGTTCGACCACGGGGCCCGGACCGTCCGCCTGGTCGCCACGGGAGACGTGCAGGAGCTCACCGCGCGCCTGCTCGAGCTCGTCGGGGCGCCCGCCCCCGCGGACCCCGCGGATCCCGAGCCCGCCGGCGACCCGGTCCGCCGCCACTCCGCCGCCGAGTACACGGCGCTGATCGGCCGCTGCCAGGAGGCTATCCGCGCGGGGGACGCCTACCAGCTCTGCCTCACCGACGAGATCGTCGTCGAGGGCCGGTTCGATCCGGTCGAGGCGTACCGTCGCCTCCGCCGCTCCAGCCCGAGCCATCACGGCGGGCTGATCCGCCTCGACCCGCTCGCGCTCGTCAGCGCCTCGCCCGAGCGGTTCCTCACCGGCGGGGCCGACGGACGCGTCGCCACGCATCCCATCAAGGGCACGCGCCCCCGGGGCCGGGACGCCGACGAGGACCGCGCGCTCCGGGACGAGCTCGTCTCGAGCGTGAAGGAGCGGGCCGAGAACGTGATGATCGTGGACCTCGTCCGCAACGACCTCGCCCGGATCGCCGCCCCCGGCTCCGTCGTCGTCGACCGCCTGCTCGAGGTGGAGAGCTACCCGCACGTCCACCAGCTGGTCAGCGAGGTCTCGGCCCGCCGCGCGCCGGGCGTCGGGATCGCCGAGCTGATCGCAGCCCTCTTCCCGGCCGGCTCGATGACGGGAGCGCCCAAGCGCCGGGCGGTGGAGCTGCTGCGGGAGTGGGAGGGCGGTCCCCGCGGCGTCTACTCCGGCGCCTTCGGCCGCCTGGGCTCGGACGGCTCGCTGGACCTCGCGATGACCATCCGCACCCTCGTGCTCGACGGCGAGCGCGCCCGCCTGGGGACCGGCGGCGGCATCACCGCGCTCTCGGTGCCGGAGGAGGAGGTCGAGGAGACGCGGCTGAAGGCGCGGGCGCTCCTCGCGGTGCTGGGCGCCGCCGAGGAGTGAGCGGGCGCCGCGTTCGTCTCCCGTGCGCGCAGGGCCAGTAGGGTTGATGGTCGAACGCAGCCGCCCACGTGTGCGCGTTCTCCCCCTCCTTCAGAAGTGAGAAGCACCTGTGGCAGAAGACACCTCCCGGCAGACCGGCGCGAGCGACGAGGAGCGCTACGACTTCCGAGCGCTCCAGGAGAAGTGGCTCCCGATCTGGGAGGAGACGCGCCCGTTCGCGACGGACGACCCCGACGACAAGCGCCCCCGCAAGTACGTGCTCGACATGTTCCCGTACCCCTCGGGCGACCTGCACATGGGCCACGCCGAGGCGTACGCGCTCGGAGACGTGATCGCGCGCTACTGGCGCCAGCAGGGCTTCAACGTCCTCCACCCGATCGGCTGGGACAGCTTCGGCCTGCCCGCCGAGAACGCCGCGATCAAGCGCGGGCTGAATCCGGTCACCTGGACCTACGACAACATCGAGCAGCAGAAGCGCTCGATGAAGCGCTACGCCGCGTCCTTCGACTGGGACCGCGTGCTGCACACCTCCGACCCCGAGTACTACAAGTGGAACCAGTGGCTGTTCCTCAAGATGTACGAGAAGGGCCTCGCCTACCGCAAGGACAGCTGGGTCAACTGGGACCCGGTGGACCAGACGGTCCTGGCGAACGAGCAGGTCCTCGCGGACGGCACCTCCGAGCGCTCCGGCGCGGTCGTGGTCAAGAAGAAGCTCACGCAGTGGTACTTCAAGATCACCGACTACGCCGACCGGCTGCTCGACGACCTGAACCAGCTCGAGGGATCCTGGCCGTCGAAGGTCATCGCCATGCAGCGCAACTGGATCGGCCGCTCCATCGGCGCCGACGTCGAGTTCGAGATCGAGGGCCGCGACGAGCGCGTCACCGTCTTCACCACGCGCCCCGACACGCTCTACGGGGCGACCTTCATGGTCGTCGCGCCCGACTCCGACCTCGCCTCCGAGCTGGTCGAGGGCTCCGAGCCCGCGATCCGCGACGCGTTCCGCAGCTACCTCGAGACGGTGCAGAAGTCGAGCGAGATCGAGCGCCTGACCGCCGACCGCCCCAAGACCGGCGTGTTCCTCGGCCGCTACGCGGTGAACCCCGTGAACGGCGAGCGGCTGCCGATCTGGGCCGCCGACTACGTCCTCTCCGACTACGGCCACGGAGCCGTCATGGCCGTGCCCGCGCACGACCAGCGCGACCTCGACTTCGCCCGCGCCTTCGACCTGCCCGTGCGCGTGGTCGTCGACACCAACGCGTCCGTCACCGGGGCGATCCCGGTCATCCCGGAGGACCCGGAGGAGCTGGCCGCGCTCGAGAAGGAGTACTCGCTCGACCCCGCCACGACCGGCGAGGCGCTGACCGGCGACGGCCGCCTGATCAACTCCGGGCCGCTCGACGGGCTCTCCAAGCGCACCGCCATCGAGCGCGTCATCAGGATGCTCGAGGAGCGCGGCCGCGGCCGCTCGGCCAAGAACTACCGCCTGCGCGACTGGCTGATCTCGCGTCAGCGCTACTGGGGCACCCCCATCCCGATCATCCACGGAGCCGACGGCGAGCTCGTGCCGGTGCCCGAGGACCAGCTGCCCGTCGTCCTGCCCTCCACCGACGGCCTCGACCTACAGCCGAAGGGCTCGTCGCCGCTCGGAGCGGCGGAGGACTGGGTGAACGTGCCGCACCCGGTGGACGGCTCGCCCGCGCGCCGCGACCCGGACACGATGGACACCTTCGTGGACTCCTCGTGGTACTTCCTCCGCTTCCTCTCGCCGAAGGACGACACGCAGGCCTTCGATCCGAAGCTCGCCGAGAAGTGGGCGCCCGTCGACCAGTACGTCGGGGGCGTGACGCACGCGATCCTGCACCTGCTGTACGCGCGCTTCATCACCAAGGTGCTGTTCGACCTGGGCTACGTGTCGTTCACGGAGCCGTTCACGGCGCTGCTGAACCAGGGCATGGTGCAGATGGACGGCGCGGCGATGTCCAAGTCGAAGGGCAACATCGTCCGCCTCTCGGACCAGCTGGACGAGTTCGGCGTCGACGCCGTGCGCCTGACGATGGCGTTCGCCGGCCCGCCCGAGGACGACATCGACTGGGCCGACGTCTCGCCCGGCGGCAGCGCGAAGTTCCTCGCCCGCGCCTGGCGCCTGGCGAAGGACGTCACCTCGAGGCCCGACGTCGAGTGGAAGTCGGGCGACGCGGCTCTGCGCCGCCAGACCCACCGCTTCCTCGCGGAGTCCCCGTCGCTGATCGAGGCGTTCAAGTTCAACGTCGTGGTCGCGCGGCTGATGGAGCTCGTCAACGCGACCCGCAAGGTCGTCGACTCGGGCGCCGGGGCCGGGGACCCCGCGGTCCGCGAGGCGGTCGAGGTGGTCGCGATGGCTCTCAACCTGTTCGCGCCGTACACGGCCGAGGACATGTGGCACCGTCTGGGCTACGAGGGCACCGTCGCGCACGCGCTGTGGCGCAAGGCCGACCCGTCGCTGCTGGTCGAGGAGAAGGTCACGGCGATCCTGCAGGTCGACGGCAAGGTCCGCGACCGGCTCGAGGTCTCGCCGAAGATCTCCTCCGACGAGCTCGAGGAGAAGGCGCGGGCCACGGCCGGCGTCGCCCGGGCTCTCGTCGGCCGCGAGGTCGTGAAGGCGATCGTGCGGGCGCCGCGCCTGGTGAACCTGGTGACGAAGGCGGTCTAGCCGCCGATCCGTCCCGACGGGGCTCCTCCTCTCGCAGGAGGGGCCCCGTCGTCCGTCCTGCGCCGGTGCTGCTCTCTCCTCCACAGGGAGGCGATCCGGCGGGCTGTCCCCGGATCGGTGTCGGCGGCCGCGCCGGGCGGTGACGCGGGTCCTACCGTCGGCGGATGCCAGAGACCAGCGGGACGGACGACGAGCAGCTGACGGCGCTGCTGCGGCCCCGCCGCGCCCGCCCGCGCTGGCGCGTGGGAGTGGGAGCGGCGGTCGTGCTCGTCATCGGCGCCGCGGTGGTCGCGGTGCTGCTCGCGGGAGCGCGGTCGAGCGGTCATGAGCGGGTCCTGGAGCCCGCCGTGTCGACGAGCGCGCCCGCTGCTGCGGCGGTCGAGTCGCTGTACGTTCACGTGGCCGGCGAGGTCGCCTCTCCGGGGCTGTACGTCCTGTCGCCGGAGGCGCGGGTGGCGGACGCGGTCGACGCCGCCGGAGGGTTCCAGGAGTCGGCGGAGCGCGCGGCGGTCAACCTGGCCCGGAGGCTCGTGGACGGCGAGCAGATCGTCGTGCCGGCCGTGGGAGCGGCGCCGGCCGCGGCGGGAGCGGCTCCGGGCGGGGCCGCTCCAGGAGGAGCCTCCGCCGCCGGATCCGTGCTGAGCCTGAGCACGGCGACGGCGGCCCAGCTGGAGGAGCTGCCCGAGATCGGCCCGGCGACCGCGAAGAAGATCGTCGCCCACCGGGAGGCAAACGGCCCGTTCTCCTCCGTCGACCAGCTGCTCGAGGTCCCCGGGATCGGCGAGAAGACGCTCGCCGCGTTCCGCGACCAGGTCGCGCCGTGAGGAGCGTGCGGGCGGCGGACCTGCGGCTCCTGCCGGCAGCGGTGGCCGCCTGGACCACCGCGTGGGCGGCCGGGATGCTGCCGGTCGCGGCAGTGCTCGACGGGGGCCTCTCGTGGTGCGCCGCGGGCTGGGTGCTGCTCGGGGCGGCGTGCGTCCTGCTCCGGCGCGGCCTCGGCGGGCGGCTGGTCGGAGCGGTGCTCGTCGGGGGCGCGGGTGCCGCCCTCGCCCTCACCTCCGTCGTCGCCGCGGCGCCCGGTGACCACCCGGCGTCGCTGCGGGAGGCACAGGAGGATCGCGCCCTCACCCCGGTCACCGTGCGCGTCGACACGGGTGCCCGACCGCTCGCGACCGGGGGAGTGTGGTTCGACGCGACGGCGCTGCGGGTGGGAGACGCGTCGACCGCGGCCCCCGTCCGCGTGCTGCTCGCCGATCCCGGCGGTCGGCTGCCGGTGGGCGCCGAGCTCGACCTGGAGGCGCGTGCTGCGGCGCAGGAGGCGCCCGTCGGCGAGGCGACGATGCTGAGGGCGGCGTCCGTTCAGGACCGGCGCGGTCCCGGGGGAGCGGCGGCCGTCGCGGAGGTGCTGCGCTCGCGCTTCCTCGAACGCGCGGCGCTGGTCGGCGGCGACGTGGCGGGGCTGCTGCCGGGCCTCGCGACCGGCGACACGTCCGCGCTCGACGCGGGGCTCGAGGAGGCGATGCGCACCGCGTCGCTCACCCACCTGACCGCCGTCTCGGGCGCCAACTGCGCCGTGGTGGTGGTCGCCGGCTGGACGATCGCGGCGCTCCTCGGCGCCGGGCGCCGCCTCCGGACCGTCGCCGCCCTCGCCCTGCTCGCCGGCTTCGTGGTGCTGGTGACCCCCGAGCCGAGCGTGGTGCGGGCCGCCGTGATGGCGACGGTGGTCCTCCTCGCGCGGCTCGGGCGTCGCTCCGGAGCGGCCGTGCCCGCCCTGCTCGCGACCGTCGTCGTGCTCGTGGCCGCCGACCCCTCGATCGCGGGGAGGCTCGGCTTCGTGCTGTCCGTCCTCGCCACCGCCGGACTCCTGCTGCTCGCCGAGCCGATCGCGGGCGCTCTCGGTCGAGTGCTGCCCCGGCCTCTCGCCCTGCTGCTCGCGGTGCCGACCGCGGCGCAGCTCGCCTGCCAGCCCGTGCTGCTGCTCGTGGACCCGTCGGTGCCGGTGTACGGAGTGCTCGCCAACCTGCTCGCCGAGCCCGCGGCACCCGCCGCGACCGGGCTCGGGCTCGTCGGCTGCCTGCTCGCCCCCTGGTGGCCCGGAGCCGCCGACGCTGCGATCCGGCTCGCCGCCGTCCCCGCCTGGTGGATCGCCTCGATCGCCCGCGCCGTCGACTCGTGGCCCGCCCCGAGGATCGCCTGGTGGCCCGGAGTAGGAGGAGCGCTCACGCTCACCGTGCTGACCCTGCTCGCCCTCGTGCTGGTCACGCAGTCGCCGCGGCTCGCGCGGGTGCGCCGGGTCGCCGCCGTCGGGCTGGCGTGCGCGATCGCCGCCGCCGGCGGCACCACCGTCGCCACGCCGCTCCTTCGCGCCGCCTCGGTTCCCGAGGACTGGCGTGTCGCGATGTGCGACGTCGGGCAGGGCGACGCGGTCCTCCTCCGCGGAGACGCGGGCGTGCTGCTCGTCGACACGGGGCCCGAGCCCGCACCGCTCGAGGCCTGCCTCCGCCTGATGGGAGTGGACCGGATCCCGCTGCTGGTGCTCACTCACTACGACCTCGACCACGTCGGCGGGCTCCAGGCCGTCCTCGGACGGACCGACGCCGCGCTCGTCGGGCCCGCCGCGGGCCGCGACGACGAGCGCGACCGGGCGGCGCTCACCGGCGCGGGGGTCGCCGTGCAGGAGGCGGTCCGCGGCGACAGCGGCGCGCTCGGCTCGCTGCGCTGGCGGGTCGAGTGGCCGGAGCGGCGGAGCGCGCTGCGGGGGAACGAGGCGAGCGTGACCCTCCGGGTCGACATCGGCCCGGACGCCCGCGGCGGCCCGCTCTCCGTCGCGCTCCTGGGCGACCTCGGCGAGCAGGAGCAGGGGCGCGTCTCCCGGCTGCCGGTCGGCCGGGTCGACGTGGTCAAGGTCGCGCACCACGGCTCCGCGGACCAGTCGCCCGCCCTCTACGACGCGCTCGGCGCGAGCGTCGGGCTGATCTCCGTCGGGGCGGAGAACGACTACGGACATCCGAACCCGTCGCTCCTCGCTCTGCTGGCCGAGCGCGGGGTCGAGGCGCTGAGGTCGGATGTCGAGGGTACGGTCGTGCTCGCGTCCCGCAGCGACGGGATCGCGGTCTGGGTGAGCGGCGCGACGGCTCCCGCGGCGGCCTCGGGGCGCCGTGAGCGGGCCGTAGGGTGGAGGGCGCTCGGACGGGCGCGGCACGGAAGGACACGGCATGGCAGGCAGGGCCCCGGCGCGCGCGAAGGCAGCGCCCTCGAAGGCGGCGATCCGGCAGCTCGCCTGGAACCAGACCCGGCCGGCGCCGATCGTGCTGATCACCGGCCCGGAGCAGTTCCTCGCCGACCGCGCGCTGCGCTTCCTCCGCGAGTTCCTCCGGGCCGAGGACCCGAGCCTCGAGGTCAGCGACATCGATGCCGGCGGCTACGCGCCGGGGGAGCTGCTGACGCTCGCGAGCCCGTCCCTCTTCGACGAGCCCCGCCTCATCCGCGTCTCGAACGTCGAGAAGTGCACGGACGCGTTCCTCCTCGAGACCCTCGACTACCTCTCGGCGCCCGCGGACGGGGCGACCCTGGTGCTCCGCCACGGCGGCGGCAACCGGGGCAAGAAGCTCCTCGACGCCATCCGCTCGGGCACGGGCGGCGGCATCGAGATCGTCTGCGCCGAGCTCAAGCGCGAGAGCGACAAGGTCGACTTCGCGATCGCCGAGTTCCGCACCGCCGGCCGCACGGCGACCACCGGCGCCGTCCGAGCCCTGGTGTCGGCCTTCTCCGACGACCTCGACGAGCTCGCGTCGGCGTGCCAGCAGCTGCTGTCCGACGCCACCGGCGAGATCACCGAGGCGACCGTCGCGAAGTACTACGGCGGCCGCGTCGAGACCACGGCCTTCACCGTCGCCGACTCCGCGATCGCGGGCCGTCACGGCGAGGCGCTGCTCGGGCTCCGCCACGCCCTCGCCTCCGGCGCCGACCCGGTACCGATCGTCGCCGCGTTCGCGAGCAAGCTGCGGACCATGGCGAAGGTCGCCGGCTCGCGCGAGGGCTCGGGCCAGGTCGCCTCGCGTCTGGGCCTCGCTCCGTGGCAGGTGGACCGGGCCCGGCGCGACCTGCAGGGCTGGACCGGCGAGGGCCTCGGCACCGCGATCCTGACGGTCGCCGACGCCGACGCGAACGTGAAGGGCGCCACCCGCGACCCCGTGTACGCCCTCGAGCGCATGGTCTCCGTCGTCTCCGCCCGGGGCCTCTGACCCGCCCGAAAGGCCCTGCGCCCGCGATCCGCACCGACCTCGTCCCCGGCGGTTCTCGATACGCCGCTCCGCGTCCACTCGACCAGCAGTGAGGGGATCACCTCCCCTCGCAGGGTCGCACCGCGGCCGACGAAGAGTCGGACGACGACCTCGCAGGGTCACCGGCGATCCGCGTGCGAGCGGATCGTCGTACCCGGAACGGAACCCGCTCCTCCCACCGCAACGATGCGCGAAAGCCGACTGCGCGACGGGCGACGAGGAACGAGGAGCCCGTCGAGATCGGTGCGGGTCACCGGCGATCCGCGTGCGAGCGGATCGTCGTACCCGGAACGCTCCCCGCTCCTCCCACCGGGACCACCCCTGTAAGCCGACCGCGCGACGGGCGACGAGGAACGAGGAGCCCGTCGAGATCGGTGCGGGTCACCGGCGATCCGCGTGTCAGCGGATCGTCGTACCCGGAACGCAGGACGCTCCTCCCACAGCGACCACCCCTGTGAGCCGACCGCGCGACGGCCGACGAGGAACGAGGAGCCCGTCGAAGACGGCACAGCTCACCGGCGATCCGCGTGTCAGCGGATCGTCGTACCCCGAAACGCTCTCCGCGCCTCCCCCCGCGACCCTCCGCGGTAGCCGACCGGGCCGCAGCCGATCGAGAGCCGGACGATGCCTTCGCAGGGTCACCGGCGATCCGCGTGCGAGCGGATCGTCGTACCCGGAACGAAACCCGCTCCTCCCACCGCAACTAAGCGCGGAAGCCGACTGCGCGACGGGCGACGAGGCACGAGGAGCCCGTCGACCGCGAAGCTGCAACGACGAAGGGCCCGGCCAGAGGCCGGACCCTTCGTCGTTGCAGCTTCGCGCAGTACTACAGCGCGGCGACCTGCTTCGCGATGGCCGACTTGCGGTTCGCGGCCTGGTTCTTGTGGATGACGCCCTTGCTGGCGGCCTTGTCGAGCTTCTTGGCGGCGAAGGCGAGGGCGGTGCCGGCCTTCTCGGTGTCGCCGGCGGCGATGGCGGTGTGGACCGAGCGGATGGCGGTCTTCAGCTCGCTCTTGACGGCCTTGTTGCGCTCGTTCGCCTTCTTGTTGGTGAGGTTGCGCTTGATCTGCGACTTGATGTTTGCCACGTGGATTACCTTCTTCTCGGATGTGCGTGTGTGCAGCCGGCTACTCGACGGAGTGCCCCTTCCGCGGGCGTCTGAACGCCCTGCGGTGCGACTGGAGGTCGCCGGCTTCTGATCACTCCACGCCTGCCGGGTGTCCGGAGGGGGAGCGCAAGCCAACAAGGAACTTTAGCGCACCCGTCGTCACCCTTCAACCGCGCCGCGCCCGCGGAGGCGGCGCCGTCCGGGTCGGGGCCGCCGGGGCGACACGCCGGGGGAGGCGGACCGCCGTGGCGTCTCGCGGTCCGGGCCCGCCGGTAACGTGACGCCGGTGCCCCGTCTCGCCGATCACCTCTCCGCGGTGCCGCCCTCGGGCATCCGCCACCTGTTCGAGATCGCGCTGCGGCTCGACGGAGTCACCCTCCTCGCGGTGGGCGAGCCCGACGTGCCGACCGCGCCGCACATCATCGAGGCGGCCCGAGCGGCGTGGGCGGCCGACGACACCCGCTACGGGCCCAACGGCGGCGTCCCCGAGCTCCGGCGGGCCATCGTGGAGAAGCTGGCGAGGGACAATGGCATCGAGGCGGACGTCGAGCAGGTCTGGGTGACCGTCGGCGCCACGCAGGCGCTGCACCAGGCGATGACGCTCCTGCTCGGGCCCGGCGACGAGGTGCTCATCCCCGACCCGGGCTACACCGTCTTCACGACCAACGCGCGGACCATCGGCGCCGTGCCCGTGCCGTACACGCTGCGCGCCGAGAACGCCTTCCTCCCCGATCCCGAGGAGGTCGAGCGCCTGATCACGGACCGGACCCGCGTCCTGATCGTCAACAGCCCGTCCAACCCGCTCGGCGTGGTGTTCCCGAGAGAGGTCCTCGAGCGCCTGCTCGACATCGCCCGGCGCCACGACCTGTGGGTGCTCAGCGACGAGGTCTACGAGTACTTCACCTACGGGCGCCCGCACGTGAGCCTCGCGGCCATCGCGCAGGAGCGCGGGGACGACGCCGACCGCGTCCTCAGCGTCTTCTCCTTCTCGAAGACCTACGCGATGACCGGCGTCCGCGTCGGCTACCTCGTGACGCCTCCCGGCTTCACGTCGATCATGGTCACGGTGCAGGAGGCGGCGATCAGCTGCGTCGCCACTCCGGACCAGCGCGCAGCCCTCGCCGCTCTGACCGGGCCGCAGGACGCGGTGGCCGCCGCCTCCGACCACTACCTCGCCAACCTGCGGCTCGCGACGGGCGTGCTCGACGAGCGGGGGATTGCCTACCGCGAGCCCGAGGGCGCGTTCTACCTGTGGATCGACATGGCGCACGCGACCGGCGGGGACGTCGCCTCCTGGGTCGAGTCGTTCCTCCTCGAGACCCTCGTCGCCGTCGCTCCCGGCAGCGCCTTCGGCCGCACCGGCGAGGGCTGGATCCGCGTCTGCCTCGCCGCTGACCCCGCCGCGCTGGAGCACGGGCTGCGCGCCCTCCCGGCCCCGGTGCGCGGATGAGCGCCGCCGAGGTGCTGGTCCGGCGCGTCCGGGCCCAGGAGTACGACGAGGTCTCGCGCCTGCGGCTCGCCGCCTACGCCCACGACTACGAGCTGGGGGAGGAGTACGCCGCCGACGTCGCCGCGGTCGCCCGGCACGACGTCGAGGGCGAGGTCTGGGTCGCCGTCGAGGGCGACGGGCGGATCCTCGCCACGGTCACCACTGCGCGCCCGGGCGCCAACCTGTACGAGCTCGGCCGCCCCGGCGAGCTGGACTGGCGGCTTCTCGCCGTCGCCCCGGAGGCACGTGGGCGGGGTCTCGGGCGGCTGCTCACCGAGTTCGTCGTGATGCTCGCCGCCGAGCGGGGCCTCCAGCGGGTCGTGATGAACAGCGGCACGCTGATGACCACCGCGCACGCCCTCTACGAGAGCATGGGCTTCGTCCGCCTCGGCGAGCGGGAGAACCCGCCCGGCGTCGAGCCCACCCGCACCTACGGACTCGATCTGTAGCCGCCGGTCCCGGCCTCCGCCGCCGGGCATGGGACACTGGTCCCACGATGTCTCCACGTGCACACTCCGGGCTCGAGCCCGCCGCGACCGATCCGGCGTCCATCCGCAACTTCTGCATCATCGCCCACATCGACCACGGCAAGTCCACCCTCGCCGACCGGATGCTGGGCATCACGGGTGTCGTCGAGGACCGGGCGATGCGCGCGCAGTACCTCGACCGCATGGACATCGAGCGCGAGCGCGGCATCACGATCAAGTCGCAGGCCGTGCGGATGCCGTGGGAGCGCGACGGGCGCACGTTCGCCCTGAACATGATCGACACTCCGGGCCACGTCGACTTCTCCTACGAGGTCAGCCGCTCGCTGGCGGCCTGCGAGGGCGCGATCCTCCTGGTCGACGCGGCGCAGGGCATCGAGGCCCAGACGCTCGCGAACCTCTACCTCGCGCTCGAGAACGACCTCACGATCATCCCTGTCCTGAACAAGATCGACCTGCCGGCCGCGGACCCCGAGAAGTACGCGAAGGAGCTCGCGAGCCTCATCGGCGGCGACCCGGACGACGTCCTCCGCGTCTCCGGCAAGACCGGCATGGGCGTCGAGGCGCTGCTCGACCGCGTCACCGAGCTCATCCCGCCGCCCGTCGGCGACCCCTCCGCCCCTGCGCGCGCCATGATCTTCGACTCCGTGTACGACGCCTACCGCGGGGTCGTCACCTACGTCCGGATGATCGACGGCAAGCTCTCGCCGCGCGAGAAGATCCAGATGATGTCGACCCGCGCCACGCACGAGATCCTCGAGATCGGCGTGTCGAGCCCCGAGCCCGTCGCGACACAGGGTCTCGCGGTCGGCGAGGTGGGCTACCTGATCACCGGTGTGAAGGACGTGCGCCAGTCGAAGGTCGGCGACACCGTCACCACGGCGTCCAAGCCCGCGACGCAGGCGCTGTCCGGCTACACCGAGCCGCTCCCGATGGTGTTCTCGGGCCTGTACCCGATCGACGGCAGCGACTACCCGGACCTGCGCGAGGCCCTCGACAAGCTCAAGCTCTCGGACGCGGCGCTCGTCTACGAGCCCGAGACGTCGGTGGCGCTCGGCTTCGGCTTCCGCTGCGGCTTCCTCGGCCTCCTGCACCTCGAGATCATCACCGAGCGCCTGCAGCGCGAGTTCGGTCTCGACCTCATCACCACGGCGCCCTCGGTCATCTACGAGGTCTCGACGGAGGACAAGAAGACCGTCACCGTCACGAACCCGAGCGAGTTCCCCGTCGGGAAGATCGCCGCCGTCACGGAGCCGATCGTCAAGGCCGCGATCCTCGCGCCGAAGGACTACGTCGGCACGATCATGGAGCTCTGCCAGAGCCGCCGCGGGACCCTGATCGGCATGGAGTACCTGGGCGAGGACCGGGTCGAGATCCGCTACCACATGCCCCTCGGCGAGATCGTCTTCGACTTCTTCGACAACCTCAAGTCCAAGACCGCCGGCTACGCCTCGCTCGACTACGAGCCCGCCGGCTCGCAGGAGGCCGACCTCGTGAAGGTCGACATCCTGCTGCAGGGCGAGCAGGTCGACGCGTTCAGCGCGATCGTGCACCGGGAGAAGGCCTACGCCTACGGCGTGCTGATGACGGGGCGCCTGCGCAAGCTGATCCCGCGTCAGCAGTTCGAGGTGCCGATCCAGGCCGCCATCGGCGCCCGGATCATCGCCCGCGAGTCGATCAGCGCGATGCGCAAGGACGTCCTGGCCAAGTGCTACGGCGGCGACATCACCCGCAAGCGCAAGCTCCTCGAGAAGCAGAAGGAGGGCAAGAAGCGGATGAAGATGGTCGGCCGCGTCGAGGTCCCCCAGGAGGCGTTCATCGCCGCGCTCTCGGGCGACGTCGAGACCAAGGACAAGAAGTAGGACTCCTCCAGCGGAGGCGCACCCCCCGAGAGGGGACCTGCGGTGAGGGGCCATTGCGGCGCCGATCACTTCCCAGGTAGCTTTCGAGCGCTGGACGCGGCTGCGGATCGAGGACGATCCGCTCGGGGGCTGGAGCGTCGACGGTCGGCCCTCTCATCACGATCAAGGGGGAAGCCCGTGGACTCTGCACGCACGAGGAAGCACTGGATCAGATCGGGGGCGGCGCTGCTGGGCGTCGCAGCGGTGACGGCGGGATCGCTCGTCGCCGCCGCACCCGCATCAGCCGCGAGCCGTGAGGTGCAGGCGTCGCCCGCGCCCTTCGTCTGGAAGGACATCGACCAGTTCGGCGTCGCGAAGGGCCTGTCCGTCTCCTCCGACGCGGAGACCATCACCGTCGAGCTCCCGGCCGCGAGCGCGTCCGCCGGGTTCACGGAGTGGTCGCACCCGGGGTACGAGACCGTGGACTGGCGCCTCAGCACCAGCGATGCCGACTTCGTGTCGGGCTCCTCGGCCGTAGACGCCGCCGCCAACACCATCGAGATCCCGCTCGAGCGCACGGTGGGCTCGTTCGAGCAGCCCGCGGTGAGGCTCGACCTCACCGCGGAGGCGCCGCAGGCGGACGACGCCTACGTCCCCCCGGCGCTCGAGTCCACGACGGGCTTCGACCTCAGCGTCACCGCCGGCCTGACCGTCGCTCCGGCGAGCGGCGAGGACGAGGCCGTGGTCGACCTGTCCGCGACCACTCCGAGCTCGACCCGCCACGACGGCGTCTTCTGGGCCGGCGGCGGCAGCCTGACCGACGCGGGCGCCGGCGACGTCGTCGTCGTCGAGACGGGCGTGCCCGGCTTCTTCGGCACCTCCGTCCGGGCCACCGTCGGAACGGACGGCACCCCGGCGCTCACCGCCCCCGCTAAGGTCCTCGACGACGGCTCGTCGGTCGCGGTGAAGCCGAACCAGGACTTCTACGACCGGTACCAGAACTTCGGCGACACTTCGCTCACGGGCGCTCCCTCCATCCGCGTCACGGGAGCCGGCCGCGGTGTCGAGCAGCCGGCGGGCTCCGCCTTCGTCGTCCGGGTGCCCCTCAGGGTCGTCGCGTCGACGACTCCGCCGACCACCGGGCCGACCCCTGGCAACGGTCCGACGGTGACCCGCCTCGCGGGCACCGATCGCCAGGGCACCGCCGTCGAGATCTCGAAGGCGACCTTCGACACCCCCGGCGTCCCCGTCGTCTACATCGCCACCGGCGCGAACTTCCCCGACGCGCTCAGCGCCGGTCCCGCCGCCGCGAAGCAGGGCGGCCCGCTCCTCCTGGTCGACCGCGACTCTGTGAGCCAGGTCGTGCGCGACGAGCTCACCCGTCTCAAGCCCCAGCGGATCGTCGTCGTCGGCTCCGACCTCAGCGTCAGCGACGCCCTCGCGACCGACCTCGGCCAGTACGCGAACGGGAGGGTCTTCCGCCTCGGAGGCACCGACCGCTACGACACGTCGCGGAAGATCATCGAGAGCGCCTTCGGCACCTCGCCGAAGGGGGCCTGGCTCGCGACCGGCGAGAAGTTCCCCGACGCGCTCAGCGCCACCGCCGCCGCGGGCAAGAACTCCGCCCCCGTCGTCCTCGTGAACGGCGGCCTCCCGGCGGCCGACCCGACCACTGTCGGGATCCTGACGCGGCTCCGGCCGCCGGTGCTCACCATCGCGGGATCCGAGCTGTCGGTCAGCGCCGGCATCCAGAACTCCCTCACGGTGCCGGCCGGACCGGTCGTCAACCGCATCGGCGGGGTCGACCGCTACGACACCTCGGAGCAGCTCAACCTGGCGGCCTTCCCCCGCGGGTCGAAGACCGTGTTCCTGGCCACCGGAGAGAACTTCCCCGACGCCCTGGCGGGAGCCGCGGCCGCCGGGGGCACGGGGAGCCCCCTCTTCGCCGTGCCCCCGACCTGCGTGCCGGTCAAGGTGCTGCAGGACATCAAGGCCGGCGGAGCGACGAGCGTCGTCCTCCTCGGCGGCACCGGCACCCTGTCCGACGCCGTCGCGAAGCTGACTCCCTGCAGCTGACCCGACCCGCACCACGACGAGGGCCCTCCTCCCGCTCCGGCGGGGGAGGGCCCTCGGTCGTTCCCGGCTCGGGACGCCGACGGTCGGATACGCTGGGTCGGATGGACAGCACCACCCGGCACGCGGACTCGACGCGCGCCGCGCTCGAGGAGTCCGGGAAGAAGGTCGGGACGTGAGCATCCGCCGCTCCAACTTCGAGGGCCAGCCGCAGGTCACCTACGCGGCGGTCGGCGGCACTCTGGCACCCGACCTGCTCGAGTACCCGCCGGACGGCTTCACGGCCGAGCGTTTCGAGGCCCGTCTCGGCTCGGGCGACGAGCGCTTCGCCATCACCACCGCCTCCCTGATGACCTGGGGCGTGCAGCGCGGCAGCGGCATCGAGGTGACCGACGTCACCAGCGGGAGCGGCGTGCAGTACACCGGCGTCAACTTCGACGCGGCGGGCACCCCGATCGACCTCGTTAGCCGGCCGACGGAGGAGCACTTCGCTCCCGACGGCACCCCCTACATCACCGCCGGCGTGACCGCCGTGCTCCGCGTGACCCTGCTCGGCCGCGTCTTCGACGCCCCGGTCCGCGTGGTCTACGTCGTCGACGAGCCCGACCAGGTCGGCTTCGCCTACGGCACCCTCGAGGGCCACCCCGAGAGCGGCGAGGAGTCCTTCGTTGTCGAGAAGCGCGCGGACGACTCGGTCTGGCTCGTCATCCGGGTCTTCTCGCGACCCTCCACCCGTCTCTACCGCCTGGGCGCGCCGGTGCTGCGCGCCGTGCAGAAGCGCCAGGTCGCCAAGTACCTCCGCGCGCTGCTGCCGGCGCGCGTCAGCTGACGTGGGGAGCGCCCTCCCGATCGCCGATCCTGCTCCGCTCGACGGCGGACTGCCCGCGTCCGTCGTCGACGGCGTGGAGCAGCGGGACCTCGGCCTCTACGTGCACGTGCCGTTCTGCCGGGTCCGCTGCGGGTACTGCGACTTCAACACCTACACGGCGACCGAGCTCCGCGGGGCGAAGCAGCAGGACTACGCCGACGAGGCGATCACCGAGATGGCTCTCGGTGCCGAGGTGCTCGAGCGCGCGGGCCTGCCCCGGCGCCCCGCCCGCACGGTCTTCTTCGGCGGCGGGACGCCCACCCTCCTGCCCGCCGGCGACCTGGTGCGGATGCTGGACGGTCTCCGCACCCACTTCGGGGTCGCGCCCGACGCCGAGATCACCACCGAGGCGAACCCGGACTCCGTCGACGCCGCCTACCTCCGCGCGCTGGCCGAGGCGGGCTTCACCCGCGTCAGCTTCGGGATGCAGTCGGCCGTGCCGCACGTCCTCGCCACGCTCGAGCGCACCCACGACCCGGAGCGGGTCCCGCTCGTGGTCGAGTGGGCGCGGGAGGCCGGCCTGCAGGTCAGCCTCGACCTCATCTACGGCACGCCGGGGGAGTCCCTCGCGGACTGGGAGCGGTCGCTCGACTCCGCGCTCGCCAACCGGCCGGACCACCTCTCGGCCTACGCCCTGATCGTGGAGGACGGCACGAAGCTCGCCCGTCAGATCCGCCGCGGCGAGGTCGCGACCCCGGACGACGACCTCACGGCCGACATGTATGAGCTCGCCGACGCGCGCCTGGCCGCTGCCGGGTACTCCTGGTACGAGGTCAGCAACTGGGCGCGCGACGACGCCCACCGCTCCCGGCACAACCTCTCGTACTGGCTCGGCCACGACTGGTGGGGCGTCGGTCCCGGCGCGCACAGCCACGTCGGAGGCGTGCGCTGGTGGAACGTGAAGCACCCGGCGGCCTACGCCGACCGGCTGAGCACCGGGGTCTCGCCCGCTGCCGGGCGGGAGACGCTCGACGCGGGGACGCGGCGGGTGGAGGACGTGCTGCTGCGCTCGCGCCTGGCGGACGGGCTGCCCATCGACGCGATCGACGCCGATCGGCGCAGCGAGGTGGCGGGGCTCATCGCCGACGGCCTCGTCGACGGCCGGGCGGCGCTCGGCGGCCGGATCGTGCTGACCCTGCGCGGCCGTCTGCTGGCCGACGCGGTCGTGCGCCGTCTCACCGACGGCTGAGGCCGGATCCCGGGGCGGCCGGCGCACCGCCGCCCCGGTGCCGCGGCTACTTGAAGAACGGGATGCTGAGCGGGTACGTGTAGTACTCGCCCGCGCTGGCGCGCACCGAGGCGATGATCGCGAAGACGATCACCAGGATCGGCACGACCAGGAACACGATGAAGCCGACGAGGACGAAGGACAGGATCGTCCCGGCGACGTAGGCGATCAGCGTCGTCAGGTGGAAGTTGAGGGCCGTCTTGGCGTGCGCCTCGAGGAACGGTCCGCGCCCCTTGAAGACCAGGAAGACGATCAGCGAGGGCAGGAAGCTGAAGAAGATGCCGGTCACGTGCGTGACGATCGCCCAGGTCTTCTCGTCCGCCGGGTTCAGCGGCGGAGCCGGGGTCCCGTAGACGGGGGGCGGGGGAGGGGTGGCCGACATGATGGTCTCCGTTCCGGCGGCGGCGACGGGCGTCCCCCGTGCGCTCGGCGTCCATCGTGGCATGCGGCGACTCCCTCCGCACCGGGCCGCGCGGGACCTCCTCCTCGGGGATGACGGGGCTCCTCCCCGCGGCCCTGCAGGAGTGCACCCCGGCCGATCCCCGCGCAACCCCGCCGGGCGGTCCGCCTCCCGGTTATGATTGGCACTCAGAGTTGCGGAGTGCCAGGCTCCGCGCGGCGTCAGCGCCGCAGACGGTCGTGCCCGCGGGCACTCGGAGTCCGGCGGGAGGTCGGTCGTATGGTCACGGAGCGCGGTCTCCAGGTCCTGCGCGTGATCGTGCAGGACTACGTGGCGAACCGGGAGCCGGTGGGCTCCAAGTCGATCGTCGAGCGCCACGCGTTCGGCGTCTCGGCCGCCACCATCCGCAACGAGATGGCCCAGCTGGAGGAGGAGGAGCTGATCGCGGCTCCGCACACGTCCTCCGGACGCGTGCCAACCGACAAGGGCTACCGCCTCTTCGTCGACCAGCTCGCCGACCTGCGCCCGCTCACCTCCGCGCAGCGCCAGGCGATCGAGACGTTCCTCGGGCAGAGCCCGGACCTCGACGAGGTGCTGGTCAAGACCGTCCGCCTGCTGTCGCAGCTCACCAACAGCGTCGCGCTCGTGCAGTACCCGTCGTTCGGAGCCGCACGGCTGCGCCACGTGGAGCTCGTCGCCCTCGCTCCCCGCCGCCTCCTGTCGGTGCTGATCACCGACACCGGCCGGGTCGATCAGCGCGTGCTCGAGACCCCGGAGGACGTGGACGACGCGCTCCTCGGCGAGATCCGCGCGAAGCTCAACACGGCCGTGCTGGGCCTCGGGCTCCAGCAGGCGGCCGAGACGCTCGGCTCCGTCGCGGAGCGCTTCAGCCCCGAGCGGCGCCACGTGCTGACGCCGATCGTGCAGACCCTGCTCGAGCAGGTCGGCGCCAACCGGCAGGACCGCCTGGTCATGGCCGGCGCCGCGAACCTCGTCCGCACCGAGGAGGACTTCTCGGGCAGCATCTACCCCGTGCTCGAGGCGATCGAGGAGCAGGTGGAGCTGCTGCGCCTCTTCGCCGAGATGACCCCGGACCCCCGGGGCATCTCGGTGCGCATCGGCCGCGAGAACGCGCCGTTCGGGCTGCAGGAGACCTCGGTGCTCACGAGCGGGTACAACACCGCGGGCGGCCAGGTCTCGCGCCTGGGCGTGCTCGGCCCGATCCGGATGGACTACTCCGGCAACATCACCGCGGTGCGCGCCGTCGCCCGCTACCTCTCCCGCCTCCTCGGCGAGGAGTAGGCCCGACCTCCCGGCCCCCGCCGGATCCCCCCGGTGCGCCGTGCCCGGCCCACCGACCCACGAACGAAGGACGAAGCCACCTGTGGCCGATCACTACGAAGTGCTGGGCGTCGACCGCGACGCCTCCGCCGACGAGATCAAGAAGGCGTACCGCCGACTCGCCCGCGAGCTGCACCCCGACGTCAACCCGAGCGCGGACGCCTCCGAGCGCTTCAAGCTCGTCACGCACGCCTACGACGTCCTGAGCGACGCCCAGCAGCGGGCGCAGTACGACCGCGGGCCCCAGGAGGGCTTCGGCGGCGGCGGCCAGGGCTTCGGCGGGTTCGGCGACATCTTCGAGACCTTCTTCGGGCAGGGCGCGCAGGGCTCGTCCCGCGGGCCGCGCTCCCGCCGCGAGCGCGGCCAGGACGCCCTGCTGCGCGTGGAGGTCTCGCTCGACGAGGTCATCTTCGGCACCCACCGCGACCTCGAGGTCGACACGGCGGTGCTCTGCGAGACGTGCCAGGGCTCGTGCTGCCAGCCCGGCACCTCGCCGGTGACCTGCGACATCTGCCACGGCTCCGGCCAGATCCAGCGCACGGTCCGCTCGCTCCTGGGCAACGTGATGACGGCGAGCCCCTGCGGCACCTGCCGCGGCTACGGCACCGTCATCGCGACCCCCTGCTCCACCTGCCAGGGCCAGGGACGCGTCCGCGCCCGCCGCACCATCCCCGTCGACGTCCCCGCGGGAGTCGACACGGGCCTGCGCCTGCAGATGCCCGGCAGCGGCGAGGTCGGCCCGGCCGGCGGCCCCAATGGCGACCTGTACCTCGAGATCAAGGTCAAGCACCACGACGTCTTCAGCCGCAACGGCGACGACCTTCTCTGCACCCTCGAGGTGCAGATGACGGACGCGATCCTCGGCTCCACGGCGTCGCTCAAGGCGCTCGACGGGGACATCGAGATCGAGATCAAGCCGGGCACGCAGAGCACCGAGATCGTCACGATCAAGGGACGCGGAGTCACGCGCCTGCGGGGCAGCGGACGCGGCGACCTCCGCATCGGCATCCAGGTCGTCACCCCGACGAAGCTGGGCCACCGCGAGCGGGAGCTGGTCCAGGAGCTCGCGAAGCACTACAAGCCGCAGAAGCCCGCGCTGACCCACTTCCAGCAGGGCCTGTTCTCCAAGCTCCGCGACCGCTTCCTGGGCTGAGCCCGTGGCGCATCACTACATCGACGAGTCGCTGGACTCCGGCGGCTTCGTCGTCGGGGGCCGGCTCGCGCTCACCGGCGCGGAGGCACGGCACGCCGCGACCGTCAGCCGGATCCGCGCGGGCGAGAGCGTCCGGGTCGGTGACGGGCGCGGACTCGTCGCGACCGCGGTCGTCGAGAGCGCGGAGCCGGCGCGAGTGGTGCTCGTCGTGGAGTCGATGCAGGAGTCCCCGGTTCCGTCCCCGCGCCTTGTCCTCGTCCAGGCCCTCGCGAAGGGCGACCGCGACGAGCTCGCCGTGCAGGCGGCGACCGAGCTCGGGGTGGACGAGGTCGTCCCGTGGCAGGCCGCGCGGTCGATCTCGCGGTGGTCGGGCCCGAAGGAGGAGAAGGGGCGCGAGCGCTGGCGGGCCATCGTGCGCGAGGCGAGCAAGCAGTCGCTGCGCCCCCGGGTGCCCGAGGTCGCGCCGCTCGAGCAGGTGCGCGGTCTCGTCGCGCGCGCCGCGACGTCCCGCGTGCTGGTCCTCGAGCCCTCGGCGCAGGCGCGGCTCTCCCAGGTGGTCCCGGACGGACGCGACCTGGTGCTCGTCGTCGGGCCCGAGGGCGGCATCGCTCCGGAGGAGCTGCGGCTGCTCGCGGAGGCGGGCGCCGAGGCCGTCGCGCTCGGCGACTCCGTCCTGCGCACCTCGACCGCAGGTCCCGCTGCCATCGCCGTCCTCTCGGCCCGCCTGGGCCGCTGGTGACGCTCCTCCACAGCCGCCTCGGGGCGCCGGAGCAGGGTGCCGTGGGCGAACGCGGCGCCCGTCGCGCACGGGCCCCGTTTAAGATGAGTGCATGAGCGAACCCACCGTCTTCACGCGCATCGTCCAGGGCGAGATCCCGGCCGATGTGGTGTTCGAGAACGAGCGCATCCTCGCGATCACCGACATCGAGCCGAAGGCGCCCGTCCACCTCCTCGTCTTCCCGAAGACCCAGGAGCACGCCACGGTCGCCGCCCTCGCCGCCGCCGATCCCGCCCTGCTCGCCGAGATGGTGCAGGTCGCCCAGTCGCTCGCCGACGCCCACAGCAACGGTCAGTTCCGCCTCGTCTTCAACTCCGGCGAAGAGGCGGGCCAGACCGTGTTCCACGTGCACGCCCACGTCCTGGGCGGCCACCAGACGGAAGGCTCCCTTGCCACCGGTTGAGAACACGGGCGCGAGCCCCGACGAGCGTCCCGCCCCCGGCGCGGACGCGTCCGAGACGACGCGGCGCGTCGTCGCCGTCGACGGAGTCGCGATGGTGCGCCTCCTCGGACCCCAGGACCGCCTCATCCGAGCGGTCGAAGGACGATTCCCCGATGTCCGGGTGCACGTGCGCGGCAACGAGGTGACGCTCGACGGCGAGCGCGAGCCCGTCGCCGCGGCGACGCGCCTGGTGGAAGAACTGGTGCGCATGACCGCGAGCGGGCACGATCTCGACCCGGAGGGCGTGCGCGAGTCCGCCCGCATCCTGCAGAACGGCGGGCCGGTGAGCCCGGCCGAGGCGTTCGGCCAGGCCATCCTCACGGCACGCGGACGGAGCGTGAGGCCCAAGACGCTCGGGCAGCGCGAGTACGTCGACGCGGTCGATCAGAACACCATCGTCTTCGGCATCGGCCCGGCCGGAACCGGCAAGACCTACCTGGCGATGGCGAAGGCCGTGCAGTCGCTGCAGCGCAAGGAGGTCGAGCGGATCATCCTGACCCGCCCGGCGGTCGAGGCGGGGGAGCGGCTGGGCTACCTGCCCGGCTCGCTCACCGACAAGATCGACCCGTACCTGCGCCCGCTCTACGACGCGCTGAACGAGATGATGGACCCCGAGATCGTCCCGAAGCTGCTCGCGGCCGGCACGATCGAGGTCGCGCCGCTCGCCTACATGCGCGGGCGCACGCTCAACAACTCGTTCGTCGTGCTCGACGAGGCGCAGAACACGACGCCCGAGCAGATGAAGATGTTCCTCACCCGCCTCGGCTTCGGCTCCAAGATGGTCGTCACCGGCGACATCACCCAGGTCGACCTGCCGACCGGCGCGAGCGGACTCCGCCTCGTGACGCGCGTGCTCGACGGCATCGACGACATCCACTTCTCGCGCCTGACCAGCGAGGACGTGGTGCGCCACAGCCTGGTCGGCCGCATCGTGGACGCGTACACCGAGTACGACCAGCAGAAGCAGGCGCAGCACTTCGAGCGCGAGCAGGCCCGGGAGTTCGCGAACCGCGCCGAGCGCCGCGGCCAGGCCGCCCGCCCGCCCGGCGACCGCCAGCCTCCGCGCGGCTGAGCCCGCCCGCCCCTCCCGAACCGAAGGAAGACCCGCCCCCGTGAGCATCGAGATCAACAACGAGTCGAGCGTCCCCGTCGACGAGGCCGCCCTGCTGCGCCTCGCCGGCTACGCGCTCGACTCGCTCCACGTGCACCCCGACGCCGAGCTCGCGATCGTGCTGGTCGACGAGGGCGCGATGGAGCAGCTGCACGTGCAGTGGATGGACGAGCCGGGACCGACCGACGTGCTCAGCTTCCCGATGGACGAGCTGCGTCCCGGGACCGAGGACGAGCAGACCCCCGCGGGGCTCCTCGGCGACATCGTGCTCTGCCCGCAGGTCGCGCAGTCCCAGGCCGAGTCGGCCGGCCACTCCGTGCTCGACGAGCTGCAGCTGCTGACCGCCCACGGGCTCCTTCACCTGCTCGGCTTCGATCACGCCGAGCCGGAGGAGGAGCGCGAGATGTTCGGCATCCAGCGCGACATCCTGGTCGGCTTCCACATCAGCGAGCGACGCCGCTAGAGCGCGCCGTGCCCACTCTCCAGCTCCTCATCGCCGCCCTCGCGCTCGTCGCCGTCGGCGGCTGGTTCGCCGCGACCGACGCCGCACTCGGCGTCCTCTCGCGCAGCGACCTGCTCGACATGGCCCAGCACTCCCGCAGCGCCCGCGCTCTCCGCGCGATCGCGGGCGACATGAGCGCCCACGTCAACGTCGTCAACTTCTCGCGGATCGCGGCCGAGACGACGGCCGCGGTGTTCGTCACCACGGTGCTGGTCGTCGAGGTCCCGCAGCTCTGGCTCGCGCTCCTGCTGGCGGTCCTGATCATGGCGGCGGTCTCGTTCGTCCTGGTCGGCTCCAGCCCCCGCAGCGTCGGGCGCGCGAACGCCCGCGCGGTCCTGTCCACCAGCGCCTCGCTCGTGCACGTGCTCCGGCTCGCGCTGGGCCCGGTCGCGCACGGGCTCGTGGCCCTCGGCAACCGGGTGACGCCGGGGACCGGGCGCTCGGCGGGGTTCTCCTCCGAGGAGCAGCTGCTCAGCATGGTCGACGAGGCGACCGAGCAGGACGTGCTCGAGCAGGACGACCGCGAGCTGATCCACTCGATCTTCGAATTCAACGACACCTTCGTCCGCGAGGTGATGGTGCCCCGCACCGACATGGTGACGATCGAGGCGACCTCCTCCGTCGGCGCCGGCATGGGGCTCCTGCTGAGCCGCGGCATCTCCCGGCTCCCCGTCATCGGCGACGGCGTCGACGACGTCCTCGGCGTGCTCTACCTGCGCGACGTGGCCCGGCACACCTACGAGCGGCCGGACGACGACGACACGGTCGCCGATCTCGCGCGCCCGGCGCTGTTCGTGCCCGAGTCGAAAAAGGCCGACGAGCTGCTCCGCCAGATGCAGCTCGAGTCCAACCACCTCGCGATGGTGGTCGACGAGTACGGCGGCATCGCGGGCCTGGTGACGCTCGAGGACCTGATCGAGGAGCTCGTCGGCGACATCTCCGACGAGTACGACCGCGAGGTCGACCTCTTCGAGGAGACGGCGCCCGGGGTCTACCGCGTCTCGGCGCGCCTGCCGGTGGACGAGCTCGGCGAGCTGTTCGAGCTCGACCTCGAGGACGACGACGTCGACTCGGTCGGCGGACTGTTGACCAAGGCCTACGGGCGCCTCCCCGAGCGCGGCGCGACGGCGCGGATCGGCGGAGTGCTGCTCGAGGCCGAGCAGGCGGACCCGCGCCGTGGGACCATCTCCACGGTGATCGTCCGCCGCGATCCCGATCTGGACACCGCCGGCGAGCCCGGCACCGGCCCCGTCGCGATCATCGCGGACGGCGGCACCACCACCCCCAGCCCGAGCACGGCTCCCACCCGCGGAGCCACGGGCGATCAGCACGAGGACGCACGATGACCGACACCACTCCCGCCGCCGCTCCCTACCGGGCGGGCTTCGTGTCCTTCGTCGGCCGCCCGAACGTGGGCAAGTCGACGCTCACGAACGCCCTCGTCGGCGAGAAGATCGCCATCACGAGCTCGAAGCCCCAGACCACGCGGCGCGCGATCCGCGGCGTGGTGCACCGCACCGACGGCCAGCTGATCGTCGTCGACACCCCCGGCATCCACCGGCCGCGCACGCTCCTCGGAGAGCGGCTGAACTCGCTCGTCACCTCGACCCTCGGCGACGTCGACGTCATCGGGATGCTGTTCCCCGCGGACGAGCCGATCGGCCCGGGAGACCGCTTCATCAACGAGCAGCTCGACTCCTTCCCGCGCGCTCGGAAGGTCGCTATCGTCTCGAAGGTCGACCTCTCCTCGAAGAAGTCCGTGGCGAAGCAGCTGCTCGCCGTCTCGGAGCTGCGCGAGTGGGACACGATCGTGCCGATCTCGGCCGTGACCGAGGAGCAGCTGGACGTCCTGGCCGTCGAGCTCCTGCGCCTGATGCCGGTCTCGCCCGCCCTCTACCCGGAGGAGGCGGTGACCGACGAGGACCTGTCCTCGCGGATCGCCGAGTTCATCCGCGAGGCCGCCCTCGAGGGCGTCTCGGACGAGCTGCCGCACTCCCTCGCCGTGACGCTCGACGACATGGTCGAGCGCGAGGACGGCTCGCTGATCGACATCTACGCCAACGTCTTCGTGGAGCGCGACAGCCAGAAGGGCATCATCATCGGCAAGGGCGGCCAGCGCCTGCGCGAGGTGGGAGCCGTCTCCCGCGAGCAGATCGAGCGCCTGCTGGGCCGCCGCGTGTTCCTCTCCATCCGGGTGAAGGTCGCCAAGGAGTGGCAGCGCGACCCGAAGCTGCTGGGGCGCCTGGGCTTCTGACGCCGGAGGACGACCGCGGTCACCCTCCAGGACGACGCCCCCGGGCGCGCGGACCCGTAGCGTGGTCCTCATGCGCGCCCTCCTCGACCGACCGGCGGCCCTGCCGATCGCCGGGGCGCTGCTCGCCGCCCTCCACCTGCTGCTCGGGTTCACCGGGGTCACTCCGACCGAGCGGATCGCCGGCGGCCTCGTGCTCGCGCTGGCCCTCGCCGTCGCGGGATTCCTGCCCGCGCTCGCCCCCTCGCTCGTCGCGGTCGGCGCGCTCGCCGACGGAGGCGTCCTGCTCGGCGGCGTCCCCGTCGACGGGGTGCTCGTCGGCCTGGTCGTCCTCTGGCAGACGACCCGCCGGGTGGGCCCCTGGACCCGTGCCCTGGCGCTCGCGGGCGGCCTGATCCTCGCCGGGATCGGCGGCGTCACCGTCGCGCTCGGCGTCTCCGGCCCGCTCGATCCGTCCGGGCTCCCGGCGCGCGTGGAGTTCGTGGTCCTCGCCCTGGTCGCTCTCGCGGTCGCCTCCGTGCTCGGTGCGGCGAAGGTCCTCGTGTACCTCAACGCGCTGCGGGCGCCGGTTCTCGCGGGCGATCGGATCGACGCGCTGCTGACCCGGGTCGCCGGGCCGCAGGACCCCTTCGCGGTGGGGGTCGCCGGTGGTCAGGCGCTGGTGCTCCTCCTCGTCGCCGGCCTCCCGTTCGCCGGGGTGGACGGCGCGATGCAGCTGCTGGTCGCGGGGGTGCTCGCGGTCGCGCTGGTGCTGCACCGGCGGTCCCCGGTCCTCGCCCTCTCGATCGCCTGGGCCGGTGCCGCCCTGCAGATGAGCGCGAGCCTCGCTCCCGGACCCGCGGATCTGGCCATCCTGGCCGTCCTCTTCGGCGCCGGCGCGTCGGAGTCGCGGCGGGTGCGGATCGCGGGCGCGGTGTCGGCCGTCCTCGGCGCCGTGGTCGCCGTCGTCTACCTCGTCCTCGTCTTCGACCTCGTCGCGAGCGCCTACGACGGCCTGCTGTCGGCCGGAGCCACCTTCGGCGGGATCCTCGCGACGCTCGGCCTCTCCTGGACCATCGGACTGCTCTCCCGCTCGGTCCGCCGGGCGCGTGAGGGCCAGACCCTGCGCGCGCAGGCCGAGCAGGAGCGCGCCCGGGCGCAGCGCGAGCTCGACACCGTGGAGGAGCGCAACCGGATCGCCCGCGATATGCACGACGTCGTCGCCCACTCCCTCGCCGTCGTGATCGCGCAGGCGGACGGCGCGCGCTACCTCGGCGCCACCAGCCCCGAGCAGACCGACGCCGCGCTGCTGACCATCTCCTCCGTCGCCCGGGACGCCCTCGGCGACGTGCGCGTGCTCCTCGCCCAGCTGCGGCACTCGCAGAGCGACGGCCCGCAGCCCGGCGCGCGCGACCTGCCGGCCCTCCTCGACAGCGTGGGCGGAGCCGGAGCCCCCGTCCGCGCCGAGCTCGCCGTCGACCTGGAGGCGGTGCCGCGCGCCGTCGGTCTGGCCCTGTACCGGATCGCCCAGGAGGCGACCACGAACGCTCTCCGCCACGGCCGCCCGGGCTCGCCGCTCGACATCGCCCTGCGCCAGGACGGCGGCGAGCTCGCCCTGACCGTGCGCAACGCCCGGTGCGCCGACGTCGAGCGCGACTCCCTGCCGGGCGAGGGCCACGGACTGGTCGGCATGCGCGAGCGCGCCGCGCTCGTCGGGGGAGTGCTCGCCGCCGGCCCGGTCGGGGACGACTTCGTCGTCGACGCGCGCCTGCCCTCCTCCCCGTCCCTCGCCCGCACCGCCCCACCCCTCGCCTCCGGAGGCAGCCCCGCATGACCGACACCATCCGCCTCGTCCTCGTCGACGACCAGGCCCTCTTCCGCGCCGGCATCCGCATGCTGCTCGGCTCGCAGCCCGACCTCGAGGTGGTCGGGGAGGCCTCGGACGGGGCGGAGGGCGCGGAGCTGGTCGCGCGGCTGGCCCCCGACGTCGTGCTGATGGACATCCGGATGCCGGGCGTCGACGGGATCGAGTCGACCCGGCGGATCCTCGCGGACGCGCAGGAGCGGCGGGTCGAGCCTCCGCGCATCCTCGTGCTGACCACCTTCGACCTCGACGAGGCGGCCGCGCGCGCCATCCGGGCGGGCGCGAGCGGCTTCCTCCTGAAGGACACGGAGCCCGGCTTCCTCCTCGCCTCCGTCCGCACCGTGCACGCGGGGACCGCCGTGGTCGCCGCCTCCGCGACCCGCGAGCTCTTCGAGCACTTCGGAGCGGCGGGCAGCGGACGGGAGACCCCGCCCGCCTTCGCGACCCTCACCGACCGCGAGCGCGAGATCTTCCACCTGGCCGCGCGGGGGATGAGCAACACCGAGATCGCGCGCGCCGAGTTCCTGAGCGAGGCGACGGTGAAGACGCACATCAGCCGCACCCTCGGCAAGCTCGGCCTGCGCGACCGCGTGCAGCTGGTGGTCTACGCCTACGAGAACGGCCTGGTCACCTAGCGCGGGACGCCGGGGTGACGCGCCGCGGGGGCGGTGCTACCCTGACCGGGTGCGCTTCGGACAGCTCCTCCTTCTCCGCCGCGACGAGATCTGATCCTCAGGCCATCCTCGTCGCGGAGTCCGTCGTCGGCTGAACCATCCCTCGCCCGCGAGGTCGATCCGCATCCGGATCCCCGCGAGACCGCTCGACCGGCACCGCCCACCAGCGGAGCCGCACGCGAGCGGGATCGGTCACGAGCGAGAACAGACACGTGCGCACCACTGCGCCGGGAGAGCACCTCATGCTGAACAACCAGAAGCCGTCGCCCATGCCGATCGGCAAGTACCGTCCCTTCCACGAGCTGATCGCCGTGGACCTGCCCGACCGCACCTGGCCGTCGAAGCGCATCACGACCGCGCCCCGCTGGTGCGCCGTGGACCTCCGCGACGGCAACCAGGCGCTCATCGACCCGATGAGCCCCGAGCGCAAGCGCATCATGTTCGATCTGCTGGTCCGGATGGGCTACAAGGAGATCGAGGTCGGATTCCCGAGCGCGAGCCAGACCGACTTCGACTTCGTGCGCAGCCTCATCGAGGAGGGCGCGATCCCCGAGGACGTCACCATCCAGGTGCTGACCCAGGCCCGCGACCACCTGATCGAGCGCACCTACGAGTCGATCCGCGGTGCGCGCCAGGCGATCGTGCACCTCTACAACTCCACGAGCGTGCTGCAGCGCGAGGTCGTGTTCCGCAAGGACCGTCAGGGCATCATCGACATCGCGCTGGCCGGCGCCCGCAAGTGCCGCGAGATGGAGTCGACCGTCCCCGGCACGGCCGTCTACTACGAGTACTCGCCCGAGAGCTACACCGGCACCGAGCTCGACTTCGCCCGCGAGATCTGCGACCGGGTCGTCGAGGTCTTCGAGCCGACTCCCGAGCGCAAGGTCATCCTGAACCTGCCCGCCACCGTCGAGATGGCCACCCCGAACGTCTACGCCGACTCGATCGAGTGGATGAGCCGCAACCTCGCGCAGCGCGAGAACATCGTGCTGTCGCTGCACCCCCACAACGACCGCGGCACGGCCGTGGCGGCCGCCGAGCTGGGCTACCTGGCCGGCGCGGACCGGATCGAGGGCTGCCTCTTCGGCAACGGCGAGCGCACCGGCAACGTCGACCTGGTCGCGCTGGGCGTGAACCTGTTCACCCAGGGGGTCGACCCGCAGATCGACTTCAGCGACATGGACGGCATCAAGCGCACCGCCGAGTACTGCAACCAGCTGCCCGTTCCCGAGCGCAGCCCCTGGGCGGGCGACCTGGTCTTCACCGCCTTCAGCGGCTCGCACCAGGACGCCATCAAGAAGGGCTTCGAGGCGATGCAGGCCGAGGCCGAGCGGACCGGCCGCAGCGTCGACGAGCTCACCTGGGCCGTGCCCTACCTGCCGGTGGACCCGAAGGACCTGGGCCGCTCCTACGAGGCGGTCATCCGCGTCAACTCGCAGTCCGGCAAGGGCGGAGTCGCGTACCTGCTGAAGACGGACCACGCGCTCGACCTGCCGCGCCGGCTGCAGATCGAGTTCTCGGGCGTCGTGCAGGCCAAGACCGACGCCGAGGGCGGCGAGGTCACGAGCGAGCAGATCTGGACGGTGTTCCAGGACGAGTACCTGCCCGCGCCCGCCGAGCGCGCCGACGAGAAGTGGGGCCGCTTCGAGCTGCTGCGCACGAACACGTCGAGCGATCTGGGCGGCAGCATCGCGCTGGACGCGGTCCTCCGGGTGGGCGACGAGCGCGTCTCGGCCAGCTCGCGGGGCAACGGCCCGATCAACGCCTTCGAGGCCGTGCTGGAGCAGCAGGGCGTCGAGGTCCGGGTCCTCGACTACGTCGAGCACGCGCTCAGCGCCGGCGGCGACGCGCTGGCCGCCTCGTACGTCGAGTGCACGGTGAACAGCCGCACCCTGTGGGGCGTGGGCGTGGACGCCGACATCTCGACGGCCTCGCTCAAGGCCATCGTCTCGGCCGTCAACCGCGCCCTGCGCGAGGAGGTCCCGGTCCGCGAGCTGGCCGGCGCCTCCGCCTGATCGGGCCCGATCCCCGCCGGGGGAGCCGTGACGCGTCGCGGCTCCCCCGGCGTTCCCGTGCGCGGACCGCGCGGGACTCCGCTCCCTGCGTCCGGGTCGGCCGCCGCTAGGTCCGGCGGCGCCAGCGCAGGCGCGGCACCCCGCTGAGCGCGCGCTGCTCGGGCAGGCTCCAGCCGTAGCGGACCGCGAGCAGGCGGATGACCGTGGTCACGCCCACCGCGAGCGGCGCGGCGAAGTCGATCGTCACTCCGAAGCGCAGCGCGAGGACCAGGACGCCGGTGCCCACCGAGGCGGCGACCGCATAGAGCGAGCCGACGTGCATCAGCGCGATCGGCCGGTTCAGCAGGATGTCGCGGACGACGGATCCGCCGACGGCCGAGACGGTGCCGACGAACACGGCCGGCACCTCCGGCACGCCGAGCGACAGGGCCTTCGTGGTGCCGATCGCGCCGAAGAGTCCGAGGGTCAGCGCGTCGAGGGCGGTGATCGTCCCGTCGACCCGGTTCAGCAGGTGCTGGAGCAGCATCCCGAGCAGGGAGGCGGTCACCGCGACGATCAGGTACGCGTCGGTGTGCAGGGCCACCAGGGGCGTCTGGAGCAGCAGATCGCGGAGCACGCCGCCGCCGAGGCCGGTGGCCGTGCCGATGATCGTGACGCCGAGCAGGTCGATCCGGCGGTCGCGGAACTCGCCCGCGAACATCGCGCCCTGGAGGCAGCCGATGGCGATCGCGAGCAGGTCGGCCCAGGCCGGGATCTCGAAGAGGGAGGCTGCCACCCGGACATCGTTCCACGGCGCGGGCCCTGCTCCGGCCGGGCTGCCAGCCGGGTGTCGGGGGTCGGGGGGATAATCGGAGGATGCCCACCTATCGCGACGAAGCCGTGGTGCTCCGCACGCACAAGCTGGGCGAGGCCGACCGCATCGTGACGCTGCTCTCGCGCAGCCACGGCAAGATCCGCGCGGTGGCGAAGGGCGTTCGCAAGACCGGCTCCAAGTTCGGCTCGCGGCTCGAGCCGTTCATGGTCGCCGACCTCCAGCTCTACGAGGGCCGGAGCCTCGACATCGTCACGCAGGCCGAGTCGCTCGGCGCCTACGGTGCGCTGATCGCCGCCGACTACGACAGCTACACGGCGGCGAGCGCGATGGTCGAGACGGCGGACCGCCTCACCGACGCGGACGCCTCCCTGCAGCAGTACCTGCTGCTCGTCGGGGCCCTGCGCTCGCTCTCGAAGCACGAGCACGAGCCGGTGCTGACGCTCGACTCCTACCTCCTGCGGGCGCTCTCGATCGCGGGCTGGGCGCCCAGCTTCGAGGACTGCGCGCGCTGCGGCGCTCCCGGGCCCCACGGCGCGGTCGTGGTGCAGCTCGGAGGCGTCGTCTGCGCCGACTGCACGCCGCCCGGCGCACCGCGGGTCGCTCCGGAGGTCGTGGTCCTGCTGGGCGCACTGCTCACGGGAGACTGGGCCCACGCCGAGACCACCGAGCCGACCACGCGGTCGCGGGCGAGCGGAGTGGTCGCCGCCTACACGCAGTTCCACCTCGAACGCGGTCTGAGATCCCTGGAGCACGTCACCCGATGAAGCCCTTCACTCACAAGGACGCCGAGCCGTACCGCCCCCTCGACTGGACCGGGATCCACCCGCCTGCGATCCCGCGGAAGGCCGTTCCAGGGCACGTCGCCATCGTGATGGACGGGAACGGCCGCTGGGCGAACTCCCGCGGCCTGACGAGGATCGAGGGGCACAAGCGCGGCGAGACGGCGCTGCTGGACGTCGTGGCCGGAGCGATCCAGATCGGCGTGAAGCACCTCAGCGTCTACGCGTTCTCGACCGAGAACTGGAAGCGCTCGCCCGAGGAGGTGCGCTTCCTGATGGGCTTCAACCGCGATGTGCTGCACCGCCGCCGCGATCAGCTCAACGAGTGGGGCGTGCGCATCCGCTGGGCCGGCCGGAAGCCGCGCCTGTGGGCGTCGGTGATCAACGAGCTGCAGTTCGCCGAGGGGATGACCGCGGACAACGACGTGCTGACGCTCACCATGTGCGTCAACTACGGCGGGCGCACCGAGATCGCCGACGCGGTGCAGCGGCTCGCCGCCGAGGTCCAGGCGGGGCGGCTCAAGCCCTCCGGCATCTCCGAGAAGACGATCGCCAAGGCGCTCTACGTGCCCGAGATGCCGGACGTCGACCTCTTCGTGCGCTCCTCCGGCGAGCAGCGCACCAGCAACTTCCTGCTCTGGCAGAGCGCCTACGCCGAGATGGTGTTCCTCGACCGGCTCTGGCCGGACTTCACGCGGACCGACCTCTGGGACGCGATCGAGCACTACTCCGGCCGCTCCCGCCGCTTCGGCGGCGCGGTCGACGTGCCGGGGGCCTCCTCGTGATCCGGGTCGGAATCGTCGGCTTCGGGCTCGCGGGCAGCGTCTTCCACGGTCCGTTCCTCGCGGCGGATCCCGCTTTCGAGGTCGTCGCCGTCTCCACCCGCGACGCCGGTCGGAGGGCCGCGGCCTCCGCCGCGCATCCCGAGGCCCGGATCGTGCCCGACCTCGACGCGGTGCTCGCCGAGCGGCCGGAGCTGGTCGTGCTCGCCTCGCCGCCGTCGGTGCACCGGGAGCAGGCCGTCCGAGTGCTCGAGGCCGGAGTCGCCGTCGTGATCGACAAGCCCTTCGCACCGAGCGCGGCCGACGCGGACGCGATCATCGCCGCCTCCGAGCGGAGCGGTGCGCCCGTCTTCGTCTTCCAGAACCGGCGCTGGGACGCCGATCTGCTCACCCTCCGCCGCCTCCTGGGCGAAGGGGTCCTCGGCGAGGTCCTCCGCTTCGAGTCGACCTTCGAGCGCTGGAGCGCGCCGAAGACGGGCCGGTGGCAGAGCGAGACGGGTCCGGCCGAGGGTGGCGGGATCCTCTTCGATCTCGGCAGCCACCTGGTCGACCAGGCGCTGCTGCTGTTCGGCCCGGCGGTCGTCACGGCGGCCGAGACCCGGACCGTCCACGAGGGCTCCGCGAGCGAGGACGACGCGTTCGTCTCGCTCCTGCATCACAGTGGCGTCCGCTCCCACCTCACCATGAGCCGCGTCGCCCGGGCGACCGGCCCCCGCTTCCGCGTGCTCGGCACCCGCGCCGCCTTCAGCGTCGACGGTCTCGATCCGCAGGAGACCGCGCTCCGCACCGGCGGCGCCCGACCGGACGACGACGGCTTCGGCGAGGTCGCGCCGGAGGGATGGGGCGTCCTCGTCGACGACTCCGGCGCACACCCCGTGCCGAGTGAGCGGGGACGCTACGCCGCGTTCCTCGAGCAGGTCGCGCTGTCCCTCCAGGACGGCGCTCCCTCGCCGGTCGACGTGCGCGAGGCCCGCGAGGTCGTCGCCGTGCTCGAGCAGGCGCACGCTCTCGCCGCCCGCTGACCGGGCCCGCCGCCGACGCGCCCGGTCGCTCCCCGGTCTTGGCGATCCGGCTCCCGAGCGTCATCCTCGAGAGGTGAGCACCGCACTGCCGAACTCCGCCGACCTGCGCGCGCGCTTCGCCGGTGCCCGCGGCTACCACAACGCCTGCACCCTCGGCCTGCCGCCGCGGCAGACCGTCGAGGCGCTGCGGGCGGACCTCGACGGCTGGTCGTCCGGGGAGAGCACGGCCGCCGCCTACGGCGCTGTCGCCGAGCGCGCGCGTGCCTCGTTCGCCGCGATCGCCGGCGTCCCGGTCGACCGTGTCGCGATCGGCTCGCAGACCTCCGCCATGGCCGCCGTGCTCGCCGCCTCGCTGCCCGACGGGGCCCGCGTGCTCTGCGTGGACGGCGACTTCTCCTCCATCGTGTTCCCCTTCCTCGCCCAGGCGCACCGCGGAGTGACCGTGCGCTCCGTCGCGCTCGAGGCGCTGTCCGACTCCGTCGAGGACGGGGACGACCTCGTCGTCTTCTCCGCCGTGCAGTCCAGCAGCGGAGCGCTCGCCGATCTCGACTCCGTCCTCGAGGCGGCCGCGCGCCACCGAGTGCGGACCGCGTGCGACCTGACGCAGGCGGCCGGCGTCCTGCCGGTCGACGCCTCCCGCTTCGACGCGACCCTCACCCACGCCTACAAATGGCTGTGCTCGCCGCGCGGAGTGGCGTTCCTCACCGTCTCGCCCGCCTACGCGGCCGAGCTCGTCCCCGTGCAGGCGGGCTGGTACTCGGGGGAGGACGTGTGGTCGTCCTGCTACGGACCGGCCATGCACCTGGCCGAGAACGCCCGCCGCTTCGACGTCTCGCCGGCCTGGCAGGCGTTCGCCGGCGCCGAGGCGTCGCTCGCTCTGTTCCGCTCGCTCGACCTCGACGCGGTCTGGGCGCACGCCTCCGGCCTCGGCGACCTACTGTGCGAGCGGCTGGACCGGGAGCCTCAGCACCGGGCGCTCGTGTCCTGGCCGGACGAGGGGGGAGCGGACCTGGAGCTGCTGCAGGCCGCGGGTCTGCGCGTCTCGGGCCGCGGCGGCCGGCTCCGCATCGCCTTCCACCTCTGGAACGACGAGTCCGACGTGGACGAGCTCGTCCGCGTGCTGCGGGAATAGCGGGGCGCCCCCTCCGTTGTCCTGGGGGTGAGTGCTGAGCCGAGCCCCCTGTCCGTCGACGTCTGGTCCGACATCGCCTGCCCCTGGTGCTACATCGGGAAGCGCCGGTTCGAGCGCGGGCTCGAGGCCTTCCGCGCCGCGCACCCCGAGGCTCCGGAGGTCGTCGTGGAGTACCGCAGCTTCGAGCTCTCGCCGGACACGCCGGAGGACTACCGCGGGGGAGAGGCAGCGTTCCTCGCCGAGCACAAGGGCATCCCGGAGGCGCAGGCGCAGCAGATGCTCGACTCCGTCACGGCGGTCGCGGCGGGCGTCGGCCTCGACTACCACTTCGAGTCGGTGCGCCACGTCAAGACGGTCACCGCCCACCAGGCGCTCCACCACGCCAAGGAGAACGGACTGCAGCTCGAGCTCGTCGAGCGTCTCCTGAGCGCGTACTTCGTCGAGGGCCGCGACCTGGCCGATCCGGAGGTGCTCGCCTCGCTCGCCGGCGAGGTCGGGCTCGACCCGGCGGAGACGCGCCGCGCTCTCGAGGACCGGCGCTACCTCGGGCGGGTGCAGTCCGACATCGCGCAGGCCCGCGAGTACGGGATCTCGGGGGTGCCGTTCTTCGTCCTCGACGGGCGCTTCGGCGTCTCCGGCGCCCAGGAGCCGGCGGCGTTCACCGAGGTCCTCGAGCACGTGCTGGAGCAGCGGGCGGCCGTCGCGTGAGCGGGCCGTTCGAGATGCTCGGCGACTCCGGCGGGCCGCTGTGCGAGGACGGCGTCTGCGCCGTGCCGCAGGCCGCGGAAGCGCAGGCCGAGGTGCCGCCGATCACCGCGGAGGCTCCTCCACGGTGATGTCGGCGACGGTCGCGCCGTAGGCGGCCACGAGGGCGTCCGCGTCGACGAAGGCGCTGCGCCCGTCGGCGCCGGCTCCCATCGCGACGCGGCGGCCGAGGATCCGCTCGTCGGCGTAGACCGGCCAGGCCGTCGTGGACCCGATCGGGGTGATGGTGCCGCGCCGGTAGCCGGTCGCCTCGAGGGCGGCCGTCTCGTCCGGGAGGCGGAGCTTGTTCACTCCGACCACCGCGCGCAGCTTCGGCCACGCGATCTGCCGCCCGCCGGGGACCAGGGCGAACAGGTAGCCGCCGTCGTGGCGCTTCACCACGAGCGACTTCACGATGTCGCCGGGCTCGATGCCGAGCAGCGCGGCCGCCTCGTGCAGGCTGCCGGCAGCGGGCCTCTCCACGATCTCGACCGCAAGGCCGCGGGCGGACGCGTCCGCCTCCAGCCGCTGCGAACCGTCCTCCACAGGTGTGCTCCCGTTCATCTCTCCACCTCTCCGCTCGTCACTCCGCCTTCCCCAACACAGGATCTGGGAGAATCGATACCGATGTCCTCCACTCTCACGGCCGCCCCGCCCGCGCGCACCGCGCCGGCGCTCCGGATCGGCCCCCTCGAACTCGACGCGCCGGTGGTGCTCGCCCCCATGGCGGGCATCACCAACACGGCGTTCCGCCGCCTCTGCCGCGAGTTCGGCAACGGCCTCTACGTGAGCGAGATGATCACCTCCCGCGCGCTCGTCGAGCGCACGCCGGAATCGATGCGCCTCATCCGCCACCACCCCAGCGAGTCGGTGCGCTCGATCCAGCTCTACGGAGTGGACCCGGTCACCGTCGCCGAAGCGGTCACCATGCTCGTCGCCGAGGACCGGGCCGACCACATCGACCTCAACTTCGGCTGCCCCGTGCCCAAGGTCACCCGGAAGGGCGGGGGAGCGGCCCTGCCGTGGAAGCTCCCGCTGTTCCGGCAGATCGTCGAGGGCGCCGTGAAGGCCGCCGGCGACGTCCCGCTCACCGTCAAGATGCGCAAGGGCATCGACCCGGACCACCTCACCTACCTCGAGGCCGCCCGTGCCGCCGAGGGCGCCGGGGTCGCGTCGATCGCGCTGCACGCGCGCACCGCCTCCGAGTTCTACAGCGGGCACGCCGACTGGTCGGCGATCGCCATGCTCAAGGAGACGGTCACGAGCGTGCCCGTGCTGGGCAACGGCGACATCTGGTCGGCCGAGGACGCGCTGCGGATGATGGCCGAGACGGGCTGCGACGGAGTCGTCGTCGGTCGCGGCTGCCTCGGGCGCCCCTGGCTCTTCGGCGACCTCGCCGCCGCGTTCGCCGGCTCCGACGAGCGGTTCCGCCCTTCGCTCGGACAGGTCGCCGAGGCGTTCCGCCGCCACGCGGAGCTGCTCGTCGACTTCTTCGAGAGCGAGGAGCGCGGCTGCCGCGACATCCGCAAGCACGTCGCCTGGTACTTCAAGGGCTACGCCGTCGGCGGCGACCTGCGCGCTCGCCTGGCCACCGTCGAGTCGCTCGCGCAGCTCGACGAGCTCCTGGCGACGCTCGACTGGACGCAGCCCTATCCGGGCGAGGCGGCCGAGGGGCAGCGGGGCCGCGCCGGCTCGCCCAAGGTCCCCTCCCTCCCGGACCGCTGGCTCGAGTCCCGCGAGCTCGACGCCGGGCAGCGCGACGCGGTCTCGGCCGCCGAGATCCACAACAGCGGTGGATGACCGCGCGCTCTGGGGGTACTCGCTCGTCGACACCGAGCGATTCCTGCCGGAGGACCACTCGACCCGCCGCTCCGACTTCGCCCGCGACCGCGCCCGGCTCTTCCACTCCAGCGCGCTCCGCCGCCTGGCCGCGAAGACCCAGGTGCTCAGCCCCACGGCGGGCGTCGACTTCGCGCGCAACCGCCTGACCCACTCGCTCGAGGTGGCGCAGATCGGCCGGGAGCTCGCCACGAGCCTCGACCTCGACCCCGACGTCGTCGACACGGCCTGCCTCGCGCACGACATCGGGCATCCGCCGTTCGGGCACAACGGCGAGCGCGCGCTCAACACCTGGGCCGAGGGGATCGGCGGCTTCGAAGGCAACGCGCAGACCTTCCGGCTGCTCACGCGGCTCGAGCCGAAGGTGTTCGGCGACGACGCCCGCCCCTACGGGCTGAACCTCACCCGCGCCAGCATCGACGCGAGCTGCAAGTACCCCTGGCCCGACACGCGCTCGGTCGCGGACCCGTCGGGGCGCGCCAAGTTCGGGTTCTACGCCGACGACGCTCCCGCGTTCGCCTGGATGCGCGAGGGCGCCCCCGAGGGGGTGCGCTGCATCGAGGCCGAGGTGATGGACCTCTCGGACGACATCGCGTACTCCGTGCACGACTTCGAGGACGCGGTGGTCTCCGGCTACATCGACGTCGAAGCACTCGGCTCCCGCGCCGACCACGAGGACCTCGTGCAGTCGATGCACTCCTGGGTCGGCGGGGAGGTCGGACACGACGAGCTCGTCGCCGCCTTCGACCGTCTCGACTCGCTCGACGTGTGGGTCTCCTCCTGGGACGGCTCCCGCCGCGACCAGGCCCGGCTCAAGAACCTCACCAGCCAGCTCATCGGCCGCTTCGCCGCCGCCGCCACCGAGGCCACCCGCGAGGCGTACCAGCACCCCGACCTCGTCCGCTTCGGCGGCCACGTCGTCGTCCCCCGCGAGCAGCAGGCCGAGATCGCCGTGCTCAAGGGGATCGTCGCGACGTTCGTGATGTCGCGGAACACCCGCCAGCCCATCTACGCCCAGCAGCGCGAAGTCCTCACCCGCCTCGCCGACACCCTCCTCGACCGCGGCCCGGGAACCCTCGAGCCCGGCTTCGCCGAGGACTGGCACGCCGCCCCCGACGACGACGCCCGCCGCCGCGTCGTCGTCGACCAGGTCGCCAACCTCACCGACCAGAGCGCCCTCGCCTGGTTCGAGAGGCTGTGCTGATGCGCTGAGCCGGGCGGCGCCCGGCTCAGCTGTGCCGCCGGTCCCTGCTCGGCGTCACCGCGGTCGGCTTGTCGAGGTGGTGCGTTCCAGGGAGCGGGGTGCGTCCGCCTGAGGCGATCCGCTGTTACGCGGATCGTCCGTTCGGCGGTGCTCGATTGCACGCCGGTCCTCGCCCGGCGTGGCGCGGTCGGCTTCTCGGGGTGGTGCGGTTCGTGGAGCGGGGTGCGTCCGCCTAGGGCGATCCGCTGGCACGCGGATCGGCCGTTCGGCGGTGCCGGTGGCACGCCGGTCTCTGCCCGGCTCGGCGCGGTCGGCGGTGCTCGATTCCACGCCGGTCCCTGCCCGGCGTGGCGCGGTCGGCTTCGCGGGGTGGTGCGTTCCAGGGAGCGGGGTGCGTCCGCCTAGGGCGATCCGCTGGCACGCGGATCGGCCGTTCGGCGGTGCCGGGGGCACGCCGGTCACCGCCGGGCGTCACCGCGGTCGGCTTGTCGGGGTGGTGCGTTTCGTAATGCGGGGTGCGTCCGCCTAGGGCGATCCGCTGGCACGCGGATCGGCCGTTCGGCGGTGCCGGGGGCACGCCCGTCACCGCCAGGCGTCACCGCGGTCGGCTTGTCGGGGTGGTGGGTTCCAGGGAGCCGGGTGCGTCGTCTGAGGCGATGTGCTGGTGTGCAGGTCGGCCGGTCGGCTCGGAGGGCGGGGAGGGCACCGCACCGCGAGGCGCGGAGGGGCGCGGGGCGGCGGGTACGGTGGGGGCGTGGGAGCGGAGCGGACACGGCAGCGGATCCTCGAGGCGGCGACGGAGGAGTTCGCGGCGCACGGGCTGGCGGGAGCGCGGGTCGACCGCATCGCGGCACGGTCGGGGATGAGCAAGCCGATGCTGTACTCGCACCGGCCGACGGCGCGCGAGGCCGTCGCCGCCGTCGTCCGAGTCAGTGCGGAGGGGTACTCCGCGCCCGGCACTCCTGCCGGCTGCTTCGTGCTGAGCGAGCCGCGGCTCGAGGCCCGTCGCCGCGAGATGGAGGCGCTCGTCGCTGCCCGGGTCGAGCGCGGGATCGAGGAGGGCGACGTGCCGCCGGAGACGGACTCCGGATCCGTCGCCGCCTTCGTCGTCGCCGTGCTCAGCGGGATGTCGACGCAGGCCCGCGACGGAGCACCGGCGGACCGCATCGCGGTGATCGGCGAGCTCGCACTCGGCGCGCTGCCGGCGGCCACGGGCGTGCGAGCCGCAGGGCGCACGCCGGGAGCTCCCGGATGAGACTGCGTCGGCCGCGTCTCGGCCTCCTCGCCCTGGTCGTCGCGGGGCTGCTGCTGGTCCAGCCCGCCGCGGCCTCGGCGGCACCGCTGCTCCCTCCCGCGAACGGCGTCCTCGACTACCAGCTGGGAGGCGCCTACGCTCTGGCGTCGAGCGTCACCATCGTCGACCGCGACCGCACGGACGCGCCCGCCGCCGGCCGCTACAGCATCTGCTACGTGAACGCCTTCCAGACCCAGCCCGGCGAGAGCGCCGCCTTCGCGAAGCGGCACCCCGAGCTCCTGGTGAGGCGAGCGGACGGGAAGCCCCTCGCCGATCCGGGCTGGCCGGACGAGTACCTCTTCGACGTCTCGACCTCCGCGAAGCGGACCGCTCTGCTCGCGATCGTCGGCGCCTGGATCGACGGATGCGCCGAGGACGGCTTCGACGCCGTCGAGGCCGACAATCTGGACAGCTACACCCGCTCGGGCGGGAGGCTGACGAAGTCGCAGGCGCTGGCGTTCGCCACCCTCCTGACGGCGCGCGCTCACCGCTCCGGCCTGGCGATCGGCCAGAAGAACGGAGCCGATCTCGCCGCTGCCGGGAAGAGGACGGTCGGCTTCGACTTCGCCGTCGTCGAGGAGTGCCAGGTCTACGACGAGTGCGCGGCGTACACGGACGTCTACGGGCGCCAGGTCTACGAGATCGAGTACACCGACAACGGCCGGTCCGCCTACTCCGAGGCCTGCGCCGCGCAGGGCCGGAGCATCTCGGTCACCCTCCGCGACCGCGACGTCGTCCCCCGTGGCGCACCGGGCTACGTGAACCGGCACTGCTGACGCCGGGCGGACGCTACCGCAGGGCTCCCAGCACGACGGCCGCGGCGCGGGCGACCAGCGCGTCGTCGTAGTCCGCCTCGGGGTCGTTGCGCGTCGAGAGGATCGACAGCACGACCGCGTCCCGCCTGGGAGGCGTCACCACGGCGACGTCGTTGCGGATCCCGCCGGCGCCCCCGGACTTGTCCGCGACGCTCCAGCCGGCCGGAGCGCCCGCCCGGACGAGAGTGTCGCCGGTCGCGTTGCCGCTCATCCAGTCGAGCAGGAGCGCCCGGTCCTCCGCGGACAGCACGTCACCTGTGGCGACCGCGGCGAGGTCCGCCGTGAACGCGGCCGGGGTGGTGGTGTCCTCGGTGCTGCCGGGCTCGATCGTGTTCAGCGCGGGCTCCTCGTTCACCACCTCGGTGGTGGTGTCGCCGAGAGCCTCCAGTCCTCGGTCGAGGGCGGAGGGTCCGCCGAGGCGCCGGAGCACGAGGTTTAGAGCTGTGTTGTCGCTCCGGCGGACGGCCGCCTCGGCGAGCTGCGACAGCGGCAGGCCGGTGGCGGTGCTCTCCTCCGTGACGGGGGAGTAGCCCGCCGCCTCGACGTCGGCGACGGTCCAGGTGACCACCTCGTCCCGCTCGGCGGCGGGGACGGTGCGCAGGAACTCCGCTGCGGCGAGGGCTTTGAGGCTCGAGGCGAAGCCGAAGCGCTCGTCGGCCCGGTGATGGACCCGGCGGCCCGAGCCGGTGTCGACGGCGCTGACGCCGATCCGGGCGTCGAACTCGTTCTCGAGCGCGGCCAGCTCGGCGGAGACGTCGATCGGAGGAGGGGTGGCGGAGGACACCGACGACGGCACCGAGGCGGACGACGGCGGCGCGACCGGGGTGTCCGCCGTGGTGGTGCACCCTGCGAGGGCCAGGAGGAGGGCGGAACCCGCGAGTGCGCGGAGGGTCCGCGACGACCCTCTCGAACGGTTCACAGCGCGGAGTAGACGACGAAGAAGGCGACGGCGGCCGCCGCGGTGACGCCGAGCGCCGCGAGCGAGACGAGTGCGCGCGGCCTCCTCTGCACGACGGCCAGGACGAGGAAGCCCGCGCCCAGGACGATCTGGAGCCACCAGTACACCGGACTCGTGGTGTCGGCGACCGCGCCCAGCGCCCAGACGCCCTCGCCGATCAGCACGCCCGAGAGCGGCGCGACGGCCAGGACGCGCCACGTCCTCGAGCCGTGGAGGGTGAGTGCGGCGGCGGCCCCCAGGATCGGCCCGGCGGGGACGGCGAGCAGCCAGAAGACGTCCGTGAAGGGAGGCGAGTAGCCGAAGCCGCGCGCCGCGGTCACCAGGTCGTAGCCCTCGAGAAGCGCCCAGAAGCTCAGCAGGCCGAGCGCGGCCCCCGCTGCCGGTCGGGCGCCGCCGAGGCGCACGAGCGCGAACACGAGCATGGACCAGCCCCCGGAGGAGTTGGCGAACGAGCTCACCGACGGCGGGAGGGAGCCCTGCAGCAGGCTGGTGAGCCCGCCCAGGACGAGACCGCCGAGCAGGGCGACGAGCAGAGCACGCAGGAGAGGCGGGCGGGAGGCGGCAGGGGGCATGGGTCGATTCTCGGAGACGGCGGGCGGGTGCGGATCAGGGATGACCCTGATCTCGGGGTGCGGGGCCAATCACAGGTCTCCGGGGTGATCCGCGCCGCCCTGGTGCAGTTCTCCCCACCCCGGCTCGGCGGCCCCGGCGGCCGATACGATGGACCCCATGCCTCGGATCCGACAGTCAGATGTCGAGGAGGTCAAGGCGCGGGTGAACATCGGCGACGTGATCGGCGAGTACGTCACGCTGAAGTCGGCCGGCATCGGCTCGCTGAAGGGCCTCTGCCCCTTCCACGACGAGCGCAGCCCCAGCTTCCACGTCCGCCCGCAGGCCGGCTTCTACCACTGCTTCGGCTGCCAGGAGTCGGGCGACGTCTACAGCTTCGTCATGAAGATGGACCACAGCTCGTTCAGCGAGACCGTCGAGCGCCTCGCCGGGCGGATCGGCTTCCCGCTGCAGTACGAGGACGGCGACGGCCGCGCGCCCGAGACCGGCGGGCGAGCGCGCCTCCTCGCCGCGAACGACGCCGCGGAGGAGTACTTCCGCGAGCAGCTCGCGACCCCGGGCGCCGACGTCGGTCGGCGCTTCCTCGGCGAGCGGGGCTTCGACCGCGCCGCCGCCGACCGCTTCGGCGTCGGCTTCGCACCCGACGGCTGGGACGGGCTCACGACCGCGCTCAAGCGCCGCGGCTTCTCGGAAGAGGAGCTGACCACGGCCGGCCTGGTCAGCAGCAACAACCGCGGCGGCGTCTACGACCGCTTCCGCGGCCGCCTCGTCTGGCCGATCCGCGACGTGACCGGCCAGACCGTCGGCTTCGGCGCCCGCCGCCTCCTCGAGGAGGACAAGGGCCCCAAGTACCTCAACACCCCCGAGACGCCCGTCTACCACAAGTCCCAGGTGCTCTACGGGCTCGACCTCGCCAAGCGGGACATCTCCCGCGGGCACCGGGTGGTCGTCGTCGAGGGCTACACGGACGTCATGGCCTGCCACCTCGCCGGCGTCACCACCGCGGTCGCCACCTGCGGCACCTCCTTCGGCGTCGACCACATCAAGGTGCTGCGCCGGGTGCTGGGCGACGACAGCGGCGTCGGCGAGGTCGTCTTCACCTTCGACCCCGACGCGGCGGGCCAGAAGGCGGCGATGCGCGCGTTCCAGGAGGAGCACCGCTTCGCCGCGCAGACCTTCGTCGCCGTCGCGCCCGTGGGCCTGGACCCCTGCGACCTCCGCCTGAACCGCGGAGACGACGCCGTCCGCCGCCTCATCGACGACAAGAAGCCGATGTTCGAGTTCGTTATCAGGCAGCTGCTGGACCGCTACGACCTCGAGACGGTCGAGGGCCGGATCGCGGCCCTGCGCGCGGCCGCCCCGGTCGTCGCCGAGATCCGCGACCCGGCGCTGCGGCCCGGCTACTCCCGCGAGCTCGCCCGGATGCTCGGCCTGGACATGGCCGAGGTCAACTCCGCCGTGCGCTCCGCCGGATCCCGGCCCCGCTCCTCCGGACCCGAGGGCCGCGACCAGCAGGGCGGGCGGGGCGGCGGCGAATCGTCCGCGGCCGAGGCGCCCCTCGGCGCGCGCATCGCCGACCTCCCCGTCGACGTCGTCACGCGCATCGAGCGCGAGGCGCTGATGGCGATGCTCCAGCTTCCGCAGGCGATGGGTCCGGAGCTCCTGGCCCGGGCGGCGCACGCGGCGGTCACCAACGAGACCCTCCGCGTGGTCCGCGACGCCGTGGTCGCGAACCTCGAGCGGGCGGAGGACCGCGACTGGGTCGAGCACGTCGCCGACGACGTCCCCGGCCCCTTCGCCTCGCTGGTGCGCCAGCTCGCGGTGGCGCCGATCCCGGCCGCCGACGAGGAGGGGCTCGCCCGCTACTCCCGCGACGTGGCGATCTCGCTCATCGAGCGCGACCTGCTCCGCGAAATCGCCGAGCTGCGCGGGGCGCTCCAGCGCGCGTCCGCCGATCCGGTGATGGCGCGCGCGGTGCAGGTGCGACTGGTCGAGCTCGAGCGCGAGAAGCGGGCGCTGCGCACGGAGTGAGCGTGTTGCGGTCGTGTGAAGAAATCGGCCGCACGCCCGTGCCGGTTCGGAGAGCGCTTCCAACTGTGTTACCCATGAGGAACAGCAATGCGGGCGTCCAGTGTCGTGACGCCACAGCCCACAGGAGATCTGTGTGCCGAGAGTCCGCGCGCCCGGAGCGCGCCCGCATCCCATCCTTGACAGGAAGAGGCAGACGGAGATGAATTCCGCATCCACTCGCGGCACCCGTGCACTGGCCGCCGCCGCAGGCTTCGCCGCGGTCGCGCTCGTGCTGACGGGCTGCGCCGCCGGCGGGAACGACTCGTCCGGCGGCAGCGCCGGAGGGGCCCTGACCATCGGCACCACCGACAAGATCACGACGCTCGACCCCGCGGGCTCCTACGACAACGGCTCGTTCGCCGTGATGAACCAGGTGTTCCCGTTCCTGATGAACACCCCCTACGGCAGCCCGGACGTCGAGCCCGACATCGCCGAGTCGGCGGAGTTCACCGCTCCCACGGAGTACACCGTGAAGCTGAAGGAGGGACTGAAGTGGGCCAACGGCCACGACCTCACCTCCTCCGACGTGAAGTTCTCCTTCGACCGCCAGGTCGGCATCGCGGCCGAGAACGGCCCCTCCTCGCTCCTGGCGAACCTCGACAGCGTCGCGGCTCCGGACGACACGACCGTGGTCTTCACGCTGAAGTCCGAGAACGACCAGACCTTCCCGCAGATCCTCTCGAGCCCCGCCGGCCCGATCGTGGACGAGGAGGTCTTCTCGGCCGACGAGCTGACCGCGGACGCCGACATCGTCTCGGGCGACGCCTTCGCCGGCCAGTACACGATCGCGAACTACGACGTGAACAACCTCATCCAGTACAAGGCGTACCCGGACTACCAGGGCGTTCTCGGCGAGGCGAAGACGGACACCGTCAACGTCAAGTACTACGCGGACTCGTCCAACCTCAAGCTGGACATCCAGGAGGGGAACATCGACGTCGCGTTCCGCAGCCTCTCGGCGACGGACATCGACGACCTCCGCGGCAACGACACGGTCAAGGTCGTGGACGGCCCCGGCGGCGAGATCCGCTACATCGTCTTCAACTTCGACACCCAGCCCTTCGGCGCGACCACCGGTGAGGCCGACAGCGCAAAGGCCCTCGCCGTGCGCCAGGCCGTCGCCGACCTGATCGACCGCGACGAGATCGCCGACCAGGTCTACAAGGGCACCTACACCCCCCTCTACTCCTACGTCCCCGCAGGCCTGACCGGCGCGGTCGAGCCGCTCAAGTCGCTCTACGGCGACGGCAACGGCGCGCCCGACGCCGACAAGGCGAAGGCGACCCTCGAGGCCGCCGGCGTCACCGCTCCGGTCACCCTGAACCTGCAGTACTCGAACGACCACTACGGTCCGTCCTCGGGCGACGAGTACGCGCTGATCAAGGACCAGCTGGAGTCGACCGGCCTCTTCACCGTGAACCTGCAGACCACGGAGTGGGTGCAGTACTCGAAGGACCGCTCGAGCGACGTCTACCCGGCCTACCAGCTCGGCTGGTTCCCCGACTACTCCGACGCCGACAACTACCTCTCGCCGTTCTTCATCAAGGAGAACTTCCTCGCGAACCACTTCGACGACGCCGAGGTGCAGAGCCTGATCGCACAGCAGGTCTCGACCACCGACGCCGACGCGCGCACCGCGCTGATCGAGCAGATCCAGGAGAAGGTCGCGGCGCAGCTCTCGACCGTCCCCTACCTGCAGGGCTCGCAGGTCGCGGTCGTCGGCAGCACCGTGAGCGGAGCCGAGGACACCCTCGACGCCTCGTTCAAGTTCCGCTACGCGGCACTCAGCAAGGGCTGATCCACCCCCTCGCGGCCGGCGCCTCCCCGACAGGAGGCGCCGGCCGTTCTCCACGAAAGGCATCACGTGACGACAGCCACGACGGCTGCGGCGACGGCGCCCACCCGGCGACCGCGCGGCTCCGGGGGCGGACTCGGGCGCTACCTGCTCGTCCGCTTCCTGCTCATCATCCCCACCGTCTTCATCCTCGTGACGCTGGTGTTCCTCCTCATGCGCTCCACGGGCGACCCGATCACGGCGGCCCTCGGCGGCCGCCTGACCGCGGACCAGCTCGCCGAGCGTGTGGCCGCCGCCGGCTACGACCGGCCGCTGATCGTGCAGTACCTCGAGTACCTCGGCAAGCTGCTGACCGGCGACTTCGGCACCACTCTGAGCGACAACCGCCCCGTGACCGAGGTGCTCCTCACCTACGGCGCCGCGACGGTCGAGCTCGCCTTCTACGCCCTGATCGTGGCGTTCCTGGTCGGCATCCCGCTCGGGATGCTCGCCGCCTACCACCGCGACCGCACCCCCGACGCGGTGCTGCGCATCTTCGCGATCCTCTGCTACGCGACTCCGGTGTTCTTCGCGGGCCTGCTGCTGAAGCTGGTGTTCTCCGTCTGGCTGAAGTGGTTCCCCGTCGCCGGGCGCGCCTCGACGAGCACCGAGCTCTCGCTCCAGTTCCTCGAGAACAAGACCGGCATCTACCTGATCGACGCGATCCAGACCGGCGACCCGGCCGCGATCTCGGACGTGCTCTCTCACGCGGTGCTCCCCGCCGTCGCACTGGGCCTGCTCACCGCGGGCATCTTCCTGCGCCTGGTGCGCACCAACGTGATCGGCACGCTCGGCACCGATTACGTGGACGCGGCGCGCTCGCGCGGCGTCAGCGAGTTCCGGCTCGTCCGCACCCACGCCTACCGGCCGGCGCTCATCCCGATCATCACCGTGATCGGCCTGCAGATCGCCCTGCTGCTCGGCGGCGCCGTCCTCACCGAGACCACCTTCGAGTGGAAGGGCCTCGGCTTCCAGCTCGCCGAGTACCTCCAGGCCCGCGACTTCGTGGCCGTGCAGGGCATCGTCGCCCTGCTCGCCGTCATCGTGGCGCTGACCAACTTCATCGTCGACGTCATCGCGGCGCTCATCGACCCGCGAGTGAGGTACTGAGCATGAGCACCACCTCCCCGGCGCGTCCGCGCCGCCGCCTCGTCGACCGCGTGCCGGTCGTCCACCAGCTCCGGCAGAGCGTCGGCCTCCAGCGGGGGATGCTCGTCACCGGCCTGATCATCACCGGCGCGTTCCTGCTGGTGGCCCTGTTCGCGCCCCTCATCGCGCCCTACGGCTACTCGCAGCTGCGCTCGGGCGGCGAGTCGTTCGGCGCGCAGGAGCCGCCGAGCGCGGAGCACCTGCTCGGCACCACCGTGGGCGGCTACGACGTCCTCTCGCGAGTGATCTGGGGAGCGCAGACCGCGTTCCTCGTGATCGTCGTCGCCGTGGTCCTGTCGATCTTCCTCGGCGTCTTCCTCGGCCTCGTCTCCGGCTACCTCGGCGGCTGGCTCGACCGCGTGCTCGTCGTGATCTGCGACGCGATCTACGCGTTCCCGACCCTGCTGCTGGCGATCGTGATGTCGATCGTCATCTCCGGCGGGCAGTCGAACCTCTGGGCCGGCATCTTCGCCGCGGCGGTCTCGATCACCGTGGTCTACATCCCGCAGTACTTCCGCGTGATCCGGGCCGAGACAGTGCGGATCAAGGGCGACGCCTTCGTCGAGTCGGCGAAGGTCATCGGAGCGTCGACGCCGCGGATCATGTTCCGCCACGTCCTGCGGAACGCGACGCGCACGCTGCCGCTGATCTTCACACTGAACTCCTCCGAGGCGATCCTGACCCTCGCCGGCCTGGGCTTCCTCGGCTTCGGCATCGAGCCGACGTCGGCCGCGGAGTGGGGCTACGACCTCAACAAGGCGCTGTCGGACGTCACGAGCGGCATCTGGTGGACCTCGGTCTTCCCGGGCCTGGCGATCGTGCTCGTGGTGCTGGGCATCACCCTCGTGGGCGAGAGCCTGAACGACCTCGCCGACCCGCGCCTGCGCGGTCGGCGCGCGGTGGCCGCCGGTGCCGGCGACGTCGCCGCGACGTCCGTCGTGCCGGGCGGCGTCCTCGCCGCCGACGGCCTGGAGACGCCGGGGCACGACCCCGTCGCCGGAGTGGAGGAGACGCGATGAGCGACCAGCGCATCGTCCGGGACGCCTCAGCGCGTCCGATCGTGGACATCACCGACCTCGAGGTCGCCTTCGCGAGCGACCGCGGCGCCGTCCGCGCCGTCGCCGGGGTGAGCCTGCGCGTCGAGCGCGGCGAGGTCCTGGCGATCGTCGGCGAGTCCGGCAGCGGCAAGACCGTGACCGCGAAGACCATCCTCGGCCTCCTGCCCGAGACGGCCACCGCCTCCGGAGTGGTCCTGCTCTCGAAGAAGGACGGCAGCGCGGCGACCGACGTCGTCTCCGTGCCGAAGGCCCGCCTCCGGGAGCTGCGCGGCACCGACGTCGCCATGGTCTTCCAGGAGCCGGGCACCGCACTCAACCCGGTCTTCACGGTGGGCTGGCAGATCGCGGAGGGACTGCGCGCCCACGGCTCCGTCTCGAAGAAGGAGGCGCGCAAGCGCGCGATCGACGTCCTCCGCACCGTCGGCATCCCGGAGCCGGAGAAGCGGGTCGACTACTACCCGCACCAGTTCTCGGGCGGCCAGAAGCAGCGCGTCGTCATCGCGATGGCCCTGGTCCTGGATCCCGGCCTGATCGTCGCGGACGAGCCGACCACCGCGCTCGACGTGACCGTGCAGGCCGAGATCCTCGACCTGCTCCGCCGGTGCCGCGACGAGTTCGGCACCTCGATCGTGCTGATCACCCACAACATGGGCGTCGTCGCCGATCTGGCCGACCGCGTCGCCGTGATGTACCAGGGCGAGCTGGTCGAGGAGGCGACGGTCTCCGAGCTGTTCTCGGCGCCGAAGGCCGAGTACACGAGGAAGCTCCTCGCCGCCGTCCCGCACGTGGGCCAGGGCGTCGAGCGCGCCCGCGTCCGCGCCGTCGAGCGCGCCGAGGCCCCCGAGGCCGAGACGCTCGTCGCCGCCGAGGGCCTGCGGATCCAGTACCCCGGCCGGCTCGGCCGTCCCGGCTTCGTCGCGGTCGACGGCGTCTCGCTGCGCATCCGCGCGGGCGAGGTGCTCGGCCTCGTCGGCGAGAGCGGCTCGGGCAAGACCACCATCGGGCGTGCCATCGCGGGCCTGACGCCGGTGACCGGCGGGTCGCTGAAGGTCCTCGGCAAGGAGATGCGCGGCATCCGCGAGCGCGCCTTCCGGCCGGTCCGCGGCGACATCGGCTTCGTGTTCCAGGACCCGGCGTCGAGCTTCAACCCGCTGCTCACCATCGCGGAGTGCGTGGCCGAGCCGCTGATCGTGCACGGACGGGCCGGCGACGCCGCCGGGGCGCGCTCGCGCGTCGACGAGCTCCTGGAGGCGGTGCAGCTGCCCCGCTCCTACGGCGACCGCTACCCGCACGAGCTCTCCGGCGGCCAGCGCCAGCGCGCCAGCCTCGCCCGGGCCCTGGCCCTCGAGCCGAAGCTGCTGATCGCCGACGAGCCCACCTCGGCGCTCGACGTGTCGGTGCAGGCCCGCGTGCTCGAGCTGTTCGCCGAGCTGCAGCGCGAGTTCGGCTTCGCCTCCCTGTTCATCAGCCACGACCTCGCCGTGGTCGACCTGCTCGCCGACCGCATCGCGGTGCTCTACCGCGGCGAGCTGGTCGAGGAGGGGACGGGGGCGGAGGTGCTCGCTGCGCCGAAGCACCCCTACACGCAGCGCCTGCTCGCCTCCCTGCCCGTGCCCGACCCGGTCGAGCAGGCCTCGAGGCGCGATCTCCTGCGCAGCATCGTCGAGGCGGAGCGCCGGGCGTGAGCCGGACCGCCGAGGATCAGGCCCCCATCGTCGTCGACGACCTCAGCGTCGAGTACCCGCCACGCGGCATCAGCCGCCGGTGGACGGCACTGCGGGGAGTGAGCCTCCGCGTGGAGCCGGGGGAGGTGCTCGGGATCCTCGGCGGCAGCGGCTCGGGCAAGTCCACGCTCGCGCGCGTGCTCGGCGGCGACGGCCTGGGGCACGACGGCGGCCGCACGCGCCCGGTGATCATCGGAGGGGACGCGACGGTCGCGGGGCACCGCCTCCGCTCGCTCCCCGCCCGCGAGCTCAAGCGCTTCACCGTCGACGTCGCGCATCTCGCGCAGGACGCCGGTGCGGCCCTCCGCCCCGAGCTGACCGTCTCGGAGCTGATCGCCGAGCCGATCTTCCTCCGCGACCGCCACTACGACCCGAAGGCCGCGGCGGTGCGGGTGGCGACGCTGCTCGACTCCGTGCACCTGCCGCTGTTCCTGCTCGACCGCTACCCCTACGAGCTCTCCAGCGGCCAGCGCCAGCGCGTGGCCGTGGCCCGCTCGCTCGTGCTCGGGCCGAAGGTGCTGATCGCCGACGAGCCGACCTCGGGCATCGACGCGACAGTGCGCGAGTCGATCGTCGACCTCCTCGCCGATCTGCGGCGCCGGGAGGGATTCGCGGCCGTCGTGGTCAGCCACGACATCGATGTGCTGAGCCGGGCGACCGACCGGATCGCAGTGCTGGTCGGCGGCGAGGTCGTCGCGTACGGGCCGCTGCTGGAGGTTCTGATCGAGGCCCGGCACCCCTACGTGCGCGAGCTCGGAGCGGCCTTCGCCGAGTACGAGCGCTTCGACGCCTCCCGAGCGCAGCGCGTCGAGGCGGCCGACCAGTGACCGTCCCGCGCGTCGCGGTGCTCCCGCGGCCGAAACCGGTGTTCGCCGAGGCGGTCGAGTCGGGCGGGGGAGTGGTCGTCGGACTCGACGGGAGTCCGGACGCGCTGCTCTGGCTGTCCTACGGCCGCACGGACGAGCTGGCCGCTGTGCTGGAGGAGCACCCGTCGATCCGCTGGGTGCAGCTGCCCTGGGCCGGCGTCGACGTCTTCGCGCCCGTGCTCGCCGCGTCTCGCGCGGACGTGGTCTGGACCAGCGCCAAGGGCGCCTACGCGGAGCCGGTGGCGGAGCACGCGCTCGCGCTGGTGCTCGCCCTCCTGCGCTCGCTGCCGGAGCGGGCGCGCGCCGCGTCGTGGGGGCCGAAGAAGGCGGTCACGCTGCACCGCGCCTCCGTGGTGATCGTCGGAGCAGGAGGGATCGCTCGCGAGCTCCTGCGGCTGCTCGCCGTCTTCGACTGCCGGGTGACGATCGTCCGCCGCGGAGACGAGCCGGTGGAGGGCGCGGCCCGCACCCTGCCGGCGTCGCGGCTCGCCGAGGCCGCGGCGGACGCCGACGTGCTGGTCCTTGCCGCCGCCGCCACCGCGGGCACGGAGCGGATGGTCGACGCGGGTCTGCTCGCGCGGCTCCCCGCCCACGCCGTGCTCGTCAACGTCGCCCGGGGGAGCCTCGTCGACACGGACGCGCTCGTCGCGGCCCTCGCCGAAGGCCGTCTCGCGGGCGCCGCGCTCGACGTGACGGACCCCGAGCCGCTGCCGGACGGGCATCCGCTCTGGAGCGAGCCCCGGTGCCTGATCACGCCCCACAGCGCGGACACCCCCGAGATCACCGCGCCGCTCCTGGCCGAGCGCGTGCGCGCCAACGTGGCCGCCTGTGCCGCCGGCGGGCCGTTCGTCGGCCGCGTCGACCCGGGCTCCGGCTACTGAGTGCGCGCCCGATTTTGCGTTCGCGGAGAGTTTGCTAAAGTAGTACCGCGCTGATCGCCTCCGGGCGGTCGGATGATCCTCGATAGCTCAATTGGCAGAGCAATCGGCTGTTAACCGGTAGGTTCTTGGTTCGAGTCCAAGTCGGGGAGCGAAGGGTCCGGGACTCCACTCTCGGGCCCTTTTTTCGTGCCCGCGAGCGGTCGCCCTCGAGGGCCCACCCGCTCGGACCGACGATCGGAGGGGCGATGCGCGAGGACGTGCTCGCTCTCCTGCGCCGCCGCCCCGACGTCGAGGCGCCGGATCTCGTCGCCGTCGACGCCAGTGACCGTCTGCTGCTCGACCTCGCCGCCGATCGCGGCCGCCTCGCCGTGATCGGGGACGCCTACGGGGCACTGAGCCTCGGCCTCGCCGCCGACGGCCGTGCCGTGCGCGTCGTGCAGGACTCGATCACCGCCGAGCGCGCTCTCGCGCAGAACCTCGAGACGGTGCGGGGGTCGGGCGTCGATCTCGCGCCGATCGAGATCGTCGACTCCGTCGCGGAGGCCGTCCGCGACGCCGACGCGGTGCTCCTGCGCCTGCCGCGCTCGCTCGACGCGCTGGCCGCCGTCGCGGCCGGGACCGCACTCGCGAACCCGGCGGCGACCCTGATCGGCGCCGGCCGCATCAAGCACATGACCCGCACGATGAACGACGTGCTCGCCGTGCGCTACGAGCGGATCGACGTCTCCCTCGCCCGGCAGAAGTCGCGCGCCCTGCTCGCGAGCGGCGCGCTCCCCGACCAGCCGCCCGCGCCAGGGCCCGAGCGGCGCCGTCTGGACGAGCTCGACCTCGAGGTCGTCGCACTGCCGGGAGCCTTCGCAGGTGCACGACTGGACCTCGGCACCCGCGCCCTCCTCGCCGCCCTCGATCTCGACTCCCTCCCCGCGGGCACCGCACTCGACCTCGGCTGCGGAACCGGCGTGCTCGCCGCCGTGGTGGCCCGGGCCCGCCCCGACCTCGCCGTGACCGCGACGGACACCTCGCGTGCCGCGGTCGAGTCCGCCCGGGCGACTGCGGCGGCCAATGGGCTGGCCGTCCGCGTCCTCCGCGACGACAACGCCTCGACTCTGGAGGCGTCCTCCGTCGACGTCGTGCTCTGCAATCCGCCGTTCCACTCCGACGGAGCCGTCACCGACCTCGTCGCCCGGCGCATGCTGCGCGCGGCCGGCCGCGTGCTGCGCCCCGGAGGCGTGCTGTGGACGGTCTTCAACTCCCACCTCGCGCATCCGGCCGAGCTGCGCCGCGCGGTCGGGCCGACCACGGTGGTGGCGCGCGACCGCCGCTTCACCGTCACCCGCTCCGTGCGCTCCGACGGCTGAGTACGGCTCCGCAACCCCCTCCGCGGCCTCAGGTCCGCTGTCCGCGGCGCGGGTACGATCTCTCTCCGGCGCTCCTGTGCCGAACCCGTCCCGTCCCCCCGGAGGCCGTCGTGCTCGAAGTCGTCCTCGTCCTCGCCCTGATCGCCCTGGTCGCGGTCGTCGTGCTGTGGCGCCGCGCCGTCGGCGCCGAGCGCCGTGCCGCCGAGAGCCGTGCGGAGGAGGCGGCGCGCGTCGTCCGCCTCGAGCTGGCGGTCGGCGAGCAGGAGGCGAGGCTCCGCATCGTCGGCGAGCTCGAGCAGCTCGCGGTCCGCAGCGCCGCGCACGTCGTCGAGGAGGCCGAGAGCGTCCGTCTCACGATCGACCGCGACCCCGCCGCAGCCGCGCGGTCGGCGCAGCGTGCCGTGCGGGCGGCCGAGGCCTCGCTGGCGCAGCTGCGCCGCATCGCGACCGTCGCCTCCGTCGATCCGGGGGAGCTGCCGCGCACCGGCGGCTCCGTCCCCCTGATCGAGGGCGCCCGCGAGCGAGGCCTGAGCGTCCGCGAGGAGTCGTTCGGCGAGCCGTTCCCGCTGCAGGACGGCGCCGAGGTGGCCGTGCTCCGGGTGCTCGAGTACGCCTTCGACTCGGCGCTGGAGACCGGCGGCGCGGGGACCGAGGTCCGCATCAGCTCCCGATGGACGACCACCGGCCTCCGGGTGGAGGTCGACGACGACCGCGAGCAGCACGGCGCTGCGGAGCAGGACGCCAGCGCTCTCGAGGCGGATCTGCGCTCGCTCACCGAGCGCATCGACAGCCCCGCGCTCGCCGAGCTGCGCGAGCGGGCCGCCCTCTTCGGCGGTGACGTGACCGAGAAGCGGACGCCCGGCGTCGGCCGGAGCGTCACCGCCTCGTTCCCCGCGATCCGCCACCACAACGGCGTGCACGGGGTCGACCTGGCCTGAGTCAGTCCTCGAGGTGCTCCACGCCGGGCAGCCACGAGACGCCGGGGCCGCCCCAGCCGCGCTTCCGGGTGATCTTCGCGACCGGCTTGTGGTAGTCGTGCTCGAGGCGGTCGATGTAGAGCACGCCGTCGAGGTGGTCGAACTCGTGCTGGAACACGCGGGCGAACCAGCCGTCCGCGACGATCTCGAACGGCTCCTGCTCGAGGTCGACCGCGCGGAGGATCGCGCGCTCGGAGCGGCGGAGCGGGAAGCGCTCGCCGGGGAAGGAGAGGCACCCCTCCGACTCCGTGTCCTCGTCCGCCTCGCCGAGCGGGGTCGGCGTGACGAACAGCTCGGGGTTGATCGCGACGCCGCGGCGGGGGGTGCCGTCGTCGTCGGCGTAGTCGTAGACGAACAGGCGCAGCGGGACGCCGACCTGCGGGCCGGCGAGGCCGACTCCGGGGGCGGTGTCCATCGTCTCGAACATGTCGGCGACGAGGGTGCGCAGCGCATCGTCGAACTCGGTGACGGGGGCGGCGGGGGAGTGCAGGACGGGGTCGCCGGCGATGCGGATGGGGAGGACGGCCATGGTGGACAGGGTACCGCGGGGCCGCCGACCGGGTCCGCGAGGATCATCCGCTGGGCTCAGCCCCTCACCCGTGCGTCGGAGGACTCCCGGAGGCGTTCTGGGTAGGGTCGACCCATGCCCGCCGATCTCGCCGAACTCCTCAACGACCCGGCGAAGTTCATCGGCATCCCGATCGCTCTCGTGGGCGCGGTGTTCCTCTCCCTCGGCGCGCAGTTCCAGCACCGGGGAGTGGCGAAGGTGGAGCGGTTCTCGAAGCGCTCCGGCTCCTCCGGGCTCAGCGGCGGCCAGCTGGTCGCGCTGCTCTCGCGCCCCTCGTGGGTGATCGGCACCCTGCTCCTGGGTCTCGCGATCGTCTTCCAGCTGACGAGCCTCGGCTTCTCCCCGCTCATCGTGGTGCAGCCGCTCGGAGCGGTGGCGCTCGTGATCACCGCGGTCGTCAACGCGCGGGTCAGCCGGGTGCGCCTGAACGCGGCGTCGATCCGGGCGATCGTGCTCTGCGTCGGAGGCGTCGGCACGTTCGTCCTCGTAGCGGCGTTCAACGCGGTCGACAAGTCCATCCAGACGCCCGAGCTCATCACGATCCTCGTGATCCTCGCCGTGGTGCTCACGGTCTTCGTCGTCGCCTTCCGCGTCTTCCGCCGCGGAGCGAAGGCGATCTTCTACATCGTGGGCGCCGGAGTGGTCTACGGCTTCGTCGCGACTCTCGCGAAGGTCGTGCTCAACCGCATCAAGTACGGCGAGTTCGACCCGCTGACGGTGGTCTGCATCGTGGCGCTCCTGGCCGCGACCGCGCTCGGCGGGTACTTCGTTCAGAACGCCTACTCCTCCGGCCCGCCGGACCTCGTCGTGGCGGGCCTCACCGTCATCGACCCGCTGGTCGCCGTCGCGATCGGCATCGTCGTGCTCGGAGAGGCGCAGTACGCGGCCCCGTGGGCGATCCCGCTCTTCATCGCGGCCGGTGCCGTCGCCATCTACGGCGTCTTCCTCCTCGCCAAGCACCACCCGCAGGCGCGCTGACGGCGCGGGATCCCGAGTGGTGAGGACTCCTCTGCCTACAATGGGCCCGCGCCGAGAGCCACGAAACCGACCGACCTCCGCCGATCGCTCCCTTCTCTCCCCGAGCGGCACGACACCGATAGGACCTCCCGTGTCAGATCCCCGCGACGCGTCCCGACCGGGATCGCCCGACTCCCGACCGCTGACGGTCGTGATCGGCTGCGACACCTTCGCTCCCGACGTGAACGGAGCCGCGAAGTTCGCCGAGCGCCTCGCCGCCGGTCTCGCGCAGCGCGGCCACGAGGTCCACGTCGTCGCCCCCTCGGCCGACGGCTGGAGCGGCACCCGGGTCGAGACGCACGAGGGCCAACGGATCATCGTGCACCGGCTCTACAGCTGGCGCTGGTACCCGCACGACTGGCTGCGCTTCGCGATGCCGTGGCGCATCCGGCAGAACAGCGCGCGCATCCTCGACGAGGTGAAGCCCGACGTCGTGCACTTCCAGTCGCACATCATCGTCGGCCGCGGCCTCGGGATCGAGGCGGCCAAGCGCGGCATCCGCATCGTCGGCACGAACCACTTCATGCCCGAGAACATGCTCGAGTTCACCCTCCTGCCGAAGGCCGTGCAGGCCAAGGCCGTGGCAATGGCGTGGCGGGCCGCGCGCCGCACCTTCGGCCGGGCGGAGGCGGTCACCACGCCGACCCGCAAGGCCGCGCAGTTCCTCGAGAAGTACACGGGCCTCCGGGGCGTCCACGCCATCTCCTGCGGCATCGACGCCGACAACTACACGCCCGACTTCTCGGCCCGCGCCGGCGACTCGATCCTCTTCGTCGGCCGCGTGACCGGCGAGAAGCACATCGACGTCCTGCTCCGCGCCGTCGCCCTGCTCGATCCGGCGCTCGACGCGAAGCTCGAGATCGTCGGCGGCGGCGACCAGATGCGCAACCTCCAGCAGCTCGCCGCGACCCTCGGCATCGCCGACCGCGTGCGCTTCACCGGCTACGTCTCGGACGCCGAGCTCAAGGAGGCGTACACGCGCGCCACCGTGTTCGCCATGCCGTCCATCGCCGAGCTGCAGAGCATCGCGACGATGGAGGCGATGGCCTCGGCCCTCCCCGTCGTCGCCGCCGACGCGATGGCCCTCCCGCACCTCGTCCACGACGGCGAGAACGGCTACCTCTTCGCGCCGGGCAGCGCCGAGGCCCTCGCCGACCGCCTCACCGCCGTGCTCACGGCCGACCAGGAGGACCTCGAGGCGATGAAGCGCGCCTCCCTCCAAATCGTCGCCGCGCACGACATCAACCGCACGATCAGCACCTTCGAGAGCCTGTATCGTGGGGAGCCGGTGGCCGATCCGGCCTCCGACGCAGCGTCCGCACCCGCCGCCACCTGACGGCCGCTCGGACGGCCGCCGCGGGGCGTTAGCTCAGCCGGTCAGAGCAGCGGACTCATAATCCGTCGGTCACGGGTTCAAGTCCCGTACGCCCTACTCGATAAGCCCTGGTCAGGCGATACATCTCGCAAATCGTGTGGGCTTCATGGCCCTCGCGTGGGGCTGACGTGGGGCAGTGTGGTACGACATGACGAGACAGCGAGGTGTCCGTGATTCCGATTCTCGACGAGATTGAAGGGGCGCTCAAGGCGCGTCTTTGGTATCTGGCGCTCACGGGTGCTCTTCTTGTGCCGGACATCTGCGCTGCGCTCGGTGATACGTCCGGCAAAACCAATGAGAACAAGTACATTCGTTGGGTTCAGGAGAACCAGGTCGACGACCTATGGCGACACCAGGACATCGTCAAGAACCTGTACAAGTACCGCAACGCGGTAGTGCACCAGTCCCGCTTGGATCCAGGCCATCAACCTCACGTGCCTCGTCTCATGTTCTTTCAACCCGGGCAGGATCCCGGTGAGCAGCAGGTGAGCATCCACGGCCCGCGGTTTGTAGCGGCCGATGGATCGTCTATCGGTATGTCAATCGATCTCGAAATCTTCTGCAGGACAATGGTTGATTCAGCCCGCCAGTGGCTTGGCCGTAACTCCCATAACCAGATCGTGCTCGCCAACATCCAAGGAACAATTCGCAAGCATCCGGGTTCTGAGTTTCCGGTATTCTCCGGCATCTCGCAGCCCTTCTACGCGTAGACCGTCGACACGCAGCATTTGCTCCGCGTGTCCCTCTGCAGTATCAGTGGCGCCGCCCGTCGCGGCCTCGCAGCTGCCCCTCGGTGTCGCCCTCCCAGACGTACATGTAGCGCCCGGTGGTCGGGTTGGTGACGACCTCTCCGCCGCGCCAGAGGAGCAGCCAGGGCGCCTCCTCGCCATGGTCGCGGTACGCCTCGACCGCCGTGTCGAGGTAGCCGGTCGGCCGGTGGGGATGGTTCGGGTCGTACTTCGTTCCCATCACCCAAGAGTGCGGCCGACCACTGACACCGGACGTCGTAGGCTCAGCCCATGCAATCAGGGGGAACACTCGTGCCAGGTCGCATCCCGTCCCTCGACGGACTCCGCGCCGTCGCTATCGCCGTCGTCGTGTGGGGGCACGCAGGCTTGCCGACGCCCATCAAGGGCTCGACGGGCGTCACCCTGTTCTTCTTTCTCAGCGGCTACCTCATCACGCACCTGATGCGTGTGGAAGCCGAGCGGCGCGGACGCATCTCGCTCCGAGACTTCTACCTCCGCCGGACTCGCTCTACCTCGTCCTCGCAATCGCCATCATCCTCTCGCTCGCCGGTGTCCTCCCCTCCGAGATGTCACCTGTAGGAGCGCTCAGTGGCGGCACGTTCTGGGCGAACTACTACATCGTTTTCGAGGGGCGCACCGGGCTCCCCGCCGCGATGAACGCTCTGTGGTCCCTGGCCGTCGAGGAGCACTTCTACCTCCTCTTCCCCCTCGTCTACATCGGACTGCGCCGGCTCGTGCCGCGCCCCCTCCATCAGGTGATCGTGCTCGTCGCCGTCTGCCTCACGATCATGCTGTGGCGCGTCTACCTGTCCTCGCACGGCGCCAGCTGGGACCGGCTCTACCTCTCCACCGACACGCGCGCCGACGCTATCCTGTGGGGATCGATCATGGCGATCGGCGCTAACCCGATGTACCGCGAGATCCGGGCGCCCCGGCAGCGCTGGGCCCTCCCGCTGATCCTCGTCGGCAGCTTCGTCGCGTTCTACGCCGTCAGCCTCGCTCCCAACGATTTCGGCATGACGGTCGGTTACACATTGCAGAGCATCGCCCTCTTCGGCATCTTCGCCGCCGTGATCCTCGCCCCGGACTCGATCGCCGGTCGGGTCCTGAACTGGCGGCCCGTCGCGTTCCTCGGGGTGCTCTCGTACACCCTCTACCTCGCGCACCGACCGGCCCTTGAACTCGCCGAGCGCTACCTGCCCCTTCCTCACCTCGCGGCCGTCGCCGTCGGTGTTGTGGCAGCCGTCGCCTTCGCGTGGGCGGTACACATCGTGATCGAGAAGCCCCTCGAGCGAGCTAGGAAAAAGATCAGCCACACGAGCCCGCTGCCCGAGAACGCACAGAAGACCCCCTCGCCGCTCCCGTAGGAGGGCGAGGGGGCGTTTCGTCGTTGCGCTCATTAGGGCAGGAAGCGGAAGTTGTCGAAGCGGACGATGCGGTCGCTGCGGCCGATGAATCCGAAGCGGGTGTTGGTGCTGCCCGACGGGTTGGGGACGGAGTGCACGGTGACGCCGTTGATCTTGAACACGAGCGCGGTCGCTGAGCTGTCGACCGAGAGGACATCTCCCGCGGTCGGTGCCGTGGTTGAGGTCCACAGGTTGACGTACGCCCCATCGACGCGCCGGTTCACCTTGTAGACGTTTGCGGGGGCGGTGCCGGTCGTGGTCTTGTCTAGGAGGAGCACGTACTGGGTCTGCGTGGTGGGCGAGGCCAGTGCCACGAGTCCGCCGTACGCGTCACCGGTCGCGGCGATCGCGGCGATCGTGACGGAGGCGACACCGTAGGCGGTGCCGGCGTCGATCATCGCGTTCCCGGTGCTGCTGGAACGGGACAGCGCCGAGCTCGAGCTGATCCCCCACGTGACCGGTCCGGTGCCGGTGGCGATCATGGTCTCCCACGTCTTCTCGCCCTGCTCGGTCGCTCCGAGCGTGGTAGTCGAGTCGGGACGGTTGAAGCTGTCGACGACCTCGACCTTGGGGACGAACTTCGGAAGGGTGAGGTCGGTGAACGCGACGGGCAGGGTCTGCCGGTATCCGGTGGGCATCAGGCTGTAACTCCCAGGTTGTCGGTGATGAAGCCCGCGGTCGCGGTCCTCGTGTTGGCGAGCGCCGCGATCGCAGCCCGCTACGGCGACCGCCTCGCCGCCGATCGATCCGACCCCGAGCAGGACCTCGACGACAGGACCCCATGACACACCGCCCAGCCGGCACGTACGACCCGTACGAGCACGCGGACCGGCTGGGCATTCCCGTCCTCCACGGACGGATCCGCTCCGCCAACGGCCTCTGGCTCCCCGACGAGCGCGTCATCATCCTCAAGCGCGGCCTCCGCGCCTGGCATGAGCGCCAGACCCTCGCCCACGAGCTCGGCCACGTGTGCCTCGGCCACTGCGAGACCACGCCCCGTATCGAGCGCCTCGCCGACCGGTGGGCGGCCCGGAAGCTCATCGCCCCTGACCACCTCGCCGATGTCGCCCGCATGAGCCCCGACCCCGGCGTCTGGGCCCTCGAGCTCGGCGTCACCGACCACCTCCTCGAGCTCTATCTCCGAGACCACCGCACCGCATAGGAGCACACCCCCATGGCATGGACCGAGCAGCTGCCCTCCGGCCGGTTCCGCGGCGTCTACCGCCTCCCCGACGGGAAGCGCCGATCGGCCGGCACCTACGTCCAGGAGAAGCAGGCGCTCAAGTCCGCGATGGCCGCCGAGGTCGACGCCGCGAAGCTCGGCTGGCGCGACCCCGACGCGGCGAAGCGCACCTGGGCGGCCTGGTCCGAGGAGTGGTGGCCGACCCGCAGCGTCGAGCCAGGCACGCTCGCCCGCGACCTCTCACGCCGCGACGGCCGGCTCATGCCTCGCTGGCGCGACGTGGCGCTCGTCGACATCACCCGGCACGACATCCGGGCGTGGGCGGTCGAGCTGGCCGCGGACGGCCTCGCGGCGACCACCGTTCAGCGATGCGTGCACCTGCTCTCGGCGTCGCTCACCGCGGCCGTCGACGCGCAGATCATCACGCACAACCCGGCCTACCGCCTCCGGCTCCCCGTCGGCGCGCAGGCGACCGAGCGGTACCTCACCCGGAAAAAGGCAGCGCACCTGCTCGACGAGTTCCCGAAGAAGAGCCTCGACCGCGCGCTCGTGTCCCTCCTCGTCGGCGCCGGCCTCCGATGGGGCGAGGCGGCCGGTCTGCAGGTGAACCGCGTCGACCTCGGCCGCGGCGTGCTGCGCGTCGTCGAGGTCTGGGACGACAAGTCCCGCGCGCTCAAGCTCTACCCGAAGGGACGGAAGGTCCGCGACGTCCCGCTGCCCGACTGGGTCGTCAAGCGCCTCCGACCGCTCGTCGCCGGACGCCGCAGTGGCTACGTCTTCGACGTCGACGGGCACGTCCTCGACTACTCGAACTGGCGGCGCCGCGTCTGGCTGCCCGCCCTCGACGCCTCCGGCATCGGCGCAACCCGGATCCACGACCTCCGGCACACCTACGCCTCCTGGCTCATTCAGGACGGCGTCTCGATCGAGGAGGTCGGCCGGCTCCTCGGGCACGTCTCGCCGATGACGACGAGGAAGTACGCGCACCTCGCGGACACCCCGCGGGACGCCGTGCTCGCCGCGCTCTCCGAGCCGACGAAGCGGAAGAAGAAGCCGGGCCGTGGGGCGGACGTGGGGCACGAGGCCGCTACGGCTGACATCCGTCCGCTGCGATTGGTTGTCGACCAGTCGGCCTGAGATCCGCGCCAGCAGTGGGATCGAGAGCGGTTCGCTCTAATCGGCTCTCCACCGCTTCTCGTCGCTATCTGTTCCGGATCACACTCATAATCCGTCGGTCACGGGTTCAAGTCCCGTACGCCCTACTCCGCTCCACCCGCGGTGGTTCCTTCTCTCCAGCGCCGGGTCGGGCCTCCACCTGATGTCGTTCTCGTCGGAGCGGACGGTCCGGCCCCGTCAGGCCGACGGGCCGTGCCTCAGGACGCCGCCGACGCGGTCCTCGCCGGCACGCCGACCGCGGACGAGTCGGAGGCGACGTCGCGGACGACGACGGCGCCGGCTCCGACCCGCACACGGTCGCCGACGGTCACGTCCCCGACGATCGTCGCGCGGGCGCCGATGTAGACGTCGTCGCCGATGACGGGCGTCCGACCCTTCGACTCGCCGATGGTGACGCCGTGGTAGATGAACGCGTTCCTTCCGATCACCGTGCGCGGGTGCAGGATCACACCGCGGCCCCAGTGGGGGAGCCGCAGGCCGGGCCCGACCTGAGCGGCCGGCGGCAGCTCGGCTCCGACGATCATGCGGATCCAGACGAGATCGACCAGGCGGTAGACGAGGTGGAGAGGGAGCCGGGTCCTCCGAGAGCTCGAGTACTGCCCGAGTCGGAGGACGAGGACGGTGAGCCGGTCGGAGGCGTGGCCCTTGGCGGCCAGGTCCGCGCGGACGACGGCTCGGAGTTCGGCGAGATCCATGCTCCCAGTCTGAGTGGGAGCCTCGCGGGTGAGGGCGGGCCGTCGGAGATCGTCCGGGGCGTGGCGAGCATCCGCGAGCGGACGACACGGTGGCGCGATGCGCTAGCACGTCCCGACGCGCCGCGCCCGTACTGGCCGCTCCCCGCTCGACGTGATTGCCTGATCCTGTGCCTGATCTTCCGATGTTCCCGCTCGGCTCCGTGCTCCTGCCGCACATGCCGCTCCCGCTCCGGCTGTTCGAGCCGCGGTACCTGCGGATGCTCGGCGACGTCCTCGAGGACGAGACCCTCGCGTTCGGCGTCGTGCTCATCGAGCGCGGCCAGGAGGTGGGCGGCGGCGACCAGCGGTTCGCGGTCGGCGCCCGCGCGCGCATCCTGAACATCGACGGGGCGGAGTCGTTCGTCACGCTCGACTCCGTGGGCGAGGAGCGCTTCGAGGTCGTCCGCTGGTACGAGGACGACCCGTACCCGCGCGCCGAGGTCCGCCTGCTGCCCGATCTGGAGTGGGACGAGAAGCACGCCCCCGCGCTGGCTGCGGCGGAGTCGGCGGTCCGCACGGCACTGGCGGTCGCGAGCGAGTTCGTCGAGCAGCGCTACGGCGCGGTCGTCGAGCTCGCCGAGGATCCGGCCGCGCACGCTTGGCAGCTCGCCGGCGTCGCACCGGTCACCGAGCTCGACCGCCTCGCGTTCCTCCGCAGCTCCACCATGGAGGAGCTGCTGGAGTCGGTCCGGGAGCGCTCCGCCGAGGCGACCGAGTCGTTCCGCGCCGGCTGGGCCTGAGCCCCGTCCCGGCGTCCCACGACGAGCCCGTCAGTCCTCGAGGCTGACGCCGCGCTCCTCCGCCAGCTTGACCAGGTCGTCGACGACCACGAGCGCCATCCGCACCGAGCGGTCGCGGCGGTACTCCTCGTCGTCCGGGTCGATCCGCGAGGTGCGGTCGAGGGTCTCCTCGATCGACTGCGCGAGCTCGCGCCACGCGTCCTGACGGGCGTCGTCGACGAGCGTCGCGAGGTACTCCTCGTCCTGCGCCCGCCTGTGGAGGGAGTCGGCGACCAGGAGCGAGAGCCGCTCGCGGTGGTCGAGGTTGTCGACGTCGGCCGAGCGGTAGTCGTGCACGTGGTCGGAGCGGCCGCCCACCGAGGTCACGTCGGCGGCGATGCCGCGCAGGCGCTCGGCGGCTGCCTCGGACTCGCGCGCCAGCTTCTCGAGCTCCTCCGCGGCGACGACGGAGTAGCGGCCCGAGTCGAAGGGGACGTCAGCACCGAGGCCGTCCATCAGCACACGGTTCTTCACGGCCATCCGGCTCGCGTACTGCGCGAGCATCAGGCCCTCCTCGGCGGCCTCCTCGACGGAGGCGGGCTCGCGCGACGGGTTCTCATCGGGGTCGTACGGCTCCATCTTGAACCTGCGTCGACGCCGGAACCACACGTGCGTCACCTACATCCCGGAGCAGGCGCCCCGCCCGCCGGAGCACCTCTTCGAGAGTACCCGGCGGGCGGGCGCCGTGGTCGGCGGCTCAGGCCTCGCGCCAGTCGTCCTGCCGGAGGTGGGAGCCGGCCTGCGGCCCCATCTGCAGCATCCCGCCGTCCACGACGTACGAGGATCCGGTGATGTAGGAGGCGGCGGGAGAGGCCAGGAAGGCGACCACCGCCGCGATCTCGCGGGCGTCGCCGGGGCGGCCAAGGGGGATGCCGGGGCGGTCGATCGTGACGGGGTCCACATCCTCGGCGTCGTTCATCGGCGTCGCGATCTCCCCGGGGGCGACGGCGTTGACGGTGATGCCGAGGGAGCCGAGCTCGAGTGCGGCCACCTTCAGCAGGCCGCCCAGCCCGTGCTTGGCAGCGGTGTAGGCGACGGAGCCGACCCGCGGCTGGTGCTCGTGGACACTGGTGACCGCGATGATCCTGCCGCCCGTGCCCTGGGCCGCCATGCGCCGCGCGGCGCGCTGGAGGCAGACGAACGCTCCGTCGAGGTTCAGGGCGACGGTCGAGCGCCAGCTGTCGAGGCTCTGCTCGAGGAAGGGCTCGCCTCCGCCTCCGCCCGCATTGCTGACGGCGACGTCGAGCCCGCCCAGTCGATCCGCGAGGTCGTCGATCACGTCGCCCGCGCCCTCCAGATCCGTCGTGTCGAGGCGCGCGATCTCGGCGCGCCGGCCGAGGGAGCGCACCTCCTCCGCCGTGCCCTGCGCGCCCTCCTCGTCGCTGTGCCAGGTGATGCCGACGTCCATGCCCGCCTCGGCCAGTGCCACCGCGGTCGCCCGGCCGATGCCGGAGTCAGAAGCGGTCACCAGTGCACGGGTGGGCCGGAAGTCTCGAGGTCCCTGGGTCATGTCGTCTCCTGTCTCGATCGGGCCGCCGATCCGGCGGACACGGGTCGATCCCATCAGGGGATCCGACGCGCTCGGGAGCCGGTTGACAGGTCCGGGCTCGCGCGAGACGCGTGGCGGTGTCCCCGCTGAGCGCCCCGATCGCGTTGACTGGGCGGATGGATCACCGGCGCATCTCGGTCGTCGTCCCCGTGAAGGACGACGCCCGCCACCTCGAGCAGCTGCTCGAGCTCCTCCGCGAGCAGACGCTCGCTCCGTTCGAGATCGTCGTCGTCGACGACGGGAGCACCGACGACAGCGCCGCCGTCGCGCGAGCGGCGGGCGCGCGGGTGGTGCGGCACGACGGAGCCGGGATCCCGGCGAGCACGGCGCACGGCTTCGACGAGGCGCACGGCGACGTCCTCGCACGGCTCGACGCCGACTCCCGCCCGGGACCCTACTGGCTGGCGCGCCTGGCCGGCCACTTCGCCGATCCCGAGGTCGGAGCGGTGACCGGTCCCGGACGCTTCGACGAGCTCGGCCCGATCGCCCGGGTGATCGCGCGGGTCGCCTACATGGACGCCTACTTCGTGCTGATGGGGTCGGCGCTGGCCAACTGGCCGCTCTTCGGCTCCAACTGCGCCGTCCGCCGGTCGGCGTGGGAGGAGATCGCGGAGGAGATGCACCGGCACGACGCCTACGTGCACGACGACGTCGAGATCAGCGTGCACCTGGGACTCCGGCACCGGATCGTGCTCGACCGCCACCTCGAGGTCGGCATCTCGGCCCGCCCCTTCGGCGCCTTCGCCGACATGCTCCGCCGGTTCGACCGCGCTCTGCACACGCTGGCGCGGCACCCCGGGATGGGGTCGTCCCTGCAGCGCTGGACGCACCGGGTGCGCCGCACCCACCGCGACCGCCTGCGAGCGACGGCCGCGGCGCGCCGCTCCGGCTGACGACGAGAACCGACGGCGCCGCCTGACGGCTAGGGCTGGGCCGCGTCCGGCCGGGCCGCGTCGGGCTCGGCCTCCGCCGCCCGATCCTCTCCGGGCGCGGGGCGCCCCTCCTTCGGCATCGCCCAGACCGCGGCGAGCATGCCCACGGCGAGGACCGTGAGCGCGATGCAGACGAAGCGGGTGCCCTCGGCGAGGTCCGCCGGTGCGGGGACGCCGCCGCCCGCCTTCGCGTTCACGATCGCGCCGAACACGGCCACGGCGACGGCGCTGCCGATGTTGCGGGCGAAGAAGTTGGTCGAGGAGACCACTCCGCGCTCGTTCCAGTCGACGCTCGACTGCGCCCGGATCAGCGTCGGAGTCGCCACGAGCCCCATGCCGGCGCCGATCAGCACGCAGAAGCCGGCGATCTCCCACAGCGTCGAGGAGGCGCCGAGCAGGATGGTCAGCGCCGTGCCGATCACGACGAGCCCCGCTCCGAGGAAGCCCGTGTTGCGGAAGCCGATGCGCAGGTAGAGCCGGCCCGACAGGCTCGCCGCGACCGGCCAGCCGAGCGTCATCGCCGCGACGGCGAAGCCCGCGCCGAGGGCGGAGCTGCCGAGCACGCCCTGCGCGAAGGTCGGGAAGTACGAGGTGACGCCGAGCGTGATCGCGCCGACGGTCACCGAGACCAGGCTGGTCGAGATCAGCACGCGCCGCGTGAGGACCCAGAGGGGGAGCACCGGGGCGGCAGCTCGCCGCTCGATCGCGACGAAGCCGGCGAACGCGAGGGCCGAGACGACGAACACGCCGACTCCGGCGGGGGAGAGCCACGGCCAGGCGCTGCCGCCCTCGAGCAGCCCGAGGATGAGCAGCGCGGTGCCCACGGCGAGCACGGAGGCGCCCGCCACGTCGATCCGCTGCTTCTCGCCCCGCGTGGTCTCGCGGAAGCTGCGGATCAGGAGGAACGCCGCCAGGAGGCACAGGGGGATGTTGACGAGGAAGATGCCGCGCCAGGCGCCCAGGTCCGAGAGCACGCCGCCGAGGGTCGGCCCGACGACAGAGGAGATGCCCCAGACGCTCGCGAGGTAGCCCTGGGTCTTCGCACGCTCGGCGACCGTGTAGATGTCGCCGGCGATGGTGATGCCCATCGGCTGGATCGCTCCGGCCCCCAGGCCCTGCAGGGCTCGGAACGCGATCAGCGCGGGCATGCTCCAGGCGAGGCCGCACAGGAGCGAGCCGACCAGGAACAGGGCGATGCCGATCAGCATGATGGGCTTGCGCCCGATCACGTCGGCGAGCTTGCCGTAGAGGGGGACCGAGACCGCCTGGGCCAGCAGGTAGATCGAGAACAGCCAGGGGAACTGCTCGAAGCCCCCCAGGTCGGCGACGATGGACGGCACGGCCGTCGAGAGGATCGTGGCGTCGAGGGCGACCAGAGCGGTCGAGATCATCAGGGACAGCAGGATCGGGCCGCGCTCCGAGCGCAGTCCGACACTCGCGCGGGTGGGGGCGTCGGTCACTCTGCCCAGGCTATTCCATAGCCGGGGGATGGAAGCGGGGCGGAGAGGATCCGCTCCGGGGCTCGGTAGACTGGCGGCATGGAACTCGTTCTCTGGCTCGTCGTGTCCGCCATCGCCGGTGTCGGCCTCGTCTCCGGAGTCGCGGCTCTCATCGCCATGACGCGGGCGCCCTGGTCGGCCGACAAGTAGCCGCCCGGCTGGCCTCGCGCCGGCACTACTCGTAGATCCGCACCACGCTCCACTGCGGCTCCGTCGACGCGACCACGTCGAGCACGAACGCTCCGCCGGTCGCGAGGTCCGTCGCCTGGAAGCGCCAGCCGCCGATGCTCACCGGTGTGCGCCCGAACGTCGGCGGGAACCCCTCGAGGGGCGCCCACCACTCGCTCGTGCAGGTCCACACCGTCGGCCGGTCGGTCACCCGGTAGCTCCCGCCCCGCCACTCGAGCGCGATCGGCACTCCCTCGCCGTCGGTCGAGACCAGCGCCGTCTCGTCGATCACCGCCATCGTCGTGCTCCCGTTCACTCGCCGGACCCGGTTGGCCGTTCGAACATGTGTTCGATAGTCTGCGAGTGTACGCCGCGGCGCTCGTGCTCGCCACGGCCGCGGATCGACCGGTGGGAGGCGCGATGATCGAGTGGAGTCCGCTCCAGATGCTGCGCAGCAGCGGGCAGGACGAGTGGGTGATGGTCGACGCCCTGCGCACCGGCCGGATCGGCCTGGTGCGCCGCATCGAGACCGGCCCGTACCGCGAGACCTGGTTCCGCGCGGTGACCTGGGCGGCCGAGCCGGAGAGGCGGACGCTCGTGGGCTACTCCCGCTCGATGGACACCATCGCGGCCGCCCTGTGGGCCCATCAGCCGCCGACGGCGCAGGAGAAGCCCTTCCCCGGCTACCCGCCCTCGCGGCCGTCGGCGTGACTCCTTCAGCGAGAGGGGGCCCTGCCGTCCCCACGACGGCGGCCTCCGTGTCCGCCACGGGGGAGAATGGCCCGATGCTCCTCGCACTCGTCGGCGGCCCCACGGGGGCGTGGCGGGCGGTCGACCCCGTCGGCGGCGCCGAGGCCGGGAGCGGCAGGGGGCCGGCCGAGCTGGCGGCGTTCGTCCGGGAGCGGGAGCCGGAGCGCCCGCGCTGGGTCTGGGACGACACCGCGCGCTGGTACCCCGCACTGCTGTCGGCCGGGGTGGTCGTCGCCCGGTGCCACGACCTCCGGCTGGCCCGCGCGATCCTCCGCCGCTCGGTCTCCGCCGCCTCATCGGCTCTCGCGCGCTCGCCCCTCGACCCGTGGGACGCGGGAGCCGCGGCCCCCGCCGCGCAGGACACGCTGATCGGGTTCGAGGAGGCGGCGGGCGGCTCCGACGAGCTCGACCCCGTCCTCGAGCTGGCCCTGCAGGAGGAGGCGCTCTCCGGCGCCGCCGAGGCCGGCCGGCTCCGCCTGCTGCTCGCCGCCGAATCCGTCGGCGCCCTGATCGCTCGCGAGATCGCCCACGCGGGGCTGCCGTGGCGCGCCGATGTGCACGACCGGGTGCTCACCGGGATGCTCGGCCCCCGCCCGCTCTTCGGCGGCCGCCCGGCCCGGTTGGAGGCGCTGGCCGACCGCCTGCGCGACGAGCTCGGCGCGCCCGAGCTCAACCCCGACTCGCCGGCCGAGCTCCTCAAGGCGCTGCGGCGCGCGGGGCTGCCGGTCGAGTCGACGCGCTCCTGGGAGCTGCAGTCCCTCGAGCACCCCGCGGTACCGCCCCTCCTGGAGTACAAGAAGCTCTCCCGGCTGCTCACCGCCAACGGCTGGGCCTGGCTCGACGCGTGGGTGCGCGACGGACGGTTCCGGCCGGAGTACGTGGTGGGCGGCGTCGTCACCGGCCGCTGGGCGACCTCGGGCGGAGGGGCGCTGCAGCTGCCGCGGCAGATCCGCGCCGCGGTCACCGCGGATCCGGGCTGGAGCCTCGTGGTCGCGGATGCCGCGCAGCTCGAGCCGCGCATCCTCGCCGCGCTCTCGGGCGACTCGGCCATGGCCGCCGCCGGGCGGGGCCGCGACCTCTACCAGGGCATCGTCGACGCCGGCGTGGTCCCCGACCGGCCGCGGGCGAAGGTCGCGATGCTGGGGGCGATGTACGGGGCGACGAGCGGGGAGGCCGGACGGCTGCTCCCGAGGCTCGCCCGTGCCTACCCGCGCTCGGTCGCGCACGTCGAGGCGGCGGCTCGGGCGGGGGAGCGCGGCGAGAGCGTCTCGACGTGGCTCGGGCGCAGCTCGCCTCCCGGCCCCGAGGGGCTCTCGGCCGATGCGGCGCGAGCGCGCGAGTGGGGACGCTTCACCCGCAACTTCGTGGTGCAGGGGACCGCGGCCGAGTGGGCGCTCTGCTGGATGGGCGAGCTGCGGGCGCGACTGCGCGCCGAGGGCGGCGCGGTCGGCCGGGCGCACCTCGTCTACTTCCTGCACGACGAGGTGATCGTGCACGCTCCCGCCGACGTCGGCGAGCGGGTCGCCGCGATCGTCCGCGAGGCGGCGGTGCGCGCCGGACGCTCGCTCTTCGGAGTGGGCGAGGTCGACTTCCCGGTCACCGTCGCCGTCGTCGACTCCTACGACCAGGCGAAGTGAGACGCGGGATCAGTACCAGTGCGGCGAGCGGTTGTTCCAGCTCGACCACGCGTTGCAGGGCGAGCCGTAGGCGCTCTTGATGTACGAGAGCCCCCAGTCGACCTGCGTCGCCGCGTTCGTCTGGTAGTCGGCTCCCGAGTTGGCCATCTTGCTCGCCGGGAGGGCCTGCGGGATGCCGTAGGCGCCGGAGGAGCGGTTCAGCGCGTTCCAGCGCCACCCCGACTCGCCGTTCCACAGCGGGATGAGGCACCGGTCGACCTGGTCGGCGCCCCAGCCGAAGCGGCCGACAGCGGTGCGGGCGTAGGCCTGGGCCTGCGCGGGGGAGAGGCCGTCCGTGCGTCCGGCGTAGGTGCCGAGGGCGGCGATGGTCTTGGCGGAGCTGTTGCGCGCGCCGGTCGGGTCGTCGTCGCCGAGTTCGACCGGGCCGCCTCCGCCACCTCCGCTGTTGGAGGGCGCTGCCGGAGCAGCGGCCGCGGCGGGAGCCGACGCGGCGCGCTGGCGGGCGGCCTCGGCCTCGGCGGCGAGGCGGGAGAGGCGCTGCTGCTCCTCGAAGGCCGACTTCGCGTCCTGGCCGTCGGCGTACTCCCGCTCGATCTCGGCGGTGGTGTTCTTGAGCGAGGCGAGCTGGGTGTAGAGCTCCTGGCTGTACTTCTCCTGGTCGGCGACCTTGGCGTCGGCCTCGGCCTGCGCGGAGCGGGCGACCGAGAGCGCGTCGGCCGCGGCGGTGGCGAGGGAGACGCGCTCGCCCCGGGCCTGCTCGGCCTGCGCCGCGAGGGAGACGGCCTGGTTCTCGGTCGACTGCGCCGCGGTCTGGAGCCGGCTGGTCTGCTGGGTGAGCTGCGTCATGGTGCCGAGGCGGTAGAGCAGCTCGCTCGACTCGTCGCCGCCGATGAGGAGGTTGAGCGTCGCATCGGTCCCGCCGTTGCGGTAGAGCTGCGCGGCGAGACGGCCGGCCTGCTCCTTCGCTGCGTCGGCGTCCGAGCGGGCGGCGGAGGCGCGCTCCTCCAGGGCGCTCACGCGCTGGGTCGCCTCGTCGAGAGCGCTCTGCGCGGCGTCCGCCTCGGCGGCCCGGCTGATGGCGGCGTCGGTGAGGGCGGCGGCCTGGTCGCGCAGGTCGGCGAGGAAGGCGGTGATGCGGTCGACCTCGGCGGCGGTTGCGCTCTCGCTCGACTTCGCGGCCTCGACATCGGACCACGAGGGGTAGTCGGACGGGTCGTAGGCGGCGGACGCGGAGAGCGGGGCGGCGAGGGCGGCGCACAGGACGAGGACCGTGCCCGCTCCGGCGGCGACGAGGCGCCGGCGCGCCCGGGAGGGGACGCGGAGACCGAGGGGGGTGCGGGACATGCGAACCACCCTAGGCGACGGCACCCGCGCCTGTCTCGTCCTAGCTCGAGGCTCGACGGCCCCGGCGGGGACGCTCGAGAGCGTATCCGCGGACGCTCCGTCCCGGCCCGTCGCCCGTGAGCTCGTCGCGGGCCGCCTCGAGGAGGCGCCGCAGGGCCTCCTCCCGCACGCGGGCGGCGATCGCGGCGAGGCGGCGCTGCGGGTGCGCGTCCTCCTCCTCCGCCTGCTCGTCGGCGGTGGCGGGCAGCGAGCTCTCGTACGCGTCGAGGACGGCGGCGAGGTCGGCGCCGGACAGGCTCGAGGCCAGCAGCACCCGGTCGAGGACGTCGTCCCAGTCCTCCTCCGGGGACGCTCCGTCACCCGTCAGCCAGGCGGCCGCCTCCGCGCGGCCCTCGTCGGTGAGCGCGTGCAGGGGGAGGCCGTCGTCGGTGGACCCGGCCGAGACGACGAGGCCCCGCTCGCGCAGGCGGTCGAGCGTCGAGTAGATCTGGCCGACGTTGACCCGGGGCCGGTGCGCGGCACGGTCGAGGAGCTCGGCGTGCAGCTGGAGGCCGTAGGCGGGGCCGAGCGTGAGCAGGGCGAGCAGGCCGTCGCGGACGGACACGGTGCTCCTCCCGGCGGGCGTCTGGCGGTGTGCGGCGTCCGGCGGCGCGGACGACCCGAGTATAGGCAGGAGCCGCCCACGGCCGGTCGAGCAGGCGCGGCGAGCCGCCTTGACGGAGGTCCGCCGCTCCTGCATGATCGGGCGTGGTGGCACGTCCACCGTCATAATCGAAGAAGGCGCACCGCAGAGTGTTCCGTGGTCCGGGTCGTTGGGGAAGACGCACCGGGACGAACGGAGGACACCATGGTGGCGCAGCAGACTCGGGGTGTGCTCTTCGTGCACTCCGCCCCCCGCGCGCTCTGCCCCCACCTCGAGTGGGGGACAGGTCGCGCTCTTGGTCGTGCCGTGAACTTCGCCTGGATCGAGCAGCCCGTGCTCCGCAGCACACTGCGCGCCGAATTCGCCTGGGAGGGCCCGGTCGGAACCGGTGCCGTCATCGCCTCCGCTCTCCGCGGCTGGGCCGACGTCCGCTACGAGGTCACCGAGGAGCCCTCGCCCGGCGTCGACGGAGGCCGCTGGATGCACACGCCCGAGCTCGGCATCTTCTACGCCCAGACCGACAGCGCGGGCAACACCGTCGTGCCCGAGGACCGCATCCGCTCCGCCATGGAGCTCGCCGGCGCCGACCCCATCGAGCTGCACCGCGAGCTGCGCCTCGCCCTCGGCCAGGCCTGGGAGGACGAGCTCGAGCCCTTCCGCTACGGCGGCGACTTCGCCCCCGTCGTCTGGATGCACGGGGTCGGCTGAGTTCATTCGACGCCGCTCCTCGCGCGGCGTCGCGCAGTCGGCTCGGTCGGGTGGTCGGGTTCCGTGGAGCGGCCGGCGTCCGGCGACGCCGATCCGCTGGCACGCGGATCGGCGGATACGCCTCGCGGCAATCGTTCGCTCCCGCCTCCCTGAACCAGGCGGCCAGCGGACCCCCCGTTCCGGCAGAGGTCCGCCTCGAAGGCGCGTCGTCGCCTCACGGTTGCCGCTCGCTGGCACGTCGACCAGACGGTGGGCGGAGCACCGCGTTCCGGCGGAGGGCGTCGGAAGACTCGTGGACCCGCCCGCACCTCTGTCGCGCACGACGCCGACGGCCCGAGTAATGGCGAGTCGCACGCTCCCCACGAGCGCAGCCGCCCTGATCCGAGCATCCGACCCGAGTCGCGGCGAAGCCCGCGCTCCCCTCGAGCACAGCTGCTTGAACCGAAGCTTTCGACCCGAGTCGCGGCGAAGCCCGCGCTCCCACCCGGACAGCTTCCGCGATCGGAGTATCCGACGCGAGTCGCGGCGAAGCCCGCGCTCCCACCCGGACAGCTTCGTTGATCCGAGCATCCGACCCGAGGCGAAGCCCGCGCTCCCCACCAGCACGGCGTGCTCACCAGCCCGCACCAGACGGCGGCGCAGATCCCTCGCGGCACGAGGCGTATCCGGGGATCCGCGTTCCAGCGGATCACCGTCGCCGCACCGCACCGGCCCTCGGAAACCCCGCCCCCCTCCCCAGCGGACGCGCCTGCGCCGCGCAAGGAGCGGCGCAGCCCGCTTTCCGCACGGTGGAGCGGGGCTACGCCCCGCTACACCGTCCGGAAAGCGGCAACAGCATTGTGCCCCCCGAACCCGAACGAGTTCGAGATGGCGACCAGCGGTCCGTCGCCGAGGGCGCGGGGGCTGGTGACGACGTCGAGGGGGATCTGGGGGTCCTGCTCGAAGAGGTTGATGGTGGGGGGTGCGGTGCGCTCGTGGAGGGCGAGCACGGTGAAGATGGCCTCGAGCGCGCCGGTGCCGCCGAGGAGGTGGCCGGTGGACGCCTTGGTCGCCGAGACGGCGATGTTCGGGAGGTGGTCGCCGAAGACGCGCAGCAGGGCGCGGTACTCGGCGATGTCGCCGACCGGGGTGCTCGTCGCGTGGGCGTTGACGTGGGTGACGTCGGTGAGCGCGGCTCCGGCCTGCTCGAGGGCGCCGATCATGGCGCGGGCGGCGGCGGAGCCCTCGGGGTCCGGCGCCGTGATGTGGTACGAGTCGCTGGTGACGGCGCCGCCGGCGAGCTCCGCGTAGATGCGGGCTCCGCGGGCGAGGGCGTGCTCCTCGGTCTCGAGGATGAGCGTCGCGGCGCCTTCTCCGAGGACGAAGCCGTCGCGGGAGACGTCGTAGGGGCGCGAGGCGGTCGCCGGGTCGTCGTTGCGGCGCGAGAGGGCCTGCATCGACGCGAAGGCGGCGATCGGGAGCGGGTGGACGACCGACTCCGTGCCGCCGGCGACGACCACGTCGGCGAGGCCGAGCTGCATGTGCTCGTAGGCGTTCGCGAGGGCCTCGGTGCTGGAGGCGCAGGCCGACACGTCGGTGCGGGCGTAGGCGCGGGAGGGGATGGCCATGCTGATGGCGGCGGCGGCCGCGTTGGGCATGAGCATCGGGATGGTCATCGGGAGGACCCGGCGGGGTCCGCGCTCGCGGAGGGTGTCCCACGCGTCGACGAGGGTCCAGAGGCCGCCGATGCCGGTCGAGTAGTCGACGCCCACGCGGAGCGGGTCGACGTCGGTGATGCCGGAGTCGGCCCAGGCCTCGCGGGCCGAGATGAGCGCGAACTGGCTGGAGGGGTCGAGGCGCTTCGCCTCGGGGCGGGAGAGCACCTCCTCCGGGCGGACCTTGGCCTGGGCGGCGAAGGTGACCGGGATGTCGTACTGGGCGACCCAGTCCTGCTCGAGGGAGCGGACGCCTGATTCGCCGGCGAGGAGTGCGTTCCAGGACTCCCGGGCGGTCCCGCCGAGGGGAGTGCTGGCACCGATTCCGGTGACGACGATCTTCTTGGTCATGACGAGCTTCTCTGTTCCGTGTGGGTGGGTGCCGGGCTCACCCCGGCCGACGATCGCCGGCCGGGGTGTCCGCCACGAGGACGGGGTGCGCGGGCGACGACTACTCGGACGCCTTGACGATGAAGCGGACCGCGTCGCCGACCGTCTTGAGGTTCTTGACCTCGTCGTCGGGGATCTTCACGTCGAACTTCTCCTCGGCGTTGACGACGATGGTCATCATCGAGATGGAGTCGATGTCGAGGTCGTCGGTGAACGACTTGTCCATCTCGACGGAGTCGGTGGCGATGCCCGTCTCGTCGTTGACAAGCTCGGCCAGGCCGGCGAGGACTTCTTCGTTGGACAGTGCCATGGTTCTCTCCTTGGGGGTTCTTCGGGTGTTCGTCAGTGACCGTAGGTCAGTTTAGGGGTGGGGTCGCGCCGGTCACGGGAGCACCACGACCTGCGCGCCGAACACCAGTCCGGCGCCGAAGCCGATCTGCAGCGCGAGTCCGCCGTGCAGCTCCGGGTGCTCCTCGAGCAGGCGGTGGGTGGCGAGCGGGATCGACGCGGCGGAGGTGTTGCCGGTGGTCTCGATGTCGCGGCCGATAGCGACGGTCTCGGGGAGCTTCAGCTGCTTCGCGAGCTCGTCGATGATGCGCATGTTCGCCTGGTGGGGGATGAACGCGGCGAGGTCCTCGGGCTGGACGCCCGCCTCCGCGAGCGCCTGCTTGGCGACCTTGGCCATCTCCCAGACCGCCCAGCGGAAGACCGACGGGCCGTCCTGGCGGAGGGTGGGCCATTCGGCGGTGCCGTCGCGGTAGGCCGCGAGCGGGTTGTCCATGCCGACGGTGTCCCACTTGGAGCCGTCGGATCCCCACACGGTCTTCGAGATGCCGGCGGTGTCGCTGGGGCCGACGACCGCGGCGCCCGCGCCGTCGCCCAGGAGGAAGGAGATGCTGCGGTCGGTCGACTTGACCAGCTCGGACAGCTTCTCGGCTCCGACGACGAGCACGTACTCGGCCAGGCCGGAGCGGATGAAGGAGTCGGCCTGGGCGATGCCGTAGGTGTAGCCGGCGCAGGCGGCCGAGATGTCGTACGCCGGGGCGGGGTTCGCGCCGATGCGGTCCGCGAGGAGCGCGGCCAGCGACGGGGTCTGCACGGTGTTGCTGATCGTGGAGACGAGCACGACGCCGATCTGGTCCGGGCGGATGCCCGCCTTCTCGATCGCCTCGAGGGAGGCGGTGGTCGCGAGGTCGACCGCGTGGATGTCGGCGGAGGCGCGGCGGCGCTCGATGATGCCGGTGCGCTGGCGGATCCACTCGTCGGAGGAGTTGATCGGCTCGATCAGGTCGTCGTTCGGGACGACGAGGTCGCCGCGTGCCGCGCCGATGCCGAGGATCCGGGTGTACGCGCTGCCGCTGGACTGGGTGAGGGAAGGGGTCGTCATGGGGTCTCTCCTGCTAGGCGGCGTGCTCGTCGAGGAAGGCGCGGGCGGCGTCCACGTCGTCGGGGGTCGTGATGGCGATGCTCGGCACGCCCTTGAGGCCGCGCTTGGCGAGGCCGACCAGCGCGCCGGCGGGTGCCAGCTCGATGATCCCGGTGACGCCCGCGTCGGCGAAGGCCGCCATGCAGAGGTCCCAGCGGACGGGGGAGGCGACCTGGCCGACGAGCAGCTCGAGGAACGCGGCACCGGAGTCGACGACCGACCCGTCGCGGTTCGTCCAGAGCCGGAGCGTCGGGTCGGAGGGGGTCAGCCCGGCGGCGACGCCGGCGAGGGAGTCGCGGGCGGGCGCCATGTAGCGGGTGTGGAAGGCGCCGGCCACCTGCAGGGGGATCACGCGGGTCCCGCGGAGCGGCTCCGCCTTGAGTGCCTCGAGCGCGTCGACCGCGCCGGCGACGACGATCTGCCCGCCGCCGTTGTAGTTGGCCGGCTCGAGGCCGAGCTCGTCGAGACGGGCGATCAGGGCCTGCTCGTCGCCGCCGAGGACCGCGCTCATCGCGGTCGGCTCGGCGGCGGCCGCAGCGGCCATGGCACGGGCGCGCTCGCGGACGAACACCAGCGCGTCGGCCTCGGTGAGGACCCCGGCTCCGGCGGCCGCGGTGATCTCGCCGACGGAGTGGCCGGCGATGCCCGCGATGCGATCGCGCCGTCCACCCTCGAGGAGGGCGGCGAGGCTCACGAGTCCCGCGGAGACGATCAGGGGCTGAGCGACCGCGGTGTCGCGGATGGTGTCCGCGTCCGAGACGGTGCCGTGCGCGGCGAGGTCGATGCCGACCGCCTTCGAGTGCGCGGCGACCTGCTCGGCCACGGAGGGGATCTCGAGCCAGGGGGCGAGGAATCCGGGGGTCTGGGAGCCCTGACCCGGGGCGACGACGACGATCACGGTATCCAGTCTTCCGATCTGCGCTCGCACGTGCGGCGCGTGGAGCCACTGACAAAGCACAAAGAGCTTGTCGCGGGTCTACAAGTGTTCAGGGGCGGGAGGGGTTCGGCGAGCGGAGGGCCTCAGCGTCGGGACGGCTTCCGGCGGACGGCGCCGTCCGGGTCGCTCATGGAGCCGAGGATGAGGGCGGACTGGAGGATGAGCGCCTCGCGGGCGCCCGTCGCGTCCCAGCCGATCACCTCGGCGACCCGCTTGAGGCGGTAGCGCACCGTGTTCGGGTGCACGAACAGCTCGCGGGCGGTCGCCTCGAGCGAGCGGCCGTTGTCGAGGTAGGCCCACAGCGTGGTCAGAAGCTCGGTCGAGTGCTTCTGCAGGGGCCGGTAGATCTGCGTGATGAGGCTCTGGCGGGCGAGCGGGTCGCCGGCGAGGGCGCGCTCGGGAAGGAGGTCGTCGGCGTTGACCGGTCGCGGCGCGTTCCGCCAGGAGCGGGCGACCGCGAACCCGGCGAGGGCCGCGCGGGCGCTGCGGGACGCCTCGACCAGGGTCGGCACCTCGTGGCCGAGGACGAGGTGGCCCGTCCCGAAGCCGGGCTCGAGCGCCTCCGCGATCTCGAGGAACGCGACCGGCGGACCGGTCTCCTCCGTGGCGTTCTCGCTCGGCTCGGCGCGGCCGATGACCAGGACGAGCCGGCTGCCCTGCACGCCGATCAGCACGTCGGCGTCCATGTGCCGGGCCGTGCGGCGCAGCTGGTCGACGTCGAGCATCTTGGGGGCGGTGCCCACCAGGACGGCGACCTCGCCGTGGCCGTGCCAGCCGAGGGCGGCGATCCGGCTGGGCAGCTCGTCGTCGGCCTCGCCCGTGAGGATCGAGTCGACGACCAGCGCCTCCAGGCGCGCGTCCCAGAGTCCTCGGGCCTCGGCGGCGCGCGCGTAGACGTCGGCCGCGGCGAAGGCGATCTCGCGCGAGTAGAGGAGGATCGCCTCGCGGAGGTCCTCCCCGCCGTTCTTGATCCGGTCCTCGACGACCTCGACCGTCACCTTGATCAGCTGCAGCGTCTGCGTCAGCGAGACGGAGCGCAGCAGCTCGCGGGGAGCGGCTCCGAACACGTCCGCCGCGATCCACGGCGTGGCCGACGGGTCGTCGAACCACGAGATGAACGAGGTGATGCCGGCCTGGGCGACGAGGCCGACCGCCGAGCGCCGACCGGGGGGCATGCTGCCGTACCAGGGCAGCGTGTCCTCGAGTCGCTTGATCGTCTGCGTCGAGAGCTCACCGGCGAGGGTGCGCAGCCAGGCGAGGGTCTGCTCCTTCGTGCGGGGAGCGCCCGGCCGGGTGGCCGGACGCTCCGCCGCAGGAGCAGGACCCCGCGCACTCGACGGTGCGGGTTCCTGCGAGAGCACGGACTCGTCCGTCAGCTCTCGCCGCCCGCGTTGCCGGTGGTGCCGGCGTTGACGTCGAGGAGGCGGTACTTCTCGATCGCCTGGACGGCGAGCGAGGGGTCGACCTCGCCGCGCTTGGCGAGCAGCTGCAGCGTCCGCACGACGACCGAGGGGCCGTCGATCTGGAAGTAGCGCCGCGCCGCCGCACGGGTGTCCGAGAAGCCGAAGTCGTCCGCGCCGAGCGTCGCGAAGTCGCCCGGGATGAACTGGCGCAGCTGGTCGGGGACCTGGTGCGAGAAGTCCGAGACGGCGACGAAGGGGCCCTTCGCGTCGGCCAGCTTCTGCGTCACGTACGGCACCTGCTCGGCGTCCTCGGGGTGGAGGAAGTTGTGCTGCTCGGCCTTGATGCCGTCGCGGCGCAGCTCGTTCCACGAGGTGACCGACCAGACGTCCGCCGAGACGCCCCAGTCCTCGGCGAGGAGCTTCTGCGCCTCGATCGCCCACGGCACCGCGACGCCCGAGGCGAGGAGCTGGGCCTTCGGCCCGTCCCACTGGCCCCAGGAGATGCGGTGGATGCCGCGGACGATGCCCTCGACGTCGACGTCCTCCGGCTCCTTCGGCTGCACGATCGGCTCGTTGTAGACCGTGATGTAGTACATGACGTTCGGGTCGGTGTGCTTCCCGCCGTACATGCGCTCGAGACCGGACTGCACGATGTGCGCGATCTCGTACCCGTAGGCCGGGTCGTAGCTCACGACGGCGGGGTTGGTCGCCGCGAGGATCGGGGAGTGCCCGTCCGCGTGCTGGAGGCCCTCGCCGGTCAGCGTGGTGCGTCCTGCGGTGGCGCCGATCATGAAGCCGCGCGACATCATGTCGCCGGCCGCCCAGATCGCGTCGCCCGTGCGCTGGAACCCGAACATCGAGTAGAAGACGTAGACCGGGATGAGCGGCTCGCCCTGCGTCGAGTACGAGGTGCCGATCGCGGTGAACGCCGCGAGGGCGCCCGCCTCGTTGATGCCGACGTGGAGGATCTGACCCTGCGGGCTCTCCTTGTAGGCCAGGAGGAGCTCGCGGTCGACCGACGTGTAGTGCTGGCCGCGCGGGTTGTAGATCTTCGCGTTCGGGAAGAACGCGTCCATGCCGAAGGTGCGCGCCTCGTCCGGGATGATCGGGACGACGCGGTTGCCGAAGTCCTTCGACCGGAGGATGTCCTTGAGGATGCGGACGAACGCCATGGTGGTGGCGATCTCCTGCGTCCCGGAGCCCTTCTTGCCGACCGCGTACGCCGAGTCCTCGGGGAGGTTCAGCTGCGTGTACTTCGAGCGGCGCTCGGGGAGGTAGCCGCCGAGCGCGCGGCGGCGCTCCTGCAGGTACTCGATCGCCTCGTCGTTCTGACCGGGGTGGTAGTACGGCGGGAGGTAGGGGTTCTCCTCGAGCTGCGCGTCCGTGATCGGGATGCGCATGGTGTCGCGGAACGACTTGAGGTTGTCCAGCGTCATCTTCTTCATCTGGTGGGTCGCGTTGCGGCCCTCGAAGCTGCGGCCGAGACCGTAGCCCTTGATGGTGTGGGCGAGGATGACGGTGGGCTGGCCCTTGTGCTCCGTCGCGGCCTTCATGGCCGCGTAGATCTTGCGGTAGTCGTGGCCGCCGCGGCGCAGGCCCCAGATCTGCTCGTCGGAGTAGCCCTCGACGAGCTTCTTGGCGCGCGGGTCGCGGCCGAAGAAGTTCTCGCGGACGTAGGCGCCGTCCTCCGTCTTGTAGGTCTGGAAGTCGCCGTCGGGCGTCTTGTTCATCAGGTCGAGCAGCGCGCCCTCGGTGTCGCGGGCGAGCAGGTCGTCCCACTCGCGGCCCCAGATGAGCTTGATGACGTTCCAGCCCGCGCCGCGGAAGTACGACTCGAGCTCCTGCACGATCTTGCCGTTGCCGCGGACGGGTCCGTCGAGGCGCTGGAGGTTGCAGTTGACGATGAAGTTCAGGTTGTCGAGGCCGTCGTTCGCGGCGACCTGGAGCTGACCGCGCGACTCGACCTCGTCCATCTCGCCGTCGCCGAGGAACGCCCAGACCTGCTGGTCGGAGGCGTCCTTGATGCCGCGGTTGGTGAGGTACTTGTTCGCCTGCGCCTGGTAGATCGCGTTGATCGGGCCGAGGCCCATCGAGACGGTCGGGAACTGCCAGAACTCCGGCATGAGCCGCGGGTGCGGGTAGCTGGAGAGCCCGCCGCCCCGGTGCGACTTCTCCTGGCGGAATCCGTCGAGCTGGTGCTCGCTCAGGCGTCCCTCGAGGAAGGCGCGCGCGTACGGGCCGGGGGAGGCGTGGCCCTGGATGAAGACCTGGTCGCCGCCGCCCGGGTGGTCCTGACCGCGGAAGAAGTGGTTGAAGCCGACCTCGTACAGCGAGGCGCTCGACGCGTACGTCGAGATGTGGCCGCCGACCCCGATGCCGGGACGCTGCGCGCGGTGCACGAGGATGGCCGCGTTCCAGCGGATCCACGCGCGGTAGCGGCGCTCGACGTCCTCGTCGCCCGGGAAGTCGGGCTCGTTCTCGGGCGCGATGGTGTTGATGTAGTCCGTGGTGGGCACCATCGGCACGCCGAGGTGGAGCTCCTTGGAGCGCTTGAGGAGGCTGAGCATGACGTCGCGCCCGCGACCCCGGCCCCGCTCCTCGACGAGCGCATCGAGCGACTCGTTCCACTCCGACGTTTCCTCGGGGTCCGAGTCCACGTGACCGACGGAATACGGGTCCTGATCGTTAACAGTCACCCTCGACCTCTCTCTGGGGGCAGATCGTGCCCGAGACATCACTCTCATGAAGCGGTGCGGATCCGCGGATCCGGGGCTCGGATGACGAGCCGCGCGCGGGCACCTCCGTCAGCCTAGCGATTCCCGTGCCCCGAACCTGGAATCGCACTGTGGTGATCCACGAGGGATGTGCGCCGACGACTGTAGGAGAGCGCCAGACGGGACGCGTCGACCGGCCCGTGATCGGGGGAGACGGGCCGTTCCTTGGAGTCTGCGCGGAGCGGGTCTAGCATTGCCCCTCGTGCTCGCGCGACTCTCGTGCGCACGGAAGGACATCGGACCGATGGCTCTCGAGAAGCTGACCCTGGCTCCCGACTTCGAACTCGCGAACCAGTACGGCGAGCGCATCCAGCTGGGCGACTTCCACGGGCGGCGCAACGTCGCCCTGGTGTTCTTCCCCCTCGCCTTCTCCGGCACCTGCACGGGCGAGTTCTGCGCGCTGCGCGAGAACCTCTCCCTCTTCGAGCACGCCGACGTGGAGCTGATCGGCATCTCGGTCGACTCCAAGCACACGCTGCGCGCCTGGGGCGAGAAGCAGGGCTACGACTTCACGCTCCTCTCCGACTTCTGGCCGCACGGCGACGTCGCCAAGCAGTACGGCGTGTTCACCGAGGCGAAGGGCTACGCGACCCGCGCGACCTTCCTCATCGACAAGGCCGGCGTCATCCGGGACACGTTCATGACCGCCCCGGGCGAGCCTCGCTCGATCGACGCCTACCGCGCCGCGATCGACGCGCTCGCCCCCGCGCACGTCTGACCCTCCGGAGGCGGACCGCCCCGGTCGTCAGCTGAGGATGTTGACGGCCCGCGAGATCACGAGGGCCAGCAGGACGAATCCGGTGAACGCCTCGGCGATCATCAGGAGCTTCATCCGGCTCGACAGCGGCATCGTGTCGGTCGGGCTGAACGCCATGGTGTTCGTCGTCGACACCGAGAGGTAGTCCACGAAGCCGGGCCGCCAGTCGGCGCGCTCGGAGGAGGTCGCGGCGACCTCGGGCGCGGTGTCGCGGTAGGTGTCCTGCGGGAAGGCGAAGTCGGCCGCCGGCAGCTCGGTGCGGGGAAGCGTTCCGCGGGCGACCGGACCGCCGCGGTCGAGCTCCCAGAACAGCAGCGCGTACGCGACGACGTTGGTGACCCAGACCTGGAGTGCGGTGAGCAGCAGCGGCGGGCCGTCGGCCGTCCCGTCGACGAGGTCGATCACCACGGCGACCACGTTCACCTGGTTCGCCACGGCGAGCACGACCGCCAGGGCGATGGAGACCCCGCGCGACCAGCGCGTCTCGCTGTCGAGTCGGTGCGGGTTCACGACGAACAGCGGCACGAGCAGCGCGAGCGTGATGCCGGCGGCGACGAGGCGGACCACCGAGGTGTCGGCGCTGTGGCCGGCCACGTTCAGTGCGACGGCCACCAGGATCGCGGCGGAGGCGGGCCAGCGGCTCTCGGCGCGCCGCCTCGCGCGGGAGTCGCTGTCGGCGGTCATGTGCCGAGGCTAGTGCCCGCAGGGGGCCGCTCCGCCTGCCGTAGGATCGAGTCGATCGTCCGCGGGTGCTCCCGCGACGGGGGCCTTTAGCTCAGTTGGTAGAGCGCCACGTTTACACCGTGGATGTCATCGGTTCGAGCCCGGTAGGGCCCACCACCTCCGTCGATCGGACGCTGCGCGTCAGCGGGACTGGCGGCGCTTGTAGGGCTTCGGCTGGCCCTTGACGATCGGGGCGCGCCCGGTCCCCTTGGAGGCCTTGGCCTTGCCTCCCGACTTCGGGGCCGCCTCCGGCTCGTCGCCGAGCGCGGCGAGCTCCTCGCGGGCCGAGGCGAGGCGCTGCCGCCCGGCCGCGGTGAGGGTCGTGGCGGCGGCACCGGGCTCGAAGAGCGGCTTGCCGAGGTCGAGCTCGACGGCGGCGACGGAGGAGTCGAGCTTCTGCCGCGAGATGCCGAGGCGCTCGGCGGCGCGCACGAAGTGCAGCTCCTCGGCGACCGCCACGAAGTGGCGCAGCTGGCTGATCTTCATCCTGAACCCTTCACGGCCGCTCCCTGCGGCACGACCACGGTACGCGGTCCGGGAGGGGGCGCCGACCGCCGGGAGCGCCACCAGGAGCAGCGGCGACCCGTCGATCCGCGCCAGAGGCCCCGGCGGACATTGCCGGACGGAGGCGGGAGGCCTACGGTCGCGCCCGTGGGCGGTCCCGAAGCCGGCCACGGAGAGAGGCCGACGTGGGCGCGCTCATCTACAGCTCGATCGCGTCGCTCGACGGCTACGTGAACGACGCGGACGGCGGATTCGCCTGGGCGGAGCCGCGACCCGCCGTGCACCGCTTCATCACGGAGCGCGAGGGGCGGGTGCGCACGTACCTGTACGGGCGGCGCATGTACGAGGTCATGCGCGCGTGGGAGCAGACCTGGGCACTGGCGGAGGAGTTCGCGTTCATCCGCGACTTCCAGGAGATGTGGCGGGCGGCCGACAAGGTCGTGTACTCGACGACGCTGGAGTCGGCCGAGACCCGCCGCACCCGCGTCCAGGGCGGGTTCGACCCGGTCGTCGTCGCCGCGCAGGTCAGCGCCGCCGACCACGACGTCTCGATCGGCGGGCCGACCCTCGCCCGGCACGCGCTGCTCGCCGGGATCGTCGACGAGGTGCAGGTCTACACGGTGCCGGTGGCGGTGGGCGGCGGGACCCACTTCCTCCCGTGCGGGTTCCATGCGCGCCTCGACCTGCGCGAGGAGCACCGCTTCGCCGACGGCACGGTCTTCACGCGCTACAGCGTGCGGCGCTGAGACCGGCTACTCGGCGCCGACCAGCGCGGCGATCCGCGAGGCGAGCCGGGCGCCCTGAGCACGTCCGGCGCGGGCGGAGGCGGCGCGGACGGCCGGGTCGAGCGAGTTCGGGCCGAAGGCGCGCACCGACTCCTCGTCGGCGTAGACCACCTCGACCCGCGAGTCCGCGAGGGCGTCGAGCTCGCCGGTCGGGATCAGGCCCGCGCCGGGCGTGCCGACTCCGGGCAGCGGAGTGACGATCAGGACCCAGTCGGCTCCCGCGGCGAGGTCGGCGTTGCTGCCGGAGCGGACGCCGCCGTCCATGTAGCGGACGCCGTCGATGCTGACGGGAGGCCAGACCCCGGGGACGGCGCAGCTGGCGGAGATCGCGTCGACGAGGCCGACACCGCTCTCGCGGTCGAACACGCGCAGCTCACCGGTGGCCGTGTCGACCGCGGTGATGAGCAGACGCTGCTCGGGCCAGTCGGCGTCGCCCACGCGGGCCGAGATGACGGCCCGGCGGGTGTCCTCGGGGAGCGTCTCGGCCTCGAGCGCGAGGGTGCCGATGCGGCGCCGCGCGTCCTGGGGCGAGGTCGCGCCCTCGACGGCCGCGGCGAAGAGGGCCTGGAGGCGCTCACCGTCGACGTCCGCTCCGATCTCGGCGGACTCCTCCTGGAGCTGGGCCTCGTACGACTCGTCGAGGCCGGTGCCGGTGCTCAGCTGCGCGGCGACCGCGGAGCCCGCGGAGGTGCCGATGAAGGTCGTCGACGGATCGAGCAGGAGGCGGGCCGCCTCGGGGGAGGCGTCTGCGAGGCCGCGGAGGACGCCGAGCTCCCAGGCGATTCCGGCGAGGCCGCCGCCGGCGAGGACGAGTGCACCAGGCATGGGGGAGGTCCTTTCGATCAGGATCAGGAGGGGGCGGGCGCTGCGGAGCGCCGCAGCACCAACGCTGTCACATCGTCGTGCGCGTCGTCTGCGAGAGCATGCAGACGCTCGAAGAGAGCGGGGTCGTCGTTGCTCCGCACCAGCTCGGCGAGACGGTCGAGCGCGTCGAGGCGCCCGCCGAAGACGTCGAGCAGGCCGTCGCTGCAGGAGAAGAGCGCGTCGCCGGGGGCGAGCACGCGCTGCTCCTCCTCCCAGGAGACGTCGGCGGCGATGCCGAGCGGGACGCCGGTGGAGGCGAGCCGCTCCGTGGTGCCGTCGGCGCGCAGCAGGAGGGTGAGGCCGTGGCCGCTGTCCACGAACGCGACGGCGCCGCTCGCGAGGTCGACCCGGGCGATCAGCGCGGTCGCGAACATCCCGGTCGCGGTCAGGTCGGGCAGGAGCTGGCGGTTGACGGCCTCGACGGCTGCCGCGGGAGGGAGCTCCGGCCGCGCCTGGAACGCGGAGCGGATCGCGGAGGCGACGATCGCCGCCGACACCCCCTTGCCCATCACGTCGACCAGCTCGAGGGAGAGATCGTCCCCGCTGCGACGCCACGCCGTGTAGTCGCCGGCGACGTCGTGCAGCGGCGTGGTCAGCGAGTCGAGGCTCCACTCGCCGAGGTCGAGGCGCGGGGGCCGGAGCCGCTCCTGCGTCTCGCTCGCGCGTCCGGAGAAGGCGATCTCGCGCAGCTCCCGCTCCGCCCACCGGCCGAGGTCCTCGAGGATCTCGCGCTCCTCCTCCGAGAAGCCGCGCACCTCGCTGTCGATGATGCAGATCGTGCCGACGCGGAGGCCGTCCCCCACGACGAGCGGGCGGCCCGCGTAGAAGCGCACGTGAGGGGATCCGGTGACGACTCCGCGGTCGGCGAACCGCGGATCGGCGGTGGCGTCCTCGACGACGAGGATGTCGCCCTGCTGGACCGTGACGTCGCACATCGAGTCGGCGCGCAGCATCCTGCTCGCCCGCGCCGAGCGCTGGGGCGACTTCGTGAACTGCGTCGACTCCTCGAGGATGTTGATCTCGGCGAGGGGGACGCGCAGGAGCCGGCGGGCGATGCGGGTGATCCTGTCGAAGCGCTCCTGGGGGGTGCTCAGGCCGATCCCGAGCTCGGCGATCGCGGCGAGGCGGGCGCGCTCGGTCGGCTCGCTCACGTGCGGGTCCGGGCGAGTGCCCAGAGGTTCTGCCCGTCGACACGGCGGTAGGAGAACTCGGTGACGAGGGCGTGGATGAACGGGATCCCGCGGCCTGCCTCGTCCCACTCGTCCGGCATGTCGCGGGGATCGGCGACCTCGGCGGGCGCCTCCTCGGCGGAGTCGTTGAGCGAGGCGCGCAGCTCGGTCGCGTCGACGCGGATCTCGACCAGGCAGATGATGTGCCGGTACGACCGGGCGTGCTGGACGATGTTCGAGGTCAGCTCGACCAGCGCGGTCTCGAACGACATCCGGTCGACCGGCGCGACGCCCGGCTCCTCGAGCCACAGCTCCTCGAGCGCCTCGTGGACGGCGGTGACGCCGTCCTCGGGCGGCGTGCGCACGACGAAGGAGCGCTCAGGCACGGTAGGCCTCCTCGACGGTCTCGGCGCTCCCGAGCAGGCGGTCGAGGTTGGACAGGCCGAGCACCATGGCGGGCTGCTCGCCGGCGGCGGCCACGCGCAGCTCGCCGCCCGCCTTCCGCGCCTCCTTGAGTCCGGCGACGAGGACGCCGAGCCCGGACGAGTCGAGGAACTCGACGGCCGCCAGGTCGACGACCACGCGGACCTCTCCCGCCTCGAGCGCGCGCTGGAGGACCGCTTCGAGCTCCCACGCCGTGGACAGGTCGAGCCGGCCGACGGGGCGGATCACCACGATGTCGGGCTCGATCCGCTCGGTGCTGATCCTCGAGCTGGGCTCCATGGTGTCCTCCTGACGGGACGGCACGCGGTTCCGCAGGGCTCGGAGACGTGGTGAGGACGCGGTCGGGCGCGCGACCGAGGGGCTCCGGATCCGATGCGGGGGTGAATCGGGGAGTTCGTCCGCCTCCGACCGTACAAGGGAACGGGGCGCCCCGTGGGAGGCGTGACCGCATCCGCGCTGCGACACGCGGTGCGCGGCCCCGGGAGGAGGCTCCGCTCAGCCCCTCGCGGCGGCGAGAGCGTCGGCGGCGAGCCGCACGGAGGTGTCCCGGCCGGTCAGCCAGAGCGGCACGGAGCGGGCGCGGAGCCCCGCCGACTCGAGCGCCGGGACCGCGTCCGCGTCCTCCTCGCCGACGAGCCAGGCGTCGAGGAGGCCGCCCCCGCTCCGGGCTCCGTAGTGCCGGCCGACGGCCTCGGCGGAGGTCTCGACGCCGATCGCGGCGAGGCAGGCGTCGGCCATGCCGCGCACCACCGCGCCTCCGATGACGGGGGAGACGCCCACGACGGGTGCGGAGGTCCGGCGGAGGGCGTCCGCGATCCCGGGGACGCCGAGGATCGTGCCGATCGAGACGACGGGATTGGAGGGGGCGACGAGCACCGCGTCGGTGTCGGCGATCGCCTCCAGCACGCCCGGGGCGGGGCGGGCGCTCTCCACCCCCTGCTGGACGAACCGGCGGGCGGGCGCGGACGCGCGCAGCCGCACCCACCACTCCTCGAAGTGGAGGAGCCGCACGCCCTCGCCGGGGAGCTCGACCTCGACGTGGGTCTCGACGTCCTGGTCCGACATCGGCAGCAGGCGGACCCCCAGCGGCCAGCGGGCGATGATCCGGGCGGTCGCCTCCGAGAGGGTGAGGCCGTCGCGCAGCATCGAGCTGCGGGCGATGTGGGTGCCGAGGTCGAGGTCGCCCAGGGTGAACCACGGCCAGCCGACACCGAAGGCGGTGAGCTCGGCCGAAACCCGCTCGCTCTCGCCGGCCCGCCCCCAGCCGCGCTCCGTGTCGTTCACTCCGCCGAGCGCGTAGGTGATCGAGTCGAGGTCGGGGCAGACCTTGAGGCCGGTGAGCCACATGTCGTCGCCGGTGTTGACGACGACGGTGATCTCGCTCGCCTCGCCGCCGGCGGCCTCGAGATCGCGGAGGTGCTCGCGGACCGCCGAGGTGAAGCGGGCGCCGCCGACGCCTCCGGCCAGGATCGTGATGCGCATCCGCCCACGCTAGCGGCACCGACGGATTCCTCCCCCGGCGAGCCTTAATGCTGCGGATCCGCGCCGGAAACACCGGGGAAACGTCGAACCCCGACGATGAAGCCCTGTCCCCGGAGCCGGACGGTCCGTCATTGCCTTCGGGCCCGGCGGGGACCACAGTGGGTCCACGTCCCCGGCTCCGCACCGCCTGGCGGAGCACACCGGAGCCGGACAGGGACGCCCGAGCATGGAGGTACCGATGACCATCGTCCGCGCAGCGATCACCCAGACGACCTGGACCGGCGACAAGGAGTCGATGCTCGACAAGCACGAGCGGATGGCCCGGGACGCCGCAGCCGACGGCGCGCAGATCGTCTGCTTCCAGGAGCTGTTCTACGGCCCGTACTTCGGCATCACCCAGGACAAGAAGTACTACCGCTACGCCGAGCCCGCCGACGGGCCGATCGTGCAGCGCTTCGCGGCCCTCGCGAAGGAGCTGGGCGTGGTGATGATCCTCCCGATCTACGAGGAGGAGCAGACCGGCGTCTACTACAACACCGCGGTCGTGGTCGACGCCGACGGGACGATCCTCGGCAAGTACCGCAAGCACCACATCCCGCACCTGGACCGCTTCTGGGAGAAGTTCTACTTCCGGCCCGGGAACCTCGGCTACCCGGTCTTCGACACCGCCGTCGGCAAGGTCGGCGTCCACATCTGCTACGACCGCCACTTCCCGGAGGGCTGGCGGGAGCTGGGCCTGAACGGCGCTCACCTCGTCTTCAACCCCAACGCCACCAAGCCCGGCCTGTCGAACCGCCTCTGGGAGGTCGAGGGCCCGGCGGCCGCGGTGGCGAACGGCTACTTCGTGCTGCAGCCCAACCGCGTCGGCCGGGAGGACAACGAGTACGGCGACCTCGCGGTCGACTTCTACGGCACCAGCCAGATCATCGATCCGCGGGGGGAGTTCGTCGGCGAGCGGGGCTCGGGCGAGACCGAGGAGATCCTGATCCGCGACCTCGAGATGGACATGGTGCAGGAGATGCGCGACGACTGGCAGTTCTACCGGGACCGCCGGCCGGAGTCGTACACCAGCATTCCGAAGCCGTGACCGCAGACCGAGACGGGGAAGACCGATGAAGACCCTCATCACCGGCGGGACGGTCGTCAACGCGACCGGCACCGGAGCCGCAGACGTCCTGATCGACGGCGAGACCATCGCCGCCGTCCTCGCCCCCGGCTCCACGCTGCTGGGCTTCGACCTGACTGCCCACGTCGACCGGGTGATCGACGCGAGCGGCAAGTACGTCATCCCGGGCGGGATCGACGCGCACACGCACATGGAGATGCCGTTCGGCGGCACCTCCGCCTCGGACACCTTCGAGACCGGCACGCGCGCCGCGGCCTGGGGCGGCACGACGTCGATCGTGGACTTCGTGGTGCAGTACCCGGGCGAGAGCGTCGTCGACCGGTTCCAGGCGTGGCAGGAGAAGGCGGCCGGCAACTGCGCGATCGACTACGGCTTCCACCAGATCCTCTCGGACGTGCAGGACTCCTCGCTCGTCGCGATGGACGAGCTGATGCGCGAGGGGGTGACCAGCTTCAAGCTGTTCATGGCCTACAAGGGCGTGTTCCTCTCGGACGACGGGCAGATCCTCCGGGCGTTCCAGAAGGGCGCGGAGAACGGCGCGATGATGATGATGCACGCCGAGAACGGCGCCCTCATCGACGAACTGGTGAAGCAGACCCTCGCCGCCGGGAACACCGCGCCGTACTTCCACGGCACCTCTCGCCCCTGGCAGGCGGAGGAGGAGGCGACGCACCGGGCGATCATGATCGCCGACCTCACCGGCGCGCCGCTGTACGTGGTCCATGTCTCCGCGAAGCAGGCGGTGGAGCAGATCGCGCAGGCCCGCGACCGCGGCATGAACGTCTTCGGCGAGACCTGCCCGCAGTACCTCTACCTCTCGCTCGAGGAGCAGCTCGGCGCGCCGGGCTTCGAGGGCGCGAAGTGGGTGTGCTCCACGCCGCTGCGCTCGAAGGCGGAGGGGCATCAGCACCACATGTGGCAGTCGCTGCGCACCAACGACATCCAGATGGTCTCGACCGACCACTGCCCCTTCTGCATGAAGGGCCAGAAGGACATGGGGATCGGCGACTTCTCGAAGATCCCCAACGGCATCGGCTCGGTGGAGCACCGGATGGACCTGATGTACCAGGGCGTGGTGTCGGGGCAGATCTCCCTGCCGCGCTGGGTCGAGCTCACCTCGACCACCCCTGCGCGGATGTTCGGGATGTACGGGAGGAAGGGCGTCATCCAGCCCGGGGCCGACGGCGACGTCGTCGTCTACGACCCGAGCGGGCACACCTCGATCGGGATCGGCGAGGGCCGAAGCCACCACATGAACATGGACTACTCGGCCTGGGAGGGCTTCGAGATCGACGGCCACGTCGACACGGTGATCTCCCGCGGCAGGGTCGTCGTCGACGACGGCTCCTACGTCGGCACGAAGGGCGACGGGGCGTACATCCCGCGCGGTCTGAGCCAGTACCTGATCTGAGCCGGCACCCGATCCGAGCCAGCACCTGATCGAGCAGAAGGAACCCCATGGACTTCGGAGTCGTCCTCCAGACCAACCCGCCCGCCTCGCGCACCGTCGCGCTCGCCGTCCTCGCGGAGACGCACGGCTTCGACTACGCGTGGACCTTCGACTCGCACCTGCTCTGGCAGGAGCCCTACGTGATCTACTCGCAGATCCTCGAGAGGACGCACCGGATCACGGTCGGCCCGATGGTCACCAACCCCGCCACGCGCGACTGGACGGTCATCGCCTCGCTGCACGCGACGCTCAACGAGATGTACGGGAACCGCACGGTGTGCGGGATCGGACGCGGCGACTCGGCGGTGAGGGTGACCGGAGGAGCTCCGACGACGCTCAAGACGCTGCGGGAGTCGATCCACGTCATCCGCGAGCTCGCCAACAGCCGTCCGGTCGAGTACAACGGCCAGACGCTGCAGTTCCCGTGGAGCCGGGGCTCGTCCCTGGAGATGTGGGTGGCCGCCTACGGCCCGCTCGCCCTGAAGCTCGCGGGCGAGGTCGGCGACGGCTTCATCCTGCAGCTGGCCGACGTGGACATCGCGCGCTGGATGATCGGCGCCGTCAAGGAGGCGGCGGCGAACGCCGGCAGGGATCCCGAGTCGCTGCAGTTCTGCGTCGCGGCGCCGATGTACATCGGCACCGACCGGGAGCACATGCGCGACCAGTGCCGCTGGTTCGGCGGGATGGTCGGCAACCACGTGGCCGACATCGTGGGCCGCTACGGCGCCTCCGGAGCGGTGCCGCAGGCGCTGACGGACTACATCGCCGGGCGCGAGGGCTACGACTACAACGAGCACGGCCGCGCGGGCAACAGCCACACCGCCTTCGTGCCGGACGAGATCGTGGAGCGCTTCTGCGTGCTGGGCACGGCGGACGAGCACGTCGAGAAGCTCCGGGCGCTCGCCGACATCGGCGTGACGCAGTTCGCGGGCTACCTCCAGCACGACAACAAGGAGGAGACGCTGCGCGTGTACGGCGAGCGGATCATTCCGGAGCTGCGCGAGCACATCGTGGCCCGCGCATGAGACCGGCCCTCGCGCGCGGGCTCGTGCTCGGCGCCGCCGGGCTCCTCCTGCTCGCGCTGGTGTGGGAGGGCTGGAAGGCGCTCGGGCCCGAGGCCGGGGTGGTCGTCGGAGGAGTCACGGTGCTCCCGCGCACGAGCGCCATCGCGATGCCCCACCTCTGGGAGATCGCGGCCCGGCTCGGCGAGCCGGTCACCGGAGCGCGGAACGCCCCGGCGCTCTGGTCGGCCGTCGTGGGGGCGAGCGCCTTCTCGCTCGGGATCGCCGCGGTCGGCTGGGTCGTCGGCACGGTCGTGGGGCTGCTCCTGGCTCTCCTGATGCAGCGGTTCCGCACGGCGGAGTCGGCGGTGCTGCCCTGGATCGTGCTGAGCCAGACGGTGCCCCTGATCGCGATCGCCCCACTGGTGCGGCGCTGGGGGTCGCAGCTCGAGCTCGGACCGGTGACCTGGGAGAACTGGATGTCGGTGGCCCTGATCGCCTCCTACCTCGCGTTCTTCCCCGTCTCGATCGGGGCGCTCCGCGGGCTCGGCTCGCCGACGGCCCACCAGGTCGAGCTGATGCACGTCTACGGCGTCGGCTGGTGGAAGACGCTGGTGCGCCTGAGGCTCCCGGCGAGCGTGCCCTACCTGCTGCCGGCCCTCCGGCTCGGAGCGGTCAGCGCCGTCGTCGGCACGATCGTCGCCGAGGTCTCGATCGGCCTGCGCGGCGGGATCGGCCGCATGATCATCGAGTTCGCCTCCGCTGCCGGAGGCGACCCCGCCAAGCCCTGGGCGCCGATCCTCGGGGCGGTGCTGGTGGGCCTCGCGGCCGCCGGCTCCGTCGCTCTGCTCGGCACCCTCCTCCGTCCGTACCGCCGAGGGGAGCAGCCCGCATGAGCCCTGCAGGATCCGCGGTCGTCGTCGACTCCGTCACGAGGACCTTCACCACCGCCCGCGCCGCGAGCGTCACGGCGCTCCAGGACGTCTCGCTCGAGGTGGCCGCGGGGGAGTTCGTCTCGCTGATCGGCCCGTCCGGCTGCGGCAAGTCGACGCTGCTGCGGCTGATCGCCGACCTCGACGAGCCGGACTCCGGCTCGATCGCGGTGTTCGGCAAGACGGCCCGGCAGGCGAGGCTCGACCAGGACTACGGGATCGCGTTCCAGCAGGCGGGCCTCCTGCCGTGGCGCACGATCCGGGCGAACATCGCCCTGCCGCTGGAGCTGCACGGCGTCGCCGCGACCGCCCGGCGCTCGCGCGTCGACGAGCTGCTGGCACTGGTCGGGCTCGGCGACTTCGCCGACTCCTACCCGGACCAGCTCTCCGGCGGGATGCAGCAGCGCGTCGCCATCGCGCGGGCGCTCGCCGAGAGCCCGCGCCTGCTCCTCATGGACGAGCCGTTCGGGGCGCTCGACGAGATGACCCGCGAACGGATGCAGACGGAGCTGCTGCGGATCCGGCGCGAGACCGGCGCCGCCGTCGTCTTCGTCACCCACTCGATCCCGGAGGCGGTGTTCCTCTCGGACCGCGTCGTGGTGATGTCGCCGCGGCCGGGCAGGATCCGCGACGTCCTCCCGGTCGGACTCCCCGGAGCATCCGAGCGCGACGCGGCGGTCAGGGAGGACACGGCGTTCTTCCGCGACGTGAGCGCCGTGCGCGAGCTGCTGCACGGCGATCCCGCCGCCGTGCCGCGCGGAGTGGAGAACCGGTGAGCACGACGGCGCTGGCGCGCAGCGTGCTCGCGCCGCTCGTGCTCGGGATCGCCGCGGTCCTGCTCTGGCAGGCCGGGGTCACCGCTCTGGCGATCCAGCCGTTCGTGCTCCCGTCGCCGCTGGCGATCGGACAGGAGTTCGCCGCGAACCTCGGCTCCGTCGCCGAGGGCAGCGCGGTGACCGGCCGCAACGCGCTGGTCGGCCTGCTGGTCGGCGCGGTGCTGGCGGTCGTGGTCGCCGGGCTCTCGGCGCTCGCGCGGGTCTTCGACGGACTGGTCGCGCCGATCGTGGCCGCGGCCGCCGTCGTGCCGATCGTCGCCCTCGCTCCGGTGCTCTACACGATGTTCGGAGCGAACGCCGAGACCGCGAGGCAGCTCGTCGCGGCGCTCGCCGTGTTCGTGCCGGTGTACGTGACGACGCTGCGCGGGCTGAGGCAGGCCGCTCCGGTGCACCGCGACCTGCTGAAGGCCTACGCGGCGACCCCCTGGCAGACCGTCCGCACGATCACGCTGCCGGGAGCGGTGCCCTACGTCTTCACGGGGCTCCGCATCGCCTCCTCGCTCGCGGTGATCTCGGCGCTGGTCGCCGAGTACTTCGGCGGACCCGTGGGCGGGCTCGGCAAGTCGATCACGACGGCGGCCTCGGGCAGCGACTACGCGCTCGCCTACGCCTACGTCCTGGGCGCCGTGCTCGTCGGCCTCGCGTTCTACTGCGTGACGGCCGCGCTCGAGGCGTTCGCGCTGCGCCGCAGCCGGCTGCGCTGAGCGCGGCGCCGCGCGTCCCCGCACCCTCCTCGGTCCTCCCGATTCCCGACTCCCGATTCCCGACTCCACCCGACGCACCATCCGCACCGCCCGCATCATCAGCGCCACCTGCACCACAGCACCACCTGCACCGCCGCACCACGGGGCGCGCCGCACCGGCGACCCCGCAGACCGCACCAGGAGGACCCGTGACCAGACGCACCCGCATCACCCTGACGACGACCGCCGCCTTCGCGGCCGTGGGCCTCGCGCTCACCGGCTGCAGCGCCTCCGGCGGCTCCGACCCGGGGTCGGACTCCGGTTCCGGCGGCCTCACGCCGGTCACCCTGCAGCTGCAGTGGGTGGCCCAGGCGCAGTTCGCCGGGTACTACGCCGCGCTCGACCAGGGCTACTACGAGGACGAAGGCCTCGACGTGACGATCGCCGAGGGAGGCGGCGACATCGTCCCTCAGGACGTGCTCGCCTCGGGCGACGCGGACTACGCGATCTCCTGGGTGCCCAAGGTCCTCGGCTCGATCGAGCAGGGGGCCGGGATCACCGACGTCGCGCAGATCTTCGAGCGCAGCGCCACCACGCAGATCTCCTTCAAGGACAAGGGGATCACCTCGCCCGCCGACCTCGCCGGGAAGAGCGTGGGCAGCTGGGGCTACGGCAACGAGTGGGAGCTGTTCGCCGGCATGCAGAAGGACGGCGTCTCCCTCGACGACATCTCGCTGGTGCAGCAGCAGTTCGACATGAACGGCTTCCTCGCGGGCGACATCGACGCGGCCCAGGCGATGACCTACAACGAGTACGCCCAGGTCCTGGAGACCGTGAATCCCGCCACAGGCGAGCTGTACCGGCCGGACGATCTGAACGTCATCAGCTGGAACGACGTGGGCACCGCGATGCTCCAAGACGCGATCTGGGCGGACGCGGGCAGGCTCGCCGACGACGACGCGTACGCCGAGCAGACGGTCGCCTTCATCAAGGCCTCGATCAAGGGCTGGATCTTCGCGAAGGACGATCCGCAGGCGGCGGCCGACATCGTCACCGCGGCCGGATCCACCCTCGGCACCAGCCACCAGCTCTGGATGACCAACGAGGTCAACAAGCTGATCTGGCCCTCGACGAGCGGCGTCGGGATGATCGACGAGGCCGCGTGGCAGCAGACGGTCGACATCGCGAAGGAGACGGAGAACGAGACGGGGGCGACGATCATCAGCGCGGACCCGCCCGCCACCGCCTACTCGAACGAGTACGTCGAGGAGGCGCTCGCGGAGCTCGCCGACGAGGGAGTGGACACGAGCGGTGCCGACTACGCGCCGATCGACGTGACGCTGGAGGCCGGCGGCGCCTGAGCCCGGACTCCGCCCCTCCCGGCTCCTCCCGGCCCCTCCCGCCCCGGAGGGGCCCGGGAGGGGTAGGCTGGACCCTTGTGACTACTTTCAAGAAGACGCCGTTCACCGTGAACGTGCGCGACCTCGTGAGGCGACCGGGCGAGATGCGCGAGCACCGCCTCGAGCTCGAGGCGCCGGAGCAGTTCGGCGAGGGGATCGTCGCGGTCCGCAAGGGATCGGCCGTCGATCTCGACGTCCGGCTCGAGTCCGTGCACGAGGGGATCCTGGCCAGTGTCGAGGTGTCGGCGAGGGCCGACGGCGAGTGCAGCCGGTGCCTGACCGACATCTCCCTGCCTGTCGATGTCGAGTTCCAGGAACTTTTCGCGTACTCTTCTGACGAAGCTTTCGACTATGAGGTTCACGACGACCACGTGGATCTTGAACCTCTGGTCAGGGATGCGGTGGTTCTGTCGCTGCCGTTCCAGCCGGTCTGCCGGCCGGACTGTCCGGGCCTCGACCCCGTCACGGGGGAGCGGCTGGCCGATTCCTCCACGCCCGAACCCGAGGCGCCGCGCGACTCACGGTGGGCCGCGCTCGCAGGGTTGAGCGAGGGGGACGGCGGGGCCGCAGCGCCCGGAGCTTCCACCGACAGAGCTTCCGCAGACAGCGGTGAGGGCGCGACCGCCCGCACCGAATCCGACTAGAGGTAGAGAAGAGAGAATCATGGCTGTTCCCAAGAGGAAGAAGTCCCGCGCGAACACCCACGCCCGTCGTTCGCAGTGGAAGGCCGAGGTCCCCACCCTCGTCAAGACCATCGAGAACGGCAAGGTCGTCTACAGCCTTCCCCACCGCGCCAAGGTCGTCGAGGACTCCGCGGGCACCGCGCTGTTCCTCGAGTACAAGGGCCGCAAGGTCGCCGACGTCTGATCCCGCTCCTGGTCCGCACGGCGCGGGGAGCACCGCCCCTCGACGAACGGACCGCGGTCCATGGTGAACCAGACCTCCGCACGACCCTCCAGCGACGACCGGTCGCGTCTGGAGGCCACGCTCGGCGTGAGCCTCGACGGTGAGCTCTTCGAGCTCGCCCTGACGCACCGGTCGTTCGCTTTCGAGCACGGCGGCATCCCGCACAACGAGCGCCTCGAGTTCCTCGGCGACTCGATCCTCGGGCAGGCCGTGACCGTCATGCTCTACACCGAGTACCCCGCCCTCAGCGAGGGCGACCTGGCCAAGCGCCGGGCGAGCCTCGTCTCGACCGTCGCGCTCGCCGAGATCGCCCGCGGCATCGGCCTGGGCGAGTTCCTCCGCCTCGGACGCGGCGAGGAGCTGACCGGCGGCCGCGACAAGGCGTCGATCCTCGCCGACACCGTCGAGGCCATCATCGGCGCCGTCTACCTGGGCACCGGTCCCGACGCGGCCCGCGACCTGGTGCTGCGCCTGATCGCCCCTCTGCGGGCCGATCCGCTCCGCTTCGGCGTCTCGATGGACCCGAAGACGAGCCTGCAGGAGGCGGCCGCCGAGCGCGGTGCGCCGGCCCCGCGCTACGAGATCGCCGCCACCGGCCCCGACCACAACAAGGTGTTCGTCGCCACCGTGATCGTCGGCGGACTCGTCACCGCCCGCGGCGAGGGGACGAGCAAGAAGGCGGCCGAGATGGCCGCCGCGCTCGACGCGTGGACGCGTCTGGCGGCCCCCGGCGCACCCGTCGCTCCAACGGTCTCGGACTGACCGTGCCCGAGCTGCCCGAGGTCGAGGTGGTGCGGGCGGGTCTCGCTCCCGCGGTCACCGGCTCCCTGGTGACCGGCGTCGAGATCGTCGACGAGCGCTCGCTGAAGCGGCACGTGCATCCGCACGGGACCTTCGAGCGCCTGCTCGTCGGGCGCCGGCTCGAAGCGGCGGTGCGGCGCGGGAAGTTCCTCTGGCTGCCCGCGGGCCGCGACGAAGCGCTGCTGGTGCACCTCGGCATGAGCGGCCAGGTGCTGCTGCGCACGGCGGATGCGGCGCTGCCGCGGCTGGCGCGCATCCGGATCGGGATCGAGCACCCCGAGCACGGCGAGCTCGCCCTGCACTTCGTCGACCAGCGGATCTTCGGCTCGATGGCGGTCGACGCTCTGGTGCCGACCCCGGACGGAGCGCCGGGCGGCTACGCGGGCGAGGAGGTCCGCGGAGGCGGCTGGCTGCGCGCCGTGCCCTCGCAGGTCGCGCACATCGCCCGCGATCCGCTCGACCCCTCCTTCGACCTGGGCTCGGTCGTCGCGTCGCTGGCGAGGAGGAGCAGCGGGATCAAGCGGGCGCTGCTCGACCAGACGCTCGTGAGCGGCATCGGGAACATCTACGCGGACGAGTCGCTGTGGGCGGCGGAGCTGCACCCGGAGCGGCCGAGCTCGTCGCTCGGCGAGGCGCGCATCCGCCGCCTCTTCGCCGAGGTGCGCTCGGTGCTCGAACGGGCGCTGGCCGAGGGCGGCACCAGCTTCGATGCGCAGTACGTGAACGTGAACGGTGCCTCCGGCTACTTCTCGCACAGCCTGCACGCCTACGGGCAGACGGGGAAGCCGTGCGCCCGGTGCGGCGCGGCGATCGAGCGGGTGCCGTTCATGAACCGCTCCTCGCACCTCTGCCCGCACTGCCAGCAGCTGCCGCGCTGACGCGCCGGGAGGCGCCGCCTCAGGCGGCGGCGTCGGCGGGCGCCGGAGCGTACCGGGAGTGGACGACGAGCTCGCCCAGCAGCGTCGCGACGAGCGTGATGACCGCGGCGATCGCCAGGCCGAGCCAGAGTCCGACCAGCAGGGCGAGCGCGCCGACTCCGGCACCCGCGGCGATCAGGACGATCGCCGCCGCGCGGCGGAACCACGGCTGACCGGAACCACCCGCCAGGCGGGAGTCCGCAGCGAGGCCCGTGATCGTCGAGGTGACGACGACCGTCGTGACGTCCTTGACGGCGAGGTGGCGGGCGGTCGCGGCCTGGAGGCCCATCGCCCCGCCCAGCACGCCGGTGACGGTGAAGGCGAGCGGCTCGGGGTGCTCGGGCACGACCGCGAGCACGATCGCCAGGACGCCGAGCAGGATGCCGACCACCGCGAAGAGCCAGGTCGAGCGCGAGGTCCAGCCCTTCTTCACCGGGCGGAGCACCCGGCCGCCGATCACGGCGCCGATCATGAAGGCGCCCAGCGCGATCAGGGGCCCGACCACGGGCAGGTCGGCCGCGCCGGAGAGGGCCATGCCGAGGATGACGACGTTGCCGGTCATGTTGCCGGCGAAGACGCGGTCGAGCCCGAGGTACCCGACGGCGTCGATGATGCCGGTCGAGAAGGTGAGGGCGAGCATCAGGCCGAGGGTCGCGCCCTCGGAGCGGGTGCGCAGGCGTCGGAGCACAGGAGTCCTGTCGTCGGGGGCGGGTCTGGAGAATCGTGGCACACGCGTGCACATGCTCGAAACACGGCGCGGTTAGGGTCGGACGGCGCGGACGGGCCGCGCGGGAGGCGGACGCGCATGCGGTGGACGGAGTGGGCGGTGCAGCCCGGTGAGGGAGTGCCGCCGGGGGTGGACTACCTGCCGGCCGAGCCGGGTTCGGTGCTGTGGGGGCGCCTGCCGTGCGCGGCGGACGTGTCCGTGCTCACCGTCGACTCGGGGGCCGAGGTCGTCATCGACACGCTCAGCCACGAGGGCGTGCTGGAGGATCAGGGCCGCGATCCGGTCGCCTTCTTCGGCCGCCACGGAGTCGCTCCGGAGGGGGTGCTGCGCGACGCGGTCGCGCTCGCCGCGGACGGGCCGTTCCGCGACGGCGAGACGGACGGGCCGCACGTGGTCACGGGGCCGATCGCCGTCCGGGGAGCGCTGCCGGGGGACCTGCTCCGGATGACCCTCCTCGAGGCCGAGCCGCGCGTGCCGTACGGAGTCGTCTCGAACCGGCACGGCCGCGGGGCGCTGCCGGGCGAGTACCCGCTGCAGGAGGGGCCGTTCAGCGTCTTCGCGCGCGTCGACGAGGACGCGCAGGGCGGTCTCCGCGGCGTGATCCCGCTGGTGCCGGGAGGAGAGCGGGCCGCCCGGTTCCCGCTCCGGCCGTTCCTCGGGATCATGGGCGTCGCCGTCGCAGGGGAGGAGCGCCCGCACTCCGTGCCGCCCGGTGCGCACGGGGGCAACATCGACATCGCACTGCTGACCGCCGGAACCAGCCTCTACCTTCCCGTGCAGGTCCCGGGCGCGCTCGCGTACGTCGGCGATCCCCACTTCGCGCAGGGCGACGGCGAGGTGGCGCTGACGGCGATGGAGGCGAGCCTGCGCGTCCGGGTGCGCCTGGAGGTCGTCCCGCGTGCCGAGGCGATCGCGGCGTTCGGGGAGCTGCTCGGGCCGATGGGGGAGACCGGCGAGTTCCTCGTGCCCACCGGGATGGACGAGGACCTGGACGTCGCCGTGCAGAAGTGCGTCCGCGCGGCCATCGCGCTGCTGGCGGCCCGCTACGGGATGGACCCGGCTCACGCCTACGCCTACCTCAGCGCGGCGACCGACTTCGACATCTCGCAGGTCGTCGACCTGGTGAAGGGCGTGCACGCCCGCGTCCGGACGGCCGACTTCGATGACTGACCCGCGGGTGACGACGCTCGAGGGTGACCTGCCGGACGGGCTGGTGGACGCGGTTCTGGCGTACGAGGCGGCGCTCGGGGCTGACGACGTCGCGGCGCTCGCCGACGCGTTCGTGGACGCGCCGACGACGCTCCGGGGCGACGCCTCCGGACTGCTCGTCGGCCACGCGGTCATCACCGGCTTCCGGGGTCGTCGCGGCGGGGCGCCGGTGCGGGAGCTGGTCGAGCTGCACGTGCGGGCGGTCGATGCGGACACGGCGCTCGTGGTCAGCGTGAACGCTCCGGCCCGTGGCGGGCGCGGGCTCGTCACGCAGCTGTGGTCGCGCGAGGGCGGGACCTGGAGGGTGCGCGCCGCGCAGGTGCAGGCGCCCTCGCCCGCGCTGGACCCCCGTGTCTGGCGGGCCGTCGGCGCGCCGCTCGTGCCGGCCGCCGGCTCCGGGACCCTCGACGGACTGGACGTCGCGGTCAAGGACCTCTTCGCGATCGAGGGCCAGCGGATCGGCGCGGGAGTGCCGGCCCGCCTCGCTTCCGCGCCGATCGAGGCGGCGACCGCTCCGGCCGTCGCGCAGCTGCTCGCAGCGGGAGCGTCGGTGCGCGGGATCGCTCAGACCGATGAGTTCGCCTACAGCATCGCCGGCCGGAACTCCGGCTACGGGACGCCGCCCAATCCGGCCGTGCCCGGAGCGATCCCGGGCGGATCGTCGAGCGGACCGGCGACCGCCGTGTCGCTCGGGCAGGCAGCCGTCGGGCTGGCGACCGACACCGCGGGATCGATCCGGGTACCCGCCTCCTACCAGGGCCTGTGGGGGCTGAGGACGACCCACGGTGCGGTGCCCGTCGAGGGGCTGCTGCCGCTGGCGCCGAGCTTCGACACCGTCGGGTGGCTCACGCGGGACCTCGGCACGCTGAGGCGGGTGGCCGAGGTCTGCCTGCCGTCCGGCCCGCCGGTCCGGAGTCTCGCGGTGGCGCCGGCACTGCTGGGCGGAGTGGACGCGGCCGTCATGGCGGCGTTCCGATCGGCCGTTGAGAGGATGAGCGCCGACGAGGTCGAGCTGCCGCCCGTGGCGGAGATGCTCGAGGCGTTCCGGCTCGTGCAGGCGGCGGAGGCGTGGCGGTCGAGCGGCTCGTGGGTCGCGGCGCATCCGGGAGTGCTGGCGGCGGACGTCCAGGCGCGCTTCGACGCGGCCTCGCTCGTCGACGAGCAGACGGAGGCGGCCGCACGGGCGCGGGTCGCGGGGTTCCGGGAGGCGCTCGACCGTGCGCTCGAGGGGCGGGTGCTCCTCCTGCCGTCGACGTCGTCGGTGGCGCCGGCCCTCGATGCGTCGGCCGAGGCGATCGACGCGGCGCGGACGGCGACGCTCGGCCTGACCTGTGTCGCCGGGATCGGCGGGTATCCGGCGCTGTCGGTGCCGCGGTCGAGTGTCGGCGGCGCTCCGGTGGGGCTCTGCCTGGTGGGACCGCGGGGGTCGGATCTCGCGCTGCTGGAGCTGGCCGGCACGGTCTGAGGGGGCCACGCCCCGAGCTCGTCCTCTCCCTCGTCGTGAATCGGGGCGGACGCCGTGACCCGTTCTCCCGCTCTCCGCCCCTTTCTCTTTCTCTTTCTCTTACTCTTTCTCTCTCGCTCTCTTTCTCTCTCGCTCTCTTTCTCTCTCGCTCTCTCGCTCTCTCGCTCCGTTCCTCCGTCGCTCCGTCGCTCCGTCGCTCCGTCCCTCGTCGTGGATCCGAGGCGGAAGCTGCGCCGTCGCGCCCGAGTCGCTGCGGTGATCGCTGTCCTCGGGTGCGATCTCAGCGGTGAGCACGGGCGCCGAGCCCGGAGGGTGGAACGGGCCCGGGTGCAGCGAGTGCGGGCTCGGTGGACCGGTTCGTCGGCGGGCGCGTCGGACGACCGTCTTCCACGGCTCGGCCCTCGGCTGAGACAGGCCGGTGGATCGGACCCGCGCGGCGCGAGCGGGCGTGCACGAGCACGCCCGCTGGAGCACGCGCTGGAGCATGCCCGCAGGAGCGCGGCTCCTTCCGCCGTCAGAACGGGGGCGGCGCATCGCTGAAGCTCGGCCTGCGCTGCGGCGGGGCTGGCGGCGCGGGCGGATCGGGTGGACGGGTGACCACGCGGCGGCCCGTGGGGGTGGTCCAGTCGGCCGATCCGTCGGGGTGGAGCGTGTAGGTCCAGCGGTCGCCGTGGCGGACGTGGTGGTGGGCGACGCAGAGCGACGCCAGGTTGTCGAGGGCGGTGGCGCCTCCGTGACGCCATTCGAGCGTGTGGTCGGCCTCGGCGGTCGCCGCGGGCCGGGTGCAGCCGGGGAAGCGGCATGTCCGGTCGCGCAGCTGGAGGGCGAGGCGCATCCGCGGGGGAGGGAGGCGGTGCGTGCGTCCGACGGAGACCACGGCGCCCGTGCTCGGATGGGTGAGCACCGGGGTGACGGCCGAGTCGGCTCCGAGGAGCTCGCGCGCGACGCCGGCCGGGATGAGGCCGTAGCCGTCCAGTTCCGCGGGGGTCTCGTCCTGCCCGGCCGCGGTGCTCGCGGCGAGGGTCAGACGCACCTCGGCCCGGATGCCGCGAGCGGACGTGCGCGGACGCTCGTCGCCCGGCGCCGTGCCGGACACGTCGCCGTCGCAGAGCAGGTCGACCAGGGCGTCGGCCCGCAGCTGCGCGAGCGTGCGCTTCTCCGCTGCACCGCTCCCGTCGCGGAGGGTGCGGGCGATCCGGTCGAGCCGCGCGAGCGCACCGAAAGCGGCCGGAGCGGGGAGGGTCGCGCAGAGCGTGGCCATGCCGTCCTGCTCGGGCGAGACCCGGACCGACCGGTCCTCCCGAGCGCGGGCGTGCCGGTCGGCCAGAGGACTCTCGTGGAGTTCGTCCCGCAGCCGGGCGAGGCGTCGCCGCAGCTGGGTCGGCGTCATCGAGGCGGCCAGTCCCGCGGCGCGCTCGTCGAACTCCGGGAGGGTGGCCGGCGGCAGGGTGGCCGCGACTCCGCAGATGATCTGCCCCGCCTCCCAGCGCAACCGCGCCTCGGCCAGCGCGGCGCGCGTGCAGGGCAGGTGGTCGACCAGCAGGCGGGCGTGCTCGAGCTCGCGCGCGGCCACACGCTCGGACACGGCGAGTGCGACGGCGAGCTCGGCCCGGACGGAGCGCTCCACGAGGTCGCGCGACTCGGCGGGAGACCCGCCGCGCGCGAACGCCTCCGGGCGACGCAGAGCAGCCGTGTACGCCTCGTGCAGCGCCTCGGCGGAGGCGAGGTGGAGCGGAGCCGCCGAGCGGGCGAGCAGCGCCGCGCGGTCGCCGAGGGCGCGGACCTCCTCGAGTCCCTGCCGCATCCCATCCGTCATACCCGTATTGAACCAGAGACCACCGACACGCGGGCCGCAGGTGCGTCCGATCGGGAGGACCCGCTTCCGGAGGACGCCTGTGGAGGAGCGTCTGTCGAGAATCTCGACCCCCCACACCGCGAAACACCGGCGAAACGTCCGTCGCATAGGCTCTCCGGGTGAAACGACTGTTTCTCTCCCGCTCGTGAAGAGGTGGCCCATGACCGCGCCCGCACCGTTCCTGCCCGTCGATCCGCCGCCGCGCCTGCTGATGGGGCCGGGCCCGATCAACGCGGATCCGCGCGTCCTGCGTGGGATGTCGGCGCAGCTGGTCGGGCAGTACGACCCGTTCATGACGGCGACGATGACGGAGACGCAGGAGCTGTACCGGCAGGTGTTCCGCACCCGCAACGAGAAGACGATGCTCGTCGACGGCACGAGCCGTGCGGGCATCGAGGCGGCGCTGGTCTCGATGCTGGAGCCGGGCGACCGCGTGCTCGTGCCGGTCTTCGGGCGGTTCGGGCACCTCCTCCGGGAGATCGCGGAGCGCTGCGGCGCGGAGGTGCACGTGATCGAGGCCGAGTGGGGGCAGGTCTTCCCCGTCTCGGCGATCGCCGAGGCCCTGGCCCGGGTGAAGCCGAAGATGCTGGCCGTGGTCCACGGCGACACGTCGACCACCATGGCGCAGCCGCTGGAGGAGCTCGGCGCCCTCTGCGAGAAGCACGGCGCCCTCTTCTACACCGACGTCACCGCCTCCCTCGCGGGCAACGCCTTCGCGACCGACGAGCTCGGGCTCGACGCGGTCACCGCGGGGCTCCAGAAGTGCCTGGGCGGCCCGTCCGGATCGGCTCCCGTCACCTTCTCGGAGAAGGCCGTCGCGGTGATCGAGTCGCGCAGGAGCATCGAGGCGGGGATCCGCGACGAGGGCGACACTGTCAGCGCCCGCCGCGTCCGCTCCAACTACTTCGACCTCGGGATGATCTTCGACTACTGGGGGCCGCGCCGCCTCAACCACCACACCGAGGCGACCACGATGCTCTACGGCGCCCGCGAGTGCGCCCGCATCGTCGTCGAGGAGGGCCTGGACGAGACGGTCGCCCGCCACGCGCTGCACGGGTCGGCGATGCTCGCCGGAGTCCGCGGCCTCGATCTCGAGGTGTTCGGCGACGTCGGGCACAAGATGACGAACGTCGTCGCGGTGCGCATCCCGCAGGGCGTGAACGGTGATGCGGTGCGCGGGGAGATGCTCGCCGACTTCGGCATCGAGATCGGCACGTCCTTCGGGCCGCTGCACGGGAAGGTCTGGCGCATCGGCACGATGGGCTACAACGCCCGGACGGACGCGGTGCTGACCACCCTGGCGGCGCTGGAGGCGGTGCTGCGCCGCGCGGGCGCCTCCGTGCCGGTGGGCGGCGGAGTCGCGGGGGCCTACGAGGTCTACGGGGCGGCACGCGCATGACCGGCACCACCACGGACCCCGCCACCGCGCCCGCCACCGCCGCCCCCGCCCTCGACGCCGCCGCGATCATGGCCCGCTGCGACGAGCTCGCCGCGGTCTCCTCCAGCCGCGACGGCATCGAGCGGGTCTACCTCTCGCCCGAGCACGCCCGGGTGAACGCGATGGCCGCGCGCTGGATGACCGAGGCGGGCATGCGCACCTGGCAGGACGCGGCCGGCAACCAGTGCGGCCGCTACGAGGGCGCGACTCCGGGACTCCCGGCGCTCCTGCTCGGCTCGCACCTCGACTCGGTGCCCGACGCGGGCCGCTACGACGGGATCCTCGGCGTGATGCTCGCGATCGCCGTGGTGTCGCGCCTGCAGGGGGCGGGCCGGCGCCTGCCGTTCGCCGTCGAGGTCGTCGCGTTCGGCGACGAGGAGGGCACCCGCTTCGGCACAGCGCTCCTCGGCTCCCGCGCCCTCGCCGGCACCTGGGACGAGCACTGGTGGGAGCTCGAGGACGCCGACGGGACGACGCTCGTCGAGGCGTTCCACGAGTTCGGGCTGGACCCCTCGCGCATCCGCACCGCCGCGCGCGACACGCAGGACGTTCTCGCCTACCTCGAGGCGCACATCGAGCAGGGCCCCTACCTGGAGGAGGCTGACCGCGCCCTCGCCGTGGTCTCCTCGATAGCGGGCGCCCGCCGCTTCGCACTCACCCTCACCGGCAAGGCCGGGCACGCGGGCGGAGTTCCGCTCGACCGCCGCCGCGACGCGCTCACCGGGGCGGCCGAGGCCGTGCTCGCGGTGGAGCGCATCGCGCGGGAGCAGGGCGTGATCGCCACGGTCGGCCGGCTCGAGACCTTCCCGGGCGCGGTCAACGTCATCCCCGGCCGGGTCGAGTTCAGCCTCGACCTCCGCGCCGAGACCGACGCCCAGCGCGACACGGCGTGGGACGCCATCGAGCACGCGATGTCGGAGTCGGCGTCGCGCCGCCGTCTCGCGCTGACGGTGGAGGAGACCCACTCGGCCCCCGCGGTCGTCGCCTCCTCTCGGCTGCAGGACGTCGTGCGGGCGGGCATCCGCGCGACCGGGGACGCGGAGCCGATGGTGCTGTTCTCCAAGGCCGGCCACGACGCGATGGCGGTCGCCGACCTCGCCGAGTACGCGATGCTCTTCCTCCGCTGCGAGGGCGGCGTCAGCCACCACCCGGACGAGAACGTGACCGAGGCCGACGTCGCGACCGCGCTCGACGCGTTCGAGGCGGCCGTGCTGGCGCTCGCCGACGGGACGCCGACCGCGTGACCCCCGCCCCGGCCCCCTCGACGAGCATCGGTCACCGCATCGATGCCGGCTACGCCGCGCTGTCGCGGCAGGAGCAGCGGGCGGCCGACTTCATCCTCGACCACCTCGGCGACCTGGCCGTCTACACGGCGACCGAGCTCGCCCAGCACAGCGGAGTGTCCAAGGCCACGGTCTCGCGGCTGTTCCGCCGCCTGGGGTTCTCGAACTCGCAGGAGGTGCGCGAGCACGCCCGGACGCTGCGGTCCTCCGGTGTGCCGGTCGGTCCCGCGCAGGGACAGGGGGATCCGCTCGCCGCGCACCTCGAGAGCGAGGGGGCGAACCTGGCCCGGCTGGCCGCCGCGTTCGGCGACGGGCGGCTGGAGGAGGCGGTGCGGCTGATCGCGGGAGCGCGCGAGGTCGTCGTGATCGGACTGCGCAACAGCTACCCGGTGGCGCTGCACCTGCGCCAGCAGCTCGCGCAGGCGCGCGGACGCGTCCGGATCGCCCCGCAGCCCGGCCAGTCGCTCGGTGAGGAGCTCGAGGGGCTCGGAGCCGAGGACGTCGTGGTGCTGGTCGGCTTCCGCCGCCGCCCCGCCTCTTTCGCGGCCCTGATCGGGACGCTCGCCGCGCGCGAGGTGCCCGTGGTGCTCCTCGCGGATCCGCCCGCCCGGCGCTACGCGGAGCACGCGGCGGTCTGGCTGGAGTGCCCGGTCGACAGCGGCACGGCGCTGGACAGCTACGCGGCGGCGATGAGCGCGGTCGCGCTCGTGGCCTCCGGAGTGCTCGGGGCGTCGCCGAGGGAGTCGCGCGAGCGGATCGCCGGGATCAGCACGGCCTACGCGGAGCTCGCCGAGCTGGAGGACCGGCCGTGAGCGAGGCGGCGGAGCTGATCCGCGCGCACGCCAAGGACCCCGTCGGGCAGGCCGACCCGACTCCGGCCCTCGGCCGGGCCGAGCTGATCACCCCCACCTGCGGCGACCGGATCGAGCTGCGCGTCGACGGCGGCGCGGAGCAGGTGCGCCTCGCCTGGAGCGGGCGGGGGTGCGAGGTCTCGCGGGGATCCGCGTCGCTGCTCGTGGACGGTCTCGACGGGCTGCCGGCGTCGGACATGCGGGAGCGGATCGACGCGTTCCTCGCGGCGATGGCGCACCGGGAGGGTGCACTCGCCGGCGAGGAGCAGGCGCTGCTCGCGGTGGCGGGCAACCCCGTCCGCTCCGTCTGCGCGACGCTGGCCTGGCGGGCGCTGGCCGCCGCCCTCGACGACGCGGGCCTGGCGTGAACCGCTCAGTCCGGCCCGTCGCGGTCGGCTCCCGACCACAGATCGCCGCACTCCACCCCCCGCGCGCCCCTCGCGCGGAGCAGGTCGCGCGCGCCGGAGTCGCCGTGCACGCCCTCGAGGAGCTCCGGCCAGTGGTCCCGTCCCAGCAGCACCGGATGACCGGGCCGACCGCGGAAGACCGCGCGGGCGAGCACGTCCGGCGCGACCGGCGCCTCCGCGAGCAGCCGGGCCCCCACGCTCGGCGGCTCCTCGGGCAGGTCGACCAGGGCGACCAGCGCGGCGACGCCCTCGGCCGCGGCGAGACCCGCGCGGAGCGACGCCGAGAGGCCGGTCTCCCACTCCGCCGCGACGACCACGTCCGCGGACGGCGGCACCAGGAGGCGCGCCCGTCCGGCCTCCGCGCCCAGGACCACGAGCACCCGCTCGCAGCCCACCGCGCGGAGCCTCTCGACGGCTCGCTCCACCCAGGGAACTCCCGCCGCGTCGCACCGCAGCGCCTTCGGGCCGCCCGCCCGGCGCCCCGCACCCGCCGCGAGCACCAGCCCGACGAGGTCCCGACTCCCGACCAGATCCATCCGACCATCGTGCCGCAGGCCGAGCCCCTGCTCCGCCGGACGAAGGAGACCGCATGACCGACACCCGATCCGAGACCGCCCGCGACGTGCTGCTCGCGTGCCTCGCCGTCCCCCGCTGGGCCGACGAGGTCGCCTCCGGCGCGCCCTACCCGTCGGCTGACGCGCTCGCCGACGCGGCCGAGCGGGCCGCGCGCACGCTCACCGAGGAGGAGGTGGAGGCGGCGCTGGCCGACCACCCCCGGATCGGCGAGCGGCACGCGGGCGCGGGGCGCTCCTCCGCGTTCTCGGCCGCGGAGCAGGCGGCGAGCCGCACGGGCGACGAGGAGCTGACCCGGCGGCTGCTGGCCGGCAACCGCGCCTACGAGGAGCGGTTCGGGCGCGTGTTCCTCCTCCGTGCGGCCGGCCGCGACCGGGCCGAGGTCGTCGCGGAGCTGGAGCGGAGACTCGGGCTCGACGACGAGACGGAGGCCCGCATCGTCGCGGAGCAGCTGCGGGAGATCACGGTGCTGCGGGTCCGCGGCCTCGACGACGGGCGCCTCGTCCGGGCGGAGGCCGCACGATGAGCGGGCACGCCAGCCGCGTCACCACCCACGTGCTCGACGCCGTCCGCGGCCGCCCCGCGCGCGGGGTCCCGGTGGCTCTCGACGCCCGTGTCGGCTCCGGCTGGGAGCGCCTCGCCGAGGCCCGCACCGACGACGACGGCCGCGTGGCGGCCTTCGGGCCGGAGCGCCTGGCCGCCGGGGTGCACCGGGTCGTCTTCGACACCGGCGCCTGGTTCGCCGCCTCGGGCACCGAGTCGTTCTACCCCGAGGTCGTCGTCGCCTTCCGCCTCGACGACGAGGAGGCGCACTTCCACATCCCGCTCCTGCTCAGCCCCTTCGCCTACTCGACCTACCGGGGCAGCTGATGCAGCTGCAGGACGTCCTCGACGCGCCGCAGCTGCGGCTGCGCGTGCTGGTCGCCGGCGACGGGGCGCTCGCGCGGCCGGTCGACGGCATCTTCACGACCGATCTCCTCGATCCGCGCCGCTACATCTCGCGCGACCAGCTGGTGCTGACCGGTCTGGTCTGGCGTCGGGACGCCCAGGACAGCGCGGCCTTCGTCGCCGCGGTCGCGGACTCGGGTGCCAGCGCTCTGCTCGCCGGCGAGGGGCTGCTGGGCTTCGTGCCGGACGACCTCGTCGTCGCCTGCCGCGAGCACGACGTCCCGCTGATCGCCGTGCCGGCCGATGTGTCGTTCGGCGCGATCACGGCGCACCTGTCGAACGCTCTCGCCGGCGACCGCGTGGCCCGGCTGACGGCCGCCCTCGCCCGCCAGCGGGAGCTGCTGACGGAGGTCTACCGGGGGCAGCAGCTCGACGAGCTCGTCACGCGCACCTCGCGCGAGCTCGGACTCCCCGTGTCGGTGCTGACCGCCACCGGCCGGACCGCGGCCTCCGCCTCGCCCCTGGGGCTGGGGGAGATCGAGCGGGTCGTGCACGCGGCGCTCACGGCCCGGCGCAGCCCGGTCGTGGTCGCGGACGCCCGCGGCGGCGCCCTGTCGGTCCTCACCGTCGCCGGAGCGGGCGAGCACCGCGCCACCTCCTGGCTGGTCGTCGTCGGGGGCGACTGGAACGACTGGCCCGCCGCAGTGCTGGACGCCGTGACCGAGCTCGCCGGAGTCGTGGGGGTCTACCGGCTGCAGCGGGAGGCGGCGCTCTCGGCCGACTCCGCTCTCGCCGACCGCCTGCTCGAGCTCGTGGAGGAGGACAGCGAGCAGCCCGAGGCCGCGGTGTACCTGCGGCAGCTCGGACTCGGCGGCGCCGGGCGGTGCGCCGTGGTCGCCGCCGAGTTCGAGGGCGACGCGCCCCCGGACCTGGCGCGCCGTGTCCTGGTCGACGCCGCCGCGCACCTGGGCCGCGCCGTGGTCGGACGCGACGCCCAGGGCTGCGCGGTGGCGGTGCTGCCCACCGAGGCGACCGATGCGATCCCCACCGGCGCGGATCCGCTCGCCGTCGTCACCTCGGCGCTGCGACGAGCGGGAGCCGCGTGGCCGGGCGCCGTGCTGCGCGTCGGGACGAGCGCCGCGACTCCGCTGCCCGCGCTCGGCGGCGCCCTCCGCTCGGCACGCTACGGGATGCTGCTGCCGGGCTCTCCGGGCGACGACGCTCCGGTGCGGGTCAGCGACTCCGGGGAGGTCACCTCCGCCGTGCAGCTGCTGAGCGCGGTCCCCGACCACCTGCGCTCGGTGTTCGTCGAGCTGGTGCTCGGGCGGCTCATCGAGCACGACGCGCGCTACGGCTCGCAGCTGGTCGCCACGCTCGCGGCGTTCCTCGACTGCGGCGGCTCGTGGGTGCGCACGGCGGAGCAGACGCACCTGCACCTGAACACGGTGCGGTACCGCATCGCGAGGGTGGAGGAGCTGACGCAGCGCGACCTGTCGGACACCGCGGACCGCGCCGACCTGTTCCTGGCGCTGCGCCTGCGCTGACGGCCGAGTGCGCGCGGTCCGCACCGCGCCGCCCCGGCCGGCCCCGTCACTCCGGAGGCGCGATCCGCCTGCCCCGGACGTGCACCGCGGCGATCGCCGGCTCGCGCAGGGTCATCAGCAGGGCGAAGAGCAGCTGGGCCGTCGCCTCCTCCTCGTCGTCCGCGCGGATGCCGTGGGCGAGGACGTCGGCGAGCGGCTCCCACCGGTCGGGCTCGATGCGGAGGAAGTCCGCGTCCTTCCCGGGGTCGAGGCTGCCGTACCGGTCCTCCTGGTCGAGCGCCCGCGCGCCGGCGAGCGTCGCCGTGAACAGGAGCTCGGCCGGATGCAGGGCGACGGCCGCGTCGCCGGGCTCCGAGAGGTGCACCTTGAAGGCGTCGTTCGCCACTCGCGCCAGCAGCCACTCGTCGCCCGCGCCCACGTCCGTGCCGAGGGCGACGGTGACCCCCGAGGCGACGGTCCGGCGCCAGGGCATGGTGCCGGAGCCGAGGAACTGCTGCGAGGTCGGGCAGTGGGCGATCGAGGTGCCGGTCTCCTCCATCCGGTGCAGCTCCGCGTCCTGGCAGTGCACGGCGTGGGCGAGGATCGTGCGCGGCCCGAGGAGGGAGGAGCCGCCGCGCGCGGAGCCGGGCAGGAAGAGCCCGTCGTAGGTGTCGAGGTAGCTGCGGGTGCCGTACGAGCCGAGCACGGCGGCGATCTCGCCGTCGCCGGGCCGGTCGTTCTCGTTGAGGTGGCTGTGCACGTAGACGCCGCGTCCGCGGACGTCGTCGTAGAGGTCGCCGAGCGCTCCGAGGGTCCGGGGAGTGACGGACAGCGAGAACCGCGGGACGAGCGCGACCTGCAGGAGCGGGTCCCTCCCGTGCCAGCGGTCGATCTCCTCCGACGCGAGCGTCAGCGCCTCCTCCTCCGAGGTGATCAGGGGAGCCGCCGAGGCCGGGCCCGTGGTCTGGATCCCGCGCCCCGACACGATCCGCAGCCCCGCCTCGCGGGTGCGCTCGAAGAGGGCGTCCTGCGCGGCCGGGAACGCGGAGCCGAAGACCATCGCGGCGGTCGTGCCCGCGGCCACCCGCCGCCGGGTGAAGGCTCGCGCGACGACGTCGGCGAACTCCGGGTCGGCGAGCCGCACCTCCGAGGGGAACACCGTCCGGTCGAGCCACTCGAGCAGCTGGCCGCCGCCGAAGCCGTCGGTCGAGAACGTCTGGGGGAAGTGCACGTGCGCGTCGACGAAGCCGGGCAGCAGGACCGACGCGGCGTCGCCGGAGACCGGCAGGAGCGCGAAGCGGTCCGGCAGCTCGCGGTACGGACCGACCCAGGCGATCGTGCCGTCCTCGTCCACGGCGAGAGCGCCGTCCGGGATCGACACCAGCGACTCCCGCGCGGTCGCGAGCGTCGCACCCCCGGCGACGTGCAGCAGGTGCCCCCGGTGGACGCCCCCGGCGCCGGTCACACCAGGCCCGTGTAGGCGGTCCAGGCGGATCCCGCGGGCGGCGCGTCGTCGCGGGTGACGCTCGCCTGGATCAGCCCGTAGGGGCGGTCGGCGGCGTGGAAGACCTCATTGTCGTTCTCGACGCCGAAGGGCGAGAGGTCGTAGACGAAGTGGTGCTTGTTCGGCGCGGAGAGACGGATCTCGACGATCTGCGGGTACTCCTCCAGGACCGCCTTCCCCATCTCGAAGAGCGTCTGCTGGAGGGCGAGGGAGTGCACGGTCGCGAAGCGGCTCGTCATGAGCGCCTTGACGCCCGCGTAGACCGCCTCCCAGTCCATCGCCGCGATCTCGTCCTCGCTCAGGGCGAAGCGCCACTTCGCGACCAGCGAGGTCGCCATCACCCGGTCGTTCGTCGGCTGGAGGACCGTGTACGGGTCGGTGAGGAAGCCGTGGAACTCGCTCCCCGTGGACTTCAGGATCGTGAGGTCCTTGAAGCCGCCGGTGATCCAGATCCGCCGCTCGTCACCCGAGCCCTCGACCGTGACCGACGCGATCCGCGTCTCCTGGCCCTTCCGGACCCAGGTGTGGTCGTGCTCGCGCCCGTCCACCAGCACGCGCTCCCAGGCGAACTCCTCGATCTCGATGCGGGCGCCGTGGACGGGCTCGTAGCCGTCGACGAAGTGGCGGGCCAGCTCGAGGCCGTAGGGCTCGATCGAGCGCAGGCCCTTCTCCTTGGCGAAGGCGTACGCCGTCTGCTTCTGCGTGTCCGTGGGCAGGACGGCCGACTGGTCGCCCTCTCGGTGCGCGGCCTCGAAGTCGCCGCGGAGGGCCGTGGAGACGTTGACGTCGTGGATCTCGTGCCGCGGGGTCTCGCGGTAGATCCGCACGACGCGGTTCTCGGCCTTCCCGTACTGGTGGTCCCCGAGGATGATCGACATGTCCGCTCCTGTCCGTTCCGTGCGGCCGGGCCCGGTCACGCGGTGGTGCCCGTCCTGCTCGCGGCTCCTGCGAGCCCGTCTGCCAGCCTCGCGCCTGCCGGGGGCTCCGCGCACCGGCGGAGCATCCCGAGGAGCCGCCGCCGGGACTCCGAGTCTTGTGCGATCCGCCCGCTCCGCGGCTCCGACCCGCCTCCGTTCACACGCTCGAAACCTGCCGATGACACGGCGGCGCTCGGCGTGAGCGGTCGAGCTCCCCGAGGTGTCGTCAGGGAGGCGGGGGATCAGCGGGTCGAGGTCAGGGGCGGGTGAGGAGGCGCCCGGCGGGCGGGACCGTCGCGGCGGTGACGCGGCGGCCGCCCACCCAGGTGGCGGCGACGGCGCCGCGGAGGACGCGGCCCTCGTAGGCCGAGACGGGGTTCCGGTGCGAGAGGGCGTCGACGTCCACGCGCCACTGCGCCTCCGGGTCGAACGCGACCAGGTCGGCGTCGGACCCTGCGTGCAGCAGGCCCTTCTGGCCGAGCCCGGCGAACGCGGCGGTCGCCGTGGACATCCAGGCGACGACCTGCTCGAGCGGGATGCCCCGCTCGCGGGCCCCGGTCCAGACCGCGCGGAAGCTCAGCTCGAGTCCCGAGATCCCGCCCCAGGCGACGCCGAAGTCGCCGCCGGCGGGGAGCTTCAGCTCGGCGGTGGCGGGGGAGTGGTCCGAGGCGATGATGTCGATCGTCCCGTCGAGCAGCCCCTTCCAGAGCAGCTCGCGGTTGCGCTCGTCGCGGATCGGCGGGCAGCACTTGAACTGCGTGCCGCCGTCGGGGATCGAGCCGGCGTCGAAGGTGAGGTAGTGCGGGCAGGTCTCGGAGGTGATCGGCAGCCCCTCGGCCTTGGCCTCGCGCAGGAGCGGCAGCGCGTCGGCGGAGGAGAGGTGCAGGATGTGCGCGCGGCAGCCGGTCTCGCGGACGGCCTCGATCACGTGCAGGATCGCGCTGCGCTCGGAGGCGGGCGGGCGGGAGTCGACGAACGCGCCGTAGGAGGCGCCGGGCTCCAGCGCGCTCGCCTCCAGTTCGGCCGGGTCCTCGGCGTGCACGATCAGCAGTCCGTCGAAGGCGGCGATCTCGCGCATCGCCTCGACGAGCTGCTCCCGGCTCAGGTGCGGGAACTCGTCCACTCCGCTCGGCGAGAGGAAGCACTTGAAGCCGAAGACGCCCGCGTCGTGGAGCTCGCGCAGCGTGCCGAGGTTCGAGGGGATCGCCCCGCCCCAGAATCCGACGTCCACCTGCGCCTGCGGCCCGGCGGCCGCGCGCTTGGCCTCGAGCCCCGCCACCGTGGTGGTCGGCGGGATCGAGTTCAGCGGCATGTCGATGATCGTGGTGACGCCCCCGGCTGCGGCCGCGCTAGTGGCGGAGGCGAATCCCTCCCACTCCGTGCGGCCCGGCTCGTTGACGTGCACGTGGGTGTCGACGATCCCCGGGATCAGGACCTGGCCCTCGGGGAGGACGATCTCCTCCGTGGTCCGCCAGGGGGCGTCCCGCTCGCCGACTGCGACGATCAGGCCCTCGGCGATCGCGATGCTGGCCGGACGCCGGCCGTTCTCGGTCAGCACGTCGGAGGCGCGGATCACGAGGTCGAGGAAGGGAGCGTCGTCAGGCATGGATCGACCCTATACTCGGCATGTTTCCTGCGTGTGAGCGCCCGTCGGCGGCTCCGCCCGGCCTCCCCGCAGCCCCGGCGCCGTCGCCTCCCGTCCGAGAAGAGGAGGCCGTCGTGCTCGACATCGCCGCCCCCCTGCTCGAGCGCGTCGAGGGGGGCGGGAGCGTCGCGGTCGTCACGGTCACGCACGTCTTCGGCTCGGCTCCCCGCGCTCTCGGCTCCTCGATGGCGGTGGACGCGGAGGGGCGCGCGATCGGCTCGATCTCCGGCGGCTGCGTCGAGGCGCAGGCGTACGCGCTGGCCCAGGAGGTGCTCGGCACCTCGGGCAGCGCGTCCGAGCACTTCGGCTTCGACGACGAGGCGGCCTTCGCCGCCGGCCTGTCCTGCGGGGGGCAGCTGCGCGTGTTCGGCCAGGTCGTCGACTCCGGCTCCACCGCGGTCCTCGCCGAGCTGCGCGCCGCCCGCGCCGGCCGCTCGGCCGCGCTGGCGATCGTCGTCGGCGGCCCGGAGGAGCTGATCGGCCTCGTGCTCACCGGAGCGACGCGCCTCCAGGACGTCGTCGGCCCGCACCTGGACGAGGACACCGCCCGCCGCATCCTCGCCGAGCGCGAGGCGCGCCTGGTCTCCGGCCGCTCGGCCACGGTCGAGACCGCCTGCCGAGGTGCCGAGCTCGAGATCGCCTACGTCGTGCATGCCGAGCGGCCGCGCCTGCTGATCTACGGCGCCGTCGACTTCTCCGCCGCGCTCTGCTCCGCCGGCGCCCTGCTCGGCTACCGCGTGACCGTCTGCGACGCGCGTCCGGTGTTCGCGACCGCCGAGCGCTTCCCCGGCGCCGACGAGGTCCTCGTCGAGTGGCCGTCCGACCACCTCGCCCGCGCCGAGGTCGACTCGCGCACCGTGATCGCGGTGCTCACGCACGACGAGAAGTTCGACATCCCGCTGCTCGAGACCGCGCTCGCGCTCCCGGTCGCCTACGTCGGCGCGATGGGGTCGCGGCGCACCCATGAGCGGCGGCTGCGGCTGCTGCGCGAGGCGGGAGTGACGGAGGAGGCGCTCGCCCGCCTGCGCTCGCCGATCGGCCTGGACATCGGCGCGTCGACGCCGGAGGAGACGGCCGTGTCGATCCTCGCGGAGGTCCTCGCCGCGCGCACGGGGACGTCCGGGGAGCCGCTCGCGGGGCGCTCGGGCCCGATCCACGCGGCGCGCTGAGCCGCACGTCCTCCCCTGACGGCGCGCCGTCGTGATCGCGCGGGCCTGCTCGCACTCCGGCGGGAAACGGCCGCGAAACACCGCGCTGCCATGCTCGGGGCATGCAGCGCCACGTCCTCACCGGAGCCCACGTCGCCACCGTCGACGCGCACGGGACCGAGCACCCCGTCGGCCACGTCGTCGTCGACGACTCCCGCATCGTCGCCGTCGGAGCCGGCGACCCTCCGGCGTGGGCCCTCGACGGACGGTCCCCGACGGGCCTGCCGGCGCAGGAGGCGATCGCGCTCACGCGGGTCGACGGCCGCGGCCACCTGCTCACTCCCGGGCTCGTCAACACGCACCACCACCTCTACCAGTGGCTCACCCGCGGCTGGGCGCAGGACTCGATCCTCTTCGACTGGCTCGTCGCGCTCTACCCCGCCTGGTCCCGCATCGACGCCGACCTGACCCGCTCCGCCGCCCTCGGCGCGATGGGCGTCCTCGCCCGGTCCGGCTGCAGCACCGTCGCCGACCACCACTACGTCTTCCCGCGGGGCTCCGGCGACATCGTCGGCGGCATCGTCGACGCGGCCGGCACCCTCGGCCTCCGGCTGCACGCGACCCGCGGGTCGATGGACCTCGGCGAGTCCCGGGGCGGCCTCCCGCCGGACTTCGCCGTCGAGACCACGGCGGCCGCGCTCCAGGCCAGTGGAGAGGCGGTCCAGCGGTACCACGACGCCTCCGCCGACGCGATGGTGCGGGTCGCGATCGCCCCGTGCTCGCCCTTCTCGGTGACCACCGACCTGCTGCGCGAGTCGGCCGTCCTCGCCCGTCAGCTCGGGGTCCGGCTGCACACCCACGGCTCCGAGACCGTGGAGGAGGACGCCTACACGCGGGAGGCGTTCGGCCTCTCGCCCACCGACCACCTGGAGTCGCTCGGCTGGCTCGGCGATGACGTCTGGATGGCGCACTGCGTCCACCTCGACGCCGACGCGATCGCGAAGTTCGCGGCCACGGGCACCGGAGTCGCGCACTGCCCGTCCTCGAACGGCCGGCTCGCGGCGGGCATCGCGCCGATCCCGCAGCTGCTGGCTGCGGGAGCCCCGGTCGGCCTCGGCGTGGACGGCGCGGCGTCGAACGAGTCCGGTCAGCTCGGCTCCGAGATCCGCGCCGCGGTGCTGATGAACCGCCTGCGCGCCGGCGCCGACCGGATGAGCGCCCGGCAGGCGCTCTCGGTCGCCACCATCGGCGGGGCCCGGGTGCTCGGCCGGCAGGACGAGATCGGCTCGATCGAGGTCGGCAAGCTCGCCGACCTCGCGCTCTGGCGGATCGACGGGATCGAGCACGCGGGCATCGCGGACCCGGTCGCGGCGCTCGCATTCGGAGCGCAGCCCCCGCTGAGCCTGCTCCTGGTGCAGGGTCGCCCGACGGTGCGGGAGGGACGGCTGGTGAACGCGGACGAGGACGCGATCGCCCGCGAGGTCGCCCGGGCGAGCACGGAGCTGGCGTCGCGCGTCTGAGCTGCGGCAGCCGATCGGCGCTCAGCCCGTCGTCGTTCAACCGGGCGGCGCCTCCGCCTCGACGGTCGCGACCGGGGCGGCGTCCGGGTGCAGGAGCCGCCAGATCCGGTCGCGGGAGAGCGGCAGCTCGGTCGGCCGCACGCCGATCGCGTCGCGGACGGCGTTGGCGAGTGCGGGGGCGACCGGGTTGTAGGGCGCCTCGCTCATCGACTTCGCGCCGAACGGCCCGAGCTCGTCGGCGGTGTCCGCGAAGAGCACCTCGGTCTCGGGCACGTCCGCCATCTGCGGGATGTGGTAGTTCCGGAGGATCGCCGTGGTCACGGTGCCCTCGCCGTCGAGGATCACCTCCTCGTACAGCGCCGAGCCGATCGCCTGCGCCACTCCGCCCTCGACCTGCCCGCGGCACTGCGCCGGGTTGATCACGAAGCCGGCGTCGGCCGCCTGGACCGACTGCAGGATCCGCACCTCGCCCGTCGGCTCGTGCACCGCGACGCGGAAGCCCTGGACGTTGAACGCGAGCGAGCGCTGAGCGCCGTCCTCGCTCCCGGTCGCGGTGACGGGTCCGCCGGCCGCACGGACCAGATCGGCGAACGCGACCCGGGTGCCGTCCGGAGCGAGCAGGCCCTCGTCGTCGGGCTCGAAGGTCTCGTCGTGCCCGGTCAGCCGCTTGGCGAGCGCCTGCAGCTCGGCGAGGAGGCGCGTCGCGGCCGAGTGGACGGCCTTGCCCGCGACGACCGTGCCGGCGCTGCCGAACGCTCCGGTGTCGTAGCGGGCCGCGTCCGTGTCGGACTGGCGGATCCGCACCCGGTCGGCCGAGGCGCGGAAGGCGCTCGCGACCAGCTGCGTGTGCACGGTGGTCGTCCCGTTGCCGAACTCGGCCGTGCCGACGCCGATGGTCAGCACGCCCTCGGCGTCGACGGTGACGGTCGCCTCCGAGAAGTGGCCCCGCGGTGGGATGGTGGCGATCATCGCCAGTGCCGTGCCCTGCCCTGTCCGCCACCCCGGTCCGTCGGGGGCGGGGGAGCCGCCGCCGCCGGCCAGTGCCGCCTCGGTGAGGTCGAGGCACTGGTCGAGCCCGTAGGAGGCGAAGCCGATGTCGTCGCCCTCGACGTGCGTGACCACCAGCGGCTCGCCCGGGCGCACCGCGTTGATCCGCCGCAGCTCGAACGGGTCGATCCCGAGCTCGCGGGCGAGATCGTCCATCGCCGACTCGATGCCGAAGATCACCTGCCCGAGGCCGTAGCCGCGGAACGCCCCCGAGGGGAGGTTGTTCGTGTAGACGGCCTGCGCGTCGACGCGCTTGCTGGGCGCGCTGTAGACGGCGACCGACTCCGAGGTGCCGTGGAACATCACGCCGGGTCCGTGGTTGCCGTAGGCGCCGGTGTCCGAGAGCACGTCCACGGCGAGGGCGGTCAGCCGTCCGTCGCGCCGGGCGCCGAGCGTGACGCCGACCCGCATCGGGTGTCGGCAGGGGGCCATCGTGAACTCGTCGCTCCGGGTGAACTCGAACTGCACGGGCCGGCCGGTGGCGAGCACGGCGAGGGCGACGACGTCCTCCGTCAGGATCTCCTGCTTGCCGCCGAAGCCGCCGCCCACCCGTGCCGTGAAGACGCGGACGGTCGACGGATCGCGGTCGAACAGGCGCGCGATCTCGTCGCGCACGAGGAAGGGCACCTGCGTCGAGGTCCGCAGCACCAGCTCTCCGCCCTCGAGCCAGCCGATGGTGCCGTGGGTCTCGAGCGCCGTGTGCGCGACTCGGGAGGTCGAGTACCGGCCCTCGACGACCACGTCGGCCTCCGCGAGTCCGGCGGCCACGTCCCCGTACTCTCCGTGGAGCTCCGCGACGACGTTCGCCTCCGGCCGGGCGATGCGCGAGGCGATCGGATCCTTGTCGGCGTGCAGGAGCGGCGCGCCGGCCGAGCGCGCCTCCTCCGGGTCGAAGACGGCGGGCAGCACCTCGTAGTCGACCTCGACGGCGCGGCAGGCCGCCTCCGCCTCGGCCACCGACTCCGCGACCACCACGGCCACGCGCTGCCCGCGGAACCGGACGACCGTGTCGAGCATGCGCGTGTCGTCCGGGTCGTCGAGCCGGGACTCGTGGCGGGCGGTGGAGTAGAGGACGTCCGGGACGTCCTCGGCGGTGAGGACCGCGACGACGCCCCGCATCGCGCGGGCGGCGGTCGTGTCGATCGAGCGGATGCGCGCGTGGGCGTGCGGGCTCTGGACGACCTTCACGTGCAGCAGGCCGGGCACGGCGACGTCGAGGGTGAACGGCTCGCGGCCCTGGACGATCCGCCGGCCGGCGGGCGCGCCGAGCGAGCGGCCGACCCGGGACTCCTCGGCCGACGGGCGACCGGTGCGGCGGACGGGGGTGAGACCCGACGGCGGGGCCGCGTGCCGTCCGCGGACCGGGGCCTCCGTGCGATCCGCTCCGGACGGCTCGGCCGCGTGCGCGCCGTGCCCGGACGCGCAGGCGCCCGTCACGGCCTCGCGGATGGGGCGGTAGCCCGTGCACCGGCAGAGGTTGCCCTTCATCAGCCGCGGCACGTCCTCGGCGCGGACTCCGTCGAGCGCCGTGGCCGTGACCACCATGCCGGCCGTGCAGAAGCCGCACTGGAACGCGCCGGCCTCGACGAACGCCTCCTGCACCGCGCTCGGCTCCTCGGGCGTGCCGAGGCCGGCCGCTGTCGTCACCTCGCGCCCCTCGACGCGGTGGGCGGGGTAGAGGCAGGAGTGGAACGGCGTCCCGTCGACGAGGACGGAGCAGGCGCCGCAGTCGCCGGCGTCGCACCCCTTCTTCACCTCGAAGTGCTCGTGGTCGCGGAGGAGGGTGCGCAGCACCTGGCCGGGGCGGGGGGAGGCGTCGACCGGCTCCCCGTTGACGGTGAACCTCATCGGGCGCCTCCGGCCAGCTCGGTGCGGATCTCCTCGGCGAGCACGCGGACGACGGCGTGGCGCCAGTCGGCGGCTCCGTGCGGGTCGGTGAACCAGGTCGCGACGCCGTCGACGGCCGCGGCGAGCTCGGCCCAGGAGGGAACGGCGGCGAAGCGGAGCAGCTCCGGCCGGACGGTCGCCGCGGTGATCGTGAGCACGAACGCGCCGTCGGTGTCGAGGCGGCCGATGACGACGGCGCCGGAGCGTCCGAGAGGGGAGAGCGCCGTCTTGCGGAACGCGGTGCGCGCCCGGAGGGAGGAGAGCGGGAACTCGATCGAGCGGATGACGTCGTCCCGGGCCAGGGAAGTGGTCATGTTGCCGGTCACGAGCTCGGCGACCGGCACGGCGACGTCCGAGCCGTCGGCCCGCCAGACGAGGGCGGTGGCGTCGAGCGCGGCGGCGAGGCTGGTCATCGGTCCGGCGGGCAGGGCGTTGGCGATGTTGCCGCCGACAGTGGCGACGTTCCAGATCTTGAAGGAGCCCAGCAGTGCCGTGCAGCACTGGAAGAAGAGCGGATGGGCGGTGGCGCCCGCGTCGGGCATCGCGGCGAGCTCGCTGAGCGTGCAGGTCGCCGCGATCGAGAGCCCGGCGTCCGTGCGCACGATCGGCTCCCACGCGAATCCCTGCAGGTCGAGGAGCTCGTCGAGGTGGTCGTGGGGGAGGGAGAACACCCAGGAGCCGCCTCCGATGACCGCTGAGCGCGGCCCGCGGCCCGCCAGCTCGGAGCGCTCGCGCACCACCCGGACGCGCTGGATCGTGTTCAGGTCCATGCAGCGCCTCCGTCCCGCGCCCGTCGGGCGTCTCCCCCCAGTGAACCCCACCTGTGTGACGCCCGTGTTTCCCCACCCCGTCCCCCCGGCGGATCCGCCATCCGCACCAGGCCAGACC
>NZ_PSUZ01000012.1:0-115214 GCF_002932095.1 Rathayibacter sp. AY1G1
ACCTCGACTTCTTCGCCCGGGAGGTCCTGCCGCGCCTGTCGGCGTAGGGCGGGCGCCGCTGCTGACTCTGCTCCGACCGTCCAGAAGTCGTCGCACTCGCGCTCGACTGCGACGACTCCTGGCTTCTCGCGGTCTCGTCCTCGCGGCTCCGCGCCGAGTGCGACGACTCCTGGGCACTCGCGGGCTGCGGGCAGCACGCTCCGGCCCGCGCGCCCGGGCGTCCGTCCGCGCTGCGGCCTACGCTGGAGGGATGGCGGACACGATCGAGCGCGCGGACGAGCGCCTGGCGACCCGCTCGGCGGCCGAGGTCCCGTGGATCATGCTGGTCTGGGACGATCCGGTCAACCTGATGTCGTACGTCTCGTACGTCTTCCGCAGCTACTTCGGCTTCGGCCGGGCCGAGGCGGAGCGGCTGATGCTGCAGGTGCACACCGAGGGGCGCGCGGTCGTCGCGACCGGCAACCGCGAGGAGATGGAGCGGCACGTGGAGGCGATGCACGGCTACGGCCTGTGGGCGACGCTGCAGAAGGCCGACGCGTGAGCGCCCCGCTGCGCCCCGCGGCCGCGGAGACCGGAGAGCACCCCGCTCGCGGCATCCGAGGACTCGGCTGATGCGCGCGTTCCGCCGCGACTCCTCCGGGGCGGCCGTCGCCCGCTTCGACCGCGGGGAGGCCGGGATCCTCCGCCACCTGGCGGGCGAGATGCTCGAGCTGCTCGACCGCGGGGCGTCCTCGGAGGAGGCCCGCTCCGATCCGGCGCTCGCGCGCCTCCTGCCCGACGCCTACCGCGACGACGCCGAGGCGGCCGACGAGTTCCGCCGCTTCACCGCTCCGGACCTCGCCGCCCGAAAGATGGACGACGCCCGCGCCGTCACGGCGGCCCTCGACGCCGGCGACGGCACGAGTCACGGCCGGATCTTCGAGGGGCTGGGCGAGGTCGCGGTCCGTCTCGAGGAGCCGCAGGCGATCGCCTGGCTCCGCGCATTGACCGACATGCGGCTCGCTCTGGCCGTGCGGCTCGGCATCGACGACACCGACGACGTCGTCCCGGAGGAGGGGAGCGCGGCCGCGATCCGCAGCGTCTACGACTGGCTGGGCGGCGTGCAGGACGGACTCGTCCGCGCCGTCGACGTGTGATCCACTCGTCCCTCTAGCGATTCCACAGCTGTGGACAACCCTGTGGAAAGGTGTGGAGAACCGGCTCCGGGAGCACCTCCGAACGGCGGAGCGCCGGGCGCGGGGGTGTGGAAACGCGTAGCGTCCACCCTGTGAACACTCCGAGCACCGCCGACGCCCAGCGCACCGCCGACGACATCCAGGACTCCCGGGCGGTGCGGACCCTCGCCCGCGGCGGCTTCGCGGCGAACGGCCTCGTCCACCTCCTGATCGGAGTGATCGCCCTCGGCGTGGCCCGCGGCGGCGGAGGCGAGGCCGACCAGAGCGGTGCTCTCGGCGCCGTCGCGGCGCAGCCCGGCGGTCTGGTGATCCTCTGGATCTGCACGGTCGGCCTCTTCGGCCTGGCGCTGTGGGGGCTGCTCGAGGCGTTCCTCGTCCGCCCGCGCGAGAGCGCCCTGAAGACCTGGGGCAGCCGGCTGAAGGAGGCGGGCAAGGCCGTCGTCTACGGCGCCCTCGGCGTGACGGCGCTGAAGTTCGCGACGGGCGGCGGGTCGAGCTCGTCCGAGTCGTCCGAGAGCGCGAGCGCGCAGGTGCTCTCGGCGCCGGGCGGAGTCGTGCTGCTCGTGATCGCGGGACTGGCCGTCCTCGCGGTCGGCGGCGTCTTCGTGTACCGCGGAGCGAGCAGGAAGTTCCTCGAGAACGTCGCGGAGCCGGGCGGCACGGCGGGCACCGTCGTCACCGTGCTCGGCGTCGCCGGCTACGTCGCCAAGGGCGTGGTCCTCGGCGCTCTCGGCGTGCTGCTGATCGTCGCCGCCGTCACCCATGATCCGGAGCAGGCGGGCGGGCTCGACGAGGCGCTGAAGTCGCTCGTGGAGCTGCCGGCAGGTGTGCTCCTCCTCGGCTTCGTCGCCGTCGGGCTCATCGCCTACGGGCTCTTCTGCTTCGCCCGCGCGCGCTGGCCGCGCCTCTGATGTCGGATAGCGGATCCGCTCCTTACATGTCACCCCCCCTTCCGCGCAACTGGTCCCGCCGTCCCGGAGTCGGTGACACGCTGAGGCCTGTGAGTGCTGGAGGCGAGGACGCGACCGGTGGACGGGTGCGTCCGCCGCTGACGCAGGACGCCGCCCGTCTGCTGACCCGCTCCGCCACGGGGGACGCCTCCGCTCTGGGAGTGCTCGTCGACCGCTTCGGCGGCCTCGTCTCGGCGTGCGTCGGCACGGTCCAGGCCGACCCGGCCGGCCGCGACCGGCTCTGCACCGACGTCTTCACCGCCGTCTGGCGCCGCTCCCGCGAGGGCGCCCGCTCGCCGGAGCCCGTGCTCTGGGTGCTCGAGGTCCTCTGCGAGACCCTCGGGTCCGCGCACGAGCTCGCCCGGCGTCCGCTCGGCAGCAGCCTGCTCGCCCTCGACTGCCCGGACCGCGAGCTCCTGCTGCTGGCTGCGGCCGGCGGCTTCTCGCAGGCCGAGATCTCGGCGCTGACCGGGATCGACGAGTTCCGGCTGCGCTCGATCCTCCGGAACGCGCTCGAGGCGCTCCAGGGTCGCGACAGCGATCTTCTGACGGCCTGACCGCCGGAGCCGTCGCGGGAGTAAAGTTGAGTCCGTCGAACTCAACTTTCGAGCCACGGAGGAGACCACCATCATGCAGGCCGGTCGGATGCCCCAGCAGGACGAGAAGTCCGCACTCGAGCAGTACGGCGTCAACCTGACCGCCATCGCGGCGAGCGGCAAGCTCGATCCGGTGATCGGGAGGGATGCCGAGATCCGGCGCGTCAGCCAGGTGCTCACGCGCCGCACCAAGAACAACCCCGTTCTCATCGGCGAGCCCGGCGTCGGCAAGACCGCCGTCGTCGAGGGGCTCGCGCAGCGGATCGTCGCGGGCGACGTCGCCGAGAGCCTCAAGGGCAAGCAGCTCGTCAGCCTCGACCTCTCGGCCCTGATCGCCGGAGCGAAGTACCGCGGCGAGTTCGAGGAGCGGCTGAAGGCCGTGCTCCAGGAGATCGAGGAGTCCGACGGCCGGATCATCACCTTCATCGACGAGCTGCACACGCTGATGGGCGCGGGCGGCGGCGAGGGATCGGTGGCGGCCGCGAACATGCTCAAGCCGATGCTGGCGCGCGGCGAGCTGCGGATGATCGGCGCGACGACGCTCGACGAGTACCGCCAGTACATCGAGAAGGACGCCGCTCTCGAGCGCCGCTTCCAGCAGGTCTTCGTCGGCGAGCCGACCGTCGAGGACACCGTGGCGATCCTCCGCGGGCTGAAGGAGCGCTACGAGGCGCACCACAAGGTGGCGATCGCCGACTCCGCCCTGGTCGCCGCCGCGTCGCTCTCGAACCGCTACATCACCTCCCGCCAGCTGCCGGACAAGGCGATCGACCTGATCGACGAGGCCGCGTCGCGGCTGCGCATGGAGATCGACTCCGCTCCCGTCGAGATCGACGAGCTGCGCCGCTCCGTGGACCGGCTGAGGCTCGAGGAGCTGGCGCTGAAGAAGGAGAAGGACGAGGCCTCGAAGGCACGGCTGGAGAAGCTGCGCGAGGACCTGGCCCGCCGCGGCGCCCAGCTCGAGGAGCTGCAGGAGCGCTGGGAGCGCGAGCGCGCCTCCCTCAACCGCGTCGGCGAGCTCAAGAACCGGCTCGACGCCCTGCGGATCGCCGCCGAGCGGGCGCAGCGCGAGGGCAAGCTCGAGCGCGCGTCGAAGCTGCTCTACGGCGACATCCCGGTGATCGAGCGCGAGCTCGCGGCCGCCGAGGCGGAGGAGGAGCCGGCCGAGGGCCGCATGGTCAACGAGCAGGTGACGGCCGACGACATCGCCGCGGTGATCGCCGCCTGGACGGGGATCCCCGTCGGGAGACTCCTGCAGGGCGAGACCGAGAAGCTGCTGCACCTCGAGACCGAGCTGCACCGCCGACTGATCGGCCAGGACGAGGCGGTGTCGGCCGTCGCGGACGCGGTGCGCCGCACCCGCGCGGGCATCTCCGACCCCGACCGGCCGACCGGCTCCTTCCTCTTCCTCGGGCCGACCGGCGTCGGCAAGACCGAGCTGGCGAAGGCGCTCGCCGACCACCTCTTCGACGACGAGAAGGCGATGGTCCGCATCGACATGTCGGAGTACGGCGAGAAGTTCGCCGTCTCGCGGCTGGTCGGCGCCCCTCCCGGCTACATCGGCTACGAGCAGGGCGGCCAGCTCACGGAGGCAGTCCGCCGCCGCCCGTACTCGGTGGTGCTCCTCGACGAGATCGAGAAGGCGCACCCCGAGGTGTTCGACGTCCTGCTCCAGGTGCTCGACGACGGCCGGCTCACCGACGGCCAGGGGCGGACGGTCGACTTCCGCAACACGATCCTCATCCTCACCTCCAACCTGGGGTCGCAGTTCCTCGTGGACCCGGCGCTGTCACGGCCGCAGAAGGAGGAGGCGGTCCAGCAGATGGTGCGCCAGGCCTTCAAGCCCGAGTTCGTGAACCGGCTCGACGACATCGTGATCTTCGACGCGCTCGACCGCACCGAGCTCGGCGAGATCGTGTCGCTGTACGTCGACCGGCTGTCGAGGAGGCTCTCGGAGCGACGGCTCGACCTGGCGGTGACGCCCGCGGCCCGCGGATGGCTGGCCGAGCGCGGCTACGACCCGCAGTACGGCGCGCGGCCGCTGCGCCGGCTGATGCAGCGGGCGATCGACGACCAGCTGGCGACGGCGCTGCTCGGCGGCACGGTGCGCGACGGGGACGTGGTGCTGGTGGACGTGGCGCCGGACGGTGAGAGCCTGTCGGTGACTGCCGGGATGCCCGCGTCGGACTGACCGGGGTGCTCGACCCCTGTCGCGAGTCCGACTTCTGCGTACTCGCAGGGGAGAGGAGCGCGCGGGTGGCGACGGAAGTTCCCTCCACAGGGCGCGCGAGGGCGGGAGTCGTCCACAGTCGCGGGATCCGCGGCGCGCCCGTCCGGCGGGCTCCGTAGCGTCGGCGGCATGTCCTTCGAAACGCCCGGCGCCCGGATGGCCGACCTCCCTCCCGAGGAGAGGCCGAGGGAGCGCCTCCGCGCCTACGGACCGGAGGCGCTCACCGACGCCGAGACCCTCGCCGTGCTCATCGGGGCCGGCGTCCGCGGCGCCAACGCGACCGTCGTCGCGCAGCGCCTCCTCGCGCGCTTCGGCGGCATCGACGCCGTCGCCCGGGCCGGGGTGGCCGATCTGATGCGGCACCGCGGAGTCGGCGAGGTCGCCGCCTGCCGCCTGGTCGCCTCCTTCGAGCTGCGGCGGAGGATGAACCGCGCCTCGCGCGCCGCCCGCGTGACCGACGCCGCCGGCCTGGCCGGGCTCGTCGCTCCGCTGCTGGCCGCCCGGCCGGTCGAGACCGTGCTGGCGGTGGCGCTCGCCGAGTCCGGAGCCGTCCGCGACGTCCTGACGCTGGCCGATGGAGCCCCGGCGCACGCCGAGATCCCCGTCGCCGCCGTGCTCGCCGAGGTGCTGGCGCGCGGCGCGGCGGGCATCGGCCTGGCGCACAGCCACGCGGGCGAGGCCGTGGTGCTCCCCTCCGACCGTGCGGCGACGCGGGCGGTCGCCGACGGGGCAGAGGCGTGCGGCCTGCGGTTCCTCGCGCACGTCGTGATCGGGCGCGACGGCTGGGCGGAGGCGCAGCCGTGACGCGGCGCAGGGCTGCTGCGGGGCCGCTCCGTTCCGGCAGGACGCCTCCCGCCCCGCGCCGGACCGCCCCCGACCGTGCCCCGGCTCTCCACCTGTGCCGCGTCGGCGCGCGTTCGTGCAAGCCCCCGCCTCTCCGGCACCCGCGGCCGGTCGCGGGCGTACCGTGGACGCCGACCCCACCCCCCTCCCGACCAGGAGCACCCATGCGAGCAACACTCATCCACGGCGAGCGCGACATCCGACTCGAGGAGGTCCCCGACCCGCAGCTCTCGACGGGGCGCGACGCGATCGTCCGCGTCACCGCGGCCTGCGTCTGCGGCTCCGACCTCTGGCCCTACCGCGGCGTCACTCCCACCAAGGAGGCGCACCGCATCGGCCACGAGTTCGTCGGCGTCGTCGAGGAGATCGGCGACGACGTGCACGACGTCGCGGTCGGCGACTTCGTGATCGCCCCGTTCTACGTCTGCGACGGCACCTGCGCGAACTGCGCCAACGGCGTCTCCACCTCGTGCCTCACCGGCGGCTGGTGGGGCGCCGAGGTCCGCGAGGAGGGCTTCGCGGACGGCGCCCAGGGCGAGAAGGTGCGCGTGCCCCTCGCCGACGGCACGCTCTTCCGCGTGGGCATGGACCCGGATCCGGCGCTCATCCCCAGCCTGCTCACCCTCGCCGACGTGATGGGGACCGGCCACCACGCCGCGGTCTCGGCCGGCGTCACCGCTGGCTCGACCGTCGCGGTCGTCGGCGACGGCGCGGTCGGCCTCTGCGCCGTCCTGGCGGCCAAGCGCCTCGGCGCGACCACGATCATCGCGATGTCGCGGCACGAGTCGCGGCAGAACCTCGCCCGCCGCTTCGGGGCGACCCACATCGTCGAGACCCGCGGCGACGAGGGCGTCGCGCGCGTCCGCGAGCTGACCGGCGGGATCGGCGCCGACTGCGTGCTCGAGTGCGTCGGCACCAAGGAGTCGATGCAGCAGGCCCTCGACTCCGCCCGCCCCGGCGGCATGGTCGGCTACGTCGGCGTCCCCAACGGAGGCCCCGAGCTGCCCGTCCGCCAGATGTTCGGCTCGAACGTGGGCGTCAACGGCGGAGTCGCGCCGGTCCGCGGCTACATGGCCGAGCTGCTGCCCGACGTGCTCAGCGGCGCGATCGAGCCCGGTCTGGTCTTCGACCTCGAGCTGCCCCTCGAGGAGATCGCCGAGGCGTACGCCGCCATGGACGAGCGCCGCGCGATCAAGACCCTCGTGCGTCCGTAGTCCCGCCGAGGGGCGCCGGCACGGTCGCGAGGAGTAGCCTCCCGCGCATGACCGCGTCAGCCCGCACCGCCGCGACGGCGCCCCTCTTCCACCCCGACCTCGCGCTCGGCCGCTTCCTCCCGCCGATCGTCCTCGGCCCGCGACTGCTGCGCCTCGCCACGCGACGCGCCGCCGAGGGAGGCGAGGCTCCGCCCGACATCGTGGTCGACGACGTCGAGATCCCCGTCGCCGGAGCTGCTCCCGTCCGGGCCCGCAGCTACCGGCCGCGCATCCTCCGCGGTACCGCTCCCGCGCTCCTCTGGGTGCACGGCGGCGGCATGGTGCTCGGCAGCCACCTCCAGGACGAGGCGTCCTGCATCGACTTCGCCCGCACCCTGGGCATCACGGTCGTCTCCGTCGACTACCGCCTCGCGCCCGCGCATCCGGCCCCGGCTGCCGTCGAGGACGTGCTGGCCGCGTTCGACTGGCTCGTCGAGCACGCGCAGGAGCGCGGCGTCGACCCGGCGCGCATCGCCGTCGGAGGCGCGAGCGCGGGCGGCGGCATCGCCGCGGGTGCGACCCTCCTCGCCCACGACCGCGGAGGAGCGCAGCCCGCGTTCCAGCTGCTCGTCTACCCGATGCTCGACGACCGCACCGTCACCCGGTCCGGTCCTCCGCCGCGCGGCGTCCGCGTCTGGACCCCGGGCAGCAACCGCTTCGGCTGGACCGCCTACCTCGCCGGCGAGCCCGGCGGTCCCGGCGTCACGGCCTGCGCCGCCCCCGCCCGCCGCGACGACCTCACGGGCCTGCCGCCGGCCTGGATCGGCGTCGGCGGCCTCGACCTCTTCCACGACGAGGACGTCCGCTACGCCGAGCGCCTGCGCGCGGCCGGAGTGCCGTGCGGGCTCGAGATCGTGGAGGGCGCCTTCCACGGCTTCGACGCCCTGTTCCGCCGGACCGGCGTGGCGAAGCGCTTCTGGGCGGCGCAGGCCGCGGCGCTCGGCGAGGCCCTCCTCGCCTGACCTCCGCGTCGACGCGCCGGGCCGATTCCGTCTCCGGCGCTCGGCACTGCGAGGCTGAGGGGCGACGGCCGCCGCCGCCCGCGCGTCATTTGTGCCGTGCCTGCCGCGCATCCCTCTCCGCCCGCCGCCCCGCCCCGCCCCGTCTCCCGGAGGACCCATGGACATCGACCGCCTCGCCACCCGCTACGAGATCGCCCTGCCCGCCTGGATCGGTGACGCCCTCCGCGACGTCCCCGAGGTCCTCCCGAGCCTCGAGGACCGGATGGCCCTCGTGCACGCGCTCGCCGACCGCAACTTCCGCGAGGGGAACGGCGGCCCGTTCGCGGCGATCGTCGTCGAGCGCGACTCCGGTCGTCTCGTCTCGGTCGGAGTGAACGTCGTCCTCGGCAGCGGGGTCTCGTCCGGCCACGCCGAGGTGACGGCGCTCGGTCTCGCGCAGACCGCGCTCGGCACCTGGGACCTCGGCGGCGAGGGCCTCCCCGCGCACGACCTGGTCGTCAACTGGCGCCCGTGCGTGCAGTGCTACGGAGCGACGATGTGGTCGGGGGTGCGCCGCCTGGTCGTCGCGGGCTCCGGCCCCGAGCTCGAGGAGATCAGCACCTTCGACGAGGGGCCGATGCGCGAGGACTGGGCCGCCCAGTTCGAGGCCCGCGGGATCGAGGTCGTCGACGGCGTGCTCCGCGACGAGGCCCTCGACGTGTTCCGCGCCTACCGCGCCTCCGTCGACTCCGGCGAGGTGCTCGTCTACAACGCCCGCGCCGACTCCTGATACCGCGGCAGGTCCGGACTGCGCGCCGGTTCCGCGCCGGACGCACGGGAGCCCCGCCTCAGCGGGGCCCCGTGCGGTCCTGAGCTGCCGGCCGCTGGCAGCGGTCAGCGGCGGCTCAGCGCCACCAGTCGTCGAACATCGACAGCGGCACCTGGCGCTTGTGCTCGGTCGCGGCGTACCGCGCCTCGATGGCCTCGGCGACGGCCCGGTCGACCTCGCCGCCCTCGAGGTACGTGTCGAGGTCGGCGTAGGTGAGCCCGAGGTTCGTCTCGTCGGTCTGGCCGGGGTTGTCGTCGAGCAGGTCCGCCGTCGGCGCCTTCTCGTAGAGCCGCGCCGGTGCGTCCAGGTGCTCGAGGAGCGAGCGGCCCTGCCGCTTGGTGAGACCGGTGAGCGGGAGGACGTCGGCGCCGCCGTCGCCGTACTTCGTGAAGAAGCCGGTGACCGCCTCGGCCGCGTGGTCGGTCCCGACGACGAGCATCCCGGCCTGGCCGGCGATCGCGTACTGCGCGATCATCCGCATCCGCGCCTTCACGTTGCCCTTCACGAAGTCGCTGATCGGCTCGTCGACCGCGTCGCCGAATGCTGCGGCCACGCCGTCGACGCCCTGGTGGATGTCGAAGACGACCTGGCGGTCCGGGCGGATGAACGTGAGGGCGAGCTGGGCGTCCTCCTCGTCGGCCTGCACCTTGTACGGCAGGCGGACCGCGATGAAGGAGGCGTCGCCGCCGCTCGCGCGGACCTGCTCGACCGCGAGCTGGCAGAGGCGCCCGGCGAGGCTCGAGTCCTGGCCGCCGCTGATGCCGAGGACGAGGCCCTTCGCGCCGGTGCTGCGGAGGTAGTCGGCGAGGAATCCGCTGCGCCGTTCGACCTCGACGGCCGGATCGACGGCGGGGGAGACGTGGAGCTCGGAGATGATCTGCTGTTGGACGTCGCGCACGGCTTCACGCTACTCCGGATGCTCCCCGGCGGCCCCTCCTCGCCGCGGACGCGCAGGCTCCCGACGCCTCCCCGAAACAGGGTCCGCCCGCCGCGTCCGACTGGCGCGGCGCCTACCCGCGCTCGGCGACGATGCGGGTGATGCGCGCCGGGACGGTGTCGTCCTGGAGGCTCGTCACGTCTCCGAGCGGGCGGCCGTCGCGGATGTCGCCGAGCAGCCGCCGCATGATCTTGCCGGAGCGGGTCTTGGGCAGATCCGGCACCACCACCACGTCGCGCGGCTTGGCGATCGGACCGATCGCGACCGCCACGTGGTCGCGCAGGAGCGCCGAGAGCGTCGTGCCGAGCGCGGCCCAGTAGGCCGGGTCCTCCTCGGCGCGGTCGACGGCCTCGTCGGAGGGGATGACGAACGCCGCGATGGCCTGGCCGGTCGTCGCGTCGGCGACTCCGACGACTCCGGCCTCGCCGACGGCCGGATGGGCGACGAGTGCCGACTCGATCTCGATCGTGGACAGGCGGTGCCCGGAGACGTTGATGACGTCGTCGACGCGGCCGAGCACCCAGACGTCGCCGTCGGCGTCGTACTTCGCGCCGTCCCCGGAGAAGAACCACCCCTGGGACGCGTAGCGGGCCCAGTAGGAGTCGCGGTACCGCTCCGGGTCGCCCCACACGGTGCGGGCGAGCGCCGGCCCGGTCCGGTCGACCACGAGGTAGCCGCCGGAGCCGTTCGGCACCCGCTCGCCGTGCTCGTCCACCACGAGGACGCCGAGCCCGGGCAGGGCTCCGAGAGACGAGCCCGGCTTGAGGGTCGAGACGCCCGGCAGCGGGCACATCACCGCGGCGCCGGTCTCGGACTGCCACCAGGTGTCGACGATCGGGCAGCGCCCGCCGCCGATCGCCTCGTGGAACCAGACCCAGGCCTCGGGGTTGATGGACTCGCCGACGGTGCCGAGCAGGCGCAGGCTCGACAGGTCGTACCGGTCGGGCACGCCCTCGGGGAACCAGGTCATCAGCGTCCGGATCAGCGTCGGCGCCGTGTAGTAGACGGTCACCCCGTACCGCTCGATGATCTCGAAGTGCCGGGCCGTGTGCGGGGTGCTCGGGGTGCCCTCGTAGATCACCTGGGTGAGCCCGTTCGAGAGCGGTCCGTAGATCTCGTAGGTGTGCGCGGTGACCCAGGCGAGGTCGGCGGTGCACCAGTGCACGTCGTCCGGCTTCGCGTCGAACACGGCCCAGTGCGTCCAGGAGGCCTGCGTGAGGTAGCCGCCGCTGGTGTGCACCAGCCCCTTGGGCTTCCCGGTCGTGCCGGAGGTGTAGATGATGAACAGCGGCGTCTCGGAGTCGAAGGCCTCGGCCTCGTGGACGTCGCTCTGCGCATCGACCAGCTCGTGCCACCAGACGTCGCGGCCCGGGGTCCACGGGACGTCGGTCTCACCGGTGCGGCGGACGACGAGGACGTGCTCGATCGACGCGACGCCCTCGACCGCCCGGTCGGCGCTCGCCTTGACCGGCACCGCCGCTCCCCGCCGGAACTGCCCGTCCGTGGTGACCAGGAGCTTCGCGCCGGTGTCCTCCACGCGGAACCGCACCGCCTCGGCGGAGAAGCCGCCGAAGACGAGGGAGTGGATCGCGCCGATCCGCGCGATCGCGAGCGTGATGACGATGGTCTCGGGGATCACCGGGAGATAGACGACGACGCGGTCGCCCTTCCCGATCCCGAGCGCGGTCAGCGCGTTCGCGGCGCGGGAGACCTCGCGCTGGAGCTCGGCGTAGGTGATCGACCGCCGATCGCCGCGCTCGCCCTCGAAGTGGAGGGCGGTCTTCCCGCCGCGTCCCGCGTCCACGTGGCGGTCGACGCAGTTGACGGCCACGTTCAGCCGTCCGCCCTCGAACCAGGTCGTGCGCGGCACCGAGAGCGAGCCGTCGGGCAGCGGAGCGGCAGGCTCCCAGCTGTGGGCGGTGTGCCACGGCTCCGCCCACTCGAGGCGGCGGGCCGCCTCCTCCCAGAACGCGACCGGATCGGCGGCGGCGCGCGAGTACTCCTCCGCGCCCGCGTTCGCCTGCGCGGCGAAGGCCGCGGGCGGGGGGAACCGGCGGTGCTCGTCGAGCAGGTTGGCGATCGTCCCGCTCACGCTCGGAGCTCCCTCCCCGGCGCTCACGCCCACTTCCTCACGGCGTAGCGCTGGAACACGCCGACGACGGCATCGGTGAGCTTGCCCAGCACGGCCAGCAGGACGATCGCCAGGAACACCCGGTCGATCCGGCCGTTGTTCTGGCTGTCGATGAGGCGGAAGCCGAGGCCCATCGAGGAGGCGATGAGCTCGGAGGCGACCAGGAACAGCCACGACTGGGCGAGCGCGAGGCGCAGCCCGGAGATCACGGAGGGGATCACCGCGGGCAGCTGCACCGTCGTGAAGAGCCGGACGCCCGAGAGGCCGAAGGCGCGGCCCGCCTCGACGAGGTGCCGGTCGACGTGGCCGAGCGCCGTGGCCACCGTGGTGAAGACGGGGAAGAACGCGCCGATCGTGATCAGCGTGATCTTCGACTCCTCGCCGATGCCCATCCAGAGCAGCAGCAGCGGGACCCAGGCCAGCGACGGGACCGCCCGGATCGCGCCGAGGGTCGGCCCGAGGACGACCTCCCAGACGCGGGAGAGCCCGAAGAGCGCGCCGACCACGAGCCCGAGCGCCGAGCCGAGCGCGAACCCGATGAGCACGCGCTGCGTCGAGATGGCGACGTCCTGGCCGAGGTCGCCGCGCTGGGCGAGGTCGACGCCGGCCGCCCAGACCATCGCGGGCGAGGGGAAGACCGCCACCGAGACCATTCCGGTCGTCGTCGCGATCTGCCAGGCGGCGAGCAGCAGCACGGGCAGGACCGCGCCTCCCGCGACCACGAACCACCGTCGCGTGGTGAGCGGGTGGGAGCGGTCCTCGCGGAGGCGGCGCTGGGAGGCCGCGACCGACGGGCCCGCCGTCACGAGTCCGGGCTCACCCGGCATCGGCGCGGACAGCGCGCTCCGCCGCAGCACATCGGCGTCGGTCGCGGTGTCGTCGTCGCGGATCGTCATCGTCGGTCTCCTCGGATCACGGGGTCGGGGGCGGAGGGCCGGACCCTCAGGCGCCGATGGCGCTCGGGTCGGCCGCCGAGGCGTAGGTGTCGTCGAGCAGCGAGTCGAGCGCGTCGTCGACCTGCTGCTGCGAGGCGACGTCGCCGTTCTCGACGAAGATCGGGCCGATCACGGCGAGCACGTCGGTCTGCGCGGAGCCGGGGACGTTGTCGACGTCGAGGTTGCTGCGCTCGGTGATGACCGTCGTCGCCACCGCCACGTCGAGGCCGGCGACGGAGGCGAGGATGCTCGCCGTCTCGTCCTGGTTCTCGAGCGCCCAGGCGCGGGCGTGCTCGTACGCGTTCACGACGGTCTGCGCGAGGTCCGGCTTCTCGGCGAGGAAGCTCTCGGTCGCGTTGAGCAGACCGTAGGAGTTGAAGTCGACGTTGCGGTAGAGCAGGGTCGCCCCGGCCGCCTCGGCGCCGGCCATGATCGGGTCCAGGCCCGCCCAGGCGTCGACGGAGCCGTTCTGCAGCGCCGCCCAGCCGTCGGCGTGCTGCAGGTTCTGCACCGTCACGTCGCCGATACCCAGGCCGGCGGCCTCGAGCGCCTGCACCAGGAAGAAGTACGGGTCGGTGCCCTTGGTGGCCGCGATCTGCTTGCCCTTGAGCTGCTCGACCGACGTGATCGCCGAGCCGGCGGGGACGACGAGGGCCGACCACTCCGGCTGCGAGAAGATGTCGATCGTCCTGATCGGCGAGCCGTTCGAGCGGGCGAGCAGTGCGGCCGAGCCGGCGGTGGAGCCGACGTCGATCGCTCCGGCGCGCAGGGCCTCGTTGGCCTTGTTGGAGCCGGCCGACTGCACCCAGGCGACGGTGACCTGCTGCTCGGCGAGGGCGGCCTCGAGCCAGCCCTTCTCCTTGATGACCAGGCTCAGCGGGTTGTACGTCGCGAAGTCGAGCGTGAGCGTGCCGCCCTGAGTTCCTCCGGAGGCGGCGTCGGCGGTCGCGGCCGCCGCTCCTCCTCCGCCCTCGCCCTGCACGCAGCCCGCGAGGAGCGGGACGGCGGCGGCGGTGAGCAGACCGGCGAGAGCGGTGCGGCGGGTGAGCGGGGAGCTGGTGAACGACATGGGGGCCTCGGCTTCGGGGATGCGGTGACAGCGAGTGTGGACGCTGCAGGGGAGGGGCGGTGCGGGGAGGTGCTCGTGCGGTGGAGAGCGGGAGGAGGAGGCGGCTGGGGAGGGAGGTCGTGCCGCCCGGACCGTGCCGCCCGGGTGGAGGGATGCGGGTCGATCCGCCCGGGGTCAGTGCCGCTCGATGCCCAGCCCCGCGAGGAGCTCGGCCCGGTGCTCGGCGAGCTCCGCCGAGCCGCGGTCGCGCGGCCGCGCTCCGGGGACGGTGACGATCCGCTGGATGCGCGAGACGCCTCCGGGCTCGTCGCGCCCGAGGAGCACGATGCGGTCGGCCAGCTGGAGGGCCTCGTCGACGTCGTGGGTGACGAGCAGGATCGTCGCCGGAGCCGCCGCGTGCACGTCGAGCAGCAGGTCCTGCATCCGCAGGCGGGTCAGCGCGTCGAGCGCCCCGAAGGGCTCGTCCAGGAGGAGCACGCCGGGGTTCCGGGCGAGGGCGCGGGCGAGGGAGGCGCGCTGGGCCATGCCTCCGGACACCTCGCGGGGCCGCGAGCGGGCGTGCGCGGTGAGGCCGACCAGCGAGAGCAGCTCGTCGACGGCGGCGCGGGCGGCCGGGCGCGGGGTGCCGCGCGGCAGGCCGAGCGCGACGTTGTCGGCGATGCTCCGCCAGGGCAGCAGCCGCGGCTCCTGGAACGCCACCGCGCAGCGCGGGTCGATGCCGGAGACGGGGGCGCCGTCGATGAGGACGGACCCCTCGGAGGCGGTGTCCAGGCCCGCCGCGATGCGCAGCAGCGTGGACTTGCCGCAGCCGCTCGGGCCGAGGATCGCGATGACCTCGCCCGCGGCGGCCTCGAGCGTCACGTCCGTCAGCACGGGGGACCCGGGCGCGAAGGTGCGGCCGACCCCCTCGAAGCGCACGGGGAACGCCGACTGGCCGAGCTCGGCGTCGAAGGCCAGGCTCGTGCGGGCGGCGGGGGTGGCGGGCATGTCTCTCCGGGCAGCGGGACGGGCGGGCGGATCGTCCGATCGTACGGAGAGGCTCCCGGCGGCACAGCGGGGACCGACACGGGGAGTAACACAGGGGGTGGAACGCGGAAGGCCTCCCCGGTCCGCGGACGGGGGAGGCCTTCCGCCGGAGGGCTACGCCTGGACGAGCACGAGCTCCTCGAGGGGCAGGCGGGTGCGCGGCGCGGTCTCGCGCTCGCGGAGGGTCTCGTTCGCCAGCGCGTCGGCGTCGGCCGCGACTCCCACCGCGGCGATCGTCACCGGGTCGAAGCGCTCGTCGACGCCGAACGCGGCGCGGACGGCGTCCTTGTCGAAGCCGGCCATCTGGTGCACGTGCAGGCCCTCGTGGTGCGCCTGGACGCTGAGGTGGGCGATCGACTGGCCGAGGTCGTAGACGGCCCAGGGGCGCGGCTTCCCCTCGGAGTCGACGGTCTCGGCGAGCGCGACGACCAGGACGGCGGCGGAGCCGGCCCAGGCGCCGTTGAAGCCGGCGAGCGTCGCGACGATGCGGTCGAACCCGTCGGTTCCGCGGCGGGCGACGATGAAGCGCCACGGCTGCGAGTTGCTGGCGGACGGGGACCAGCGCGCGGCCTCGAGGAGGGAGGCGAGGGTCTCGTCGGAGACGGTCGCGGTCGCGTCGTAGGAGCGGGGGCTCCAGCGCTCCGCGAGGACGTCGAGGATCGGGGCGCTGGTGCTGGCGGTGCGGGAGGCGGTGGCGGACATCGCGGGGCTTCTTCCGTGCGGGGGACTGGGGGAGGGGCTCCGTCGCCCGTGGAGCCCAACCGTCCCCGCCCCGCGGGCATTCCCGCGCGCGCACGGCAGGCGCCCGCACGCGCGTTCGCCCACGGAGGAGCGGGCCGCCTCCGAGCCCCGGAACGGTACGGTGGGAGACGGCGTGGTCACCCCGCGCACCACCATCCACGACTCTGGAGGATCATCCATGGCCCAGCACTTCGACGTCGTCGTCCTGGGGGCAGGCCCCGGCGGATACGTGGCCGCGATCCGCGCCGCCCAGCTCGGCAAGTCCGTCGCCGTCGTCGAGAAGCAGTACTGGGGCGGTGTCTGCCTCAACGTCGGCTGCATCCCGTCCAAGGCGCTGCTGCGCAACGCGGAGCTCGCCCACCTCTTCCACACCCAGGCGAAGCAGTTCGGCATCTCGGGCGACGTCTCGTTCGACTTCGGCGCGGCGTTCGACCGCAGCCGCTCGGTCGCGGACGGCCGCACCAAGGGCGTCCACTTCCTGATGAAGAAGAACAAGATCGCCGAGTTCGACGGCGTCGGCTCCTTCACCGGCCCGCAGGGCCTCGACGTGCAGCTGAGCAAGGGCGGCACGGAGTCGCTGACCTTCGACGACGCGATCATCGCGACCGGCGCGAGCGTCCGCCTCCTCCCCGGCGTCGAGCTCTCCGAGAACGTCGTGACCTACGAGACCCAGATCATGACCCGCGAGCTCCCCGACACGATGGCCATCGTGGGCGCGGGCGCGATCGGCATGGAGTTCGCCTACGTCCTCAAGAACTACGGCGTCGACGTGACGATCATCGAGTTCATGGACCGCGCCCTCCCCAACGAGGACCCGGACGTCTCCAAGGAGATCCAGAAGCAGTACAAGAAGCTCGGCGTCGAGATCCTGACCTCGACCAAGGTCGAGTCGGTCGTCGACAAGGACGGCTACGTCACGGTCACCTACACCGCGAAGGACGGCACGCAGTCGACCCTCGAGGTCGACAAGGTGCTCATGTCCATCGGCTGGGTCCCCCGCACCGAGGGCTTCGGCCTCGAGAAGACGGGTGTCGAGCTCACCGAGCGCGGCGCGATCGCGATCGACGACCACATGCGCACCAACGTGCCGCACATCTACGCCATCGGCGACGTCACCGCGAAGCTGCAGCTCGCGCACGTCGCGGAGGCGCAGGGCGTCGTCGCCGCCGAGACCCTCGCCGGTGCCGAGACCCAGACCCTGGGCGACTACCGGATGATGCCGCGCGCGACGTTCTGCCAGCCGCAGATCGCCTCCTTCGGCCTCACCGAGAAGCAGGCGACGGACGAGGGACACGAGATCACCGTCTCGACCTTCCCCTTCATGGCGAACGGCAAGGCCCACGGCCTCGGCGAGCCCACCGGCTTCGTGAAGCTCATCGCGAGCAAGAAGTACGGCGAGCTCCTCGGCGCCCACATGATCGGCCCGGACGTCTCGGAGCTGCTCCCCGAGCTCACGCTCGCCCAGAAGTGGGACCTCACCGCGACCGAGCTGGCCCGGAACGTGCACACCCACCCGACGCTGTCAGAGGCGCTGCAGGAGGGCTTCCACGGCCTCAAGGGGCACATGATCAACATGTAGGGCTCGTCCCTCCACGGCCTCCGGCCCGCAGGATCCCGCTCGGCTCGTCCGCGGCGGATCCTGCGGGCCGGAGCCGTCTCCGGGGGTGCCCGCCGGGCTCCGGCGCCGCTCCCGCTACCGTGGCCCGATGGATCCGCGCCTGCTCGACCGCCTCGCCGCCGACGCCTGGCCCGCGCTCGTGCGGCGCCCCCTCGGCCCATGGGAGCTGCGCGCCTCCTCGGGGGTCACGAAGCGCGCGAACTCGGTGCTCGCGTCCGGCGACGTCGTCGACCAGGGGGCGGCCCTCGACGCGGCGGAGGCGTTCGCCCGCGAGCACGGAATCGCACCCCTCGTGCAGATCGGACCGCCGAGCCCTGCCGGTCTGACCGGGTTGCTCGCCGAGCGGGGCGCCGCGCCGATCGACCGGACGCTCGTGCTGACGGGTTCGGTGCAGGAGGCGCTAGCCGCCCTGTCCACGACGTCGGGGTCCGCGCCGTCGAGGCCAGTGCCGCCGAGGCCCGCGCCGCAGCCTCGCGTCCGCCTCGCCCCGGCTCCCGACGAGGACTGGCTCGCCCTCTGGTGGTCGGTGGACGGTCGCGGTGGCGCGGAGGAGCGTGCGGTCGCCGAGCGCATCCTCGCGGGCTGCCCCTCCTCCTACGCGCTCGCCGTCGACGGGGACGGCCCGGCCGCGACCGGCCGCCTCGCGCTCGTCACGGCGCCGGACGGCGAGCTCTGGGGCGGCCTCTTCGCGCTGGCGACCCGGCCGGACGCCCGGCGCCGCGGGCTCGCCTCCGCCGTGATCCGCGCCCTCCTCGAGGACGCGTCCGGCCGGGGCGTCGCGCGCTTCTGGCTCCAGGTGCTCGCCGAGAACGTCGGCGCCCGCCGCCTCTACGCGTCCCTCGGCTGCCGCGAGTCGTCCTGGTACGAGTACTGGCGCTGACCCGCTCGCGGAGGAGGAGCGGGGTGCCCGGGTCAGGCGTTCGCGAGCACGGCGCGGGCGACGGCCTCGGCCTTCGCCGCGTCGCCGGTGACGGTCACGCGCCACCACACGTCGTCGGCGAGCGCGTCGATCTCGCAGACGCCCGCCGCGCAGCCGGTGAGGGCCTTCTCGCCGAAGCCGTCGAGCGGCTCGAGCGGGATCGCCAGGCCCGAGGTCAGCGAGAGGTTCCGCCAGCCGTCGTCGCCGTTCGGGAGCGCGTCGACCGTCACGCCCGAGTAGGCGGCGCTGGAGGCGTCGCTCCAGCTGCAGGAGGCGTACCCGGCCCGGGCGGCGGCAGCGGCCGACGCGGTGGTCGGCGTCCCGGTCCCCGTCCCCGCGGTCGCCTGCGCGAGACCGGCGGCACCGAACAGCTGCTCGGCCGTCAGGACCTCGGTGCAGACGGGCGCCGTCGCGGTGACCGGCTCGTCAAGGGTGCCGAGCGCGGCGGAGGCGGTGCCGGTCGCCAGCGCGGCGAGGTCGACGGCCGCGGGGGCGCCGCGCAGCTGCAGCGTCACCCAGGTGGCGCCGGCGAGCAGGTCCAGGTCGCAGCTGCCGTCGGTGCAGGAGCCGTAGGCCTCGACGGCGGTCTCGAGGCGCGGGCCCGGACGGCCGGCGAAGGCCTCGGCGGCGTCGTCGACCGCGGCCGCGGTGATCGAGGCGTCCTCGTCGTACCAGGCGCAGCGGAGCACTCCGCCGTTCTCCTCCGCGGCCTCGCGGATCAGCTCGCCCGAGGAGCGCGTCGTTACCTCGCGGCTGCCCTCGAGAGCGCTGCGGGAGACCCCCAGCGCCGAGGCCGCCCGCGTGGCGGGGAGGAGGGAGTCGCAGCCCAGGCGGGTCGAGGCCGTGGGCGTGGGCGAGGGCGTCGGAGTCGCGGAGGGAGTCGGAGCGACGGTCTCGGACGCCGACGGGGTGGCCGCGACGTCCGAGCGTTCGGCCGACGTGCAGCCCGTCAGCGCGACGAGAACGGCGAGCGCGGCGCCGACCGTCGCCAGGCGCGGGAGGCGGGCCCTCACGCGGCCAGCTCGCGCTCGATCGCGGCCGTGAACGCGTCGATGTCGTCCTCCGTCGTGTCGAAGGAGCAGACCCAGCGGACCTCGCCGGTCGCCGGGTTCCAGTCGTAGAAGCGGTAGGCGGCGCGGAGCCGGTCCGCGACTCCGGGCGGCAGCGTCGCGAACACCGCGTTGGCCTGGGTCTGCTGCGTGAACTCGAGCCCGGTGATCCGGCCGGCGGCGATCGCCTCCTCGAGCCCCGAGCGCAGGCGCGCCGCCATGGCGTTCGCGTGCCGGGCCGAGCGGAGCCACAGGGGCTCCTCCTCGCCGCCGTCGCCGAGCAGGGCGAGCAGCTGCGCCGAGATGAAGCGCATCTTGGAGGACAGCTGCATGTTGGTCTTGCGGAGGAAGGTCAGCCCGGTCGAGGCCGCCGGGTCGAGCACGACGATCGCCTCCCCGAGCAGGATGCCGTTCTTGGTGCCGCCGAACGAGAGCACGTCGACGCCCGCGTCGGTCGTGAAGGACCGCAGGGGCAGGCCGAGGGCGGCCGCGGCGTTCGCGATGCGCGCCCCGTCCATGTGCAGCCGCATGCCGAGGCCGTGCGCGTGGTCGGCGAGCGCGCGCACCTCCTCGGGGGTGTAGACGGTGCCGAGCTCGGAGGACTGGGTGATCGAGACCACGAGCGGCTGGGCGCGGTGCTCGTCGCCGAAGCCCCACGCCTCCTGGTCGACCAGCGCCGGGGTCAGCTTGCCGTCGGGCGTGGGGACCGTGAGGATCTTGATCCCGCCGACCTTCTCCGGCGCTCCGCCCTCGTCGGAGGTGATGTGCGCGGTGCCCGCCGAGACGACGGCGCCCCACCGCGGCAGCATCGACTGCAGGCCGGTGACGTTGGCGCCCGTGCCGTTGAAGACGGGGAAGGCCTGGGCCTGCTCGCCGAACTCGCGGCGGAACGCCTCCTGCAGGCGCTCGGTGTAGACGTCCTCGCCGTAGGCGATCTGGTGCGCTCCGTTGGCCGCGGCGATCGCGGCGAGGACCTCGTCGTGCACTCCGGAGTAGTTGTCGGAGGCGAAGCCGCGGACGTCGGGATCGTGCAGAGCGCTCATCCCTCCATCTTCGCAGCCCGCCGCCCGGAGGAGCCCCGGAGGCGCCCGCCGAGACACCCCTCCTGCCTCCCGCATGTTTCGGGCAGGTGAAAGGACGACGACCCGAAAGCCGATCTCCGTCAAGAAGTTGGTATCGGCTGGGAGGCAGGCCACTCTTGACGTATGCGCATGGACACGACGGGAGCTGTCCGCGACATGCCCGCCCCTCCCGGGGTGGACGAGATCGCGGCTCGCTTCGGCGATCCCGTCCTCGCGTTCGCGCCCCAGCCGAGGCTGGAGGAGTTCGCCGCGGCGCAGACGATGGCGCTCGGCCGCTTCGTCGAGATCTCGCTCTCGTACTCGTTCTACAAGAACCCGCGCAACCGCGCCGACCCCGTCAACCACGTCCCGCTGACCCCCGAGCAGAAGCGCGCGATCGAGCGCGCCGAGAACGACCACCTGCCGCCGTGGATGGTCGACCAGGTGACGCGGATGCGGTACCCGGTGCTCTGGGAGGCGGTCCGCACCTCCGTGCCGATCCCCGCCGAGCGCAGCCGGCCCCTGGAGTCCCGCCTCGCGGCCCACATGGGCGACGTGCTCCGCAACACCTTCCCGGGCCGCGTGCGCAGCCGCCGCGGCGGGATGCCGGTGGTCGCCGCCGCCCTCCGCGACGAGGACGTCGTGCGGGGCGTCCCGGTGATCGTGGACGGGGAGGCGCTGCGCGGCTACCGCGTGGACACCGATCCGGACGTGGTCGCGATCGGCGCCCGCGTCGACGGCCGCTACATGACGGTCGTGCTCGACCGGAAGATCGTGCCGGAGATCCGGATGGAGTTCGTCCGCCGCACCCCGCCGCGCCCGGCCTCGAGCCAGTCCCGGCGCTGACCGCCCCGGCGTCGAGCACCTCCGAGCCGTCCACCACGGTGCCGACCGCTCAGGGGCGCCCCGGCACCGCGATCCCGTGCTCGTAGGCGAACACGACCGCCTGGATCCGGTCGCGCACGCCGAGCTTCATCAGGATCTTCGAGACGTGCGTCTTCACGGTCGCCTCGCCCACGAACAGCTCGGCCGCGATCTCGGCGTTCGACCAGCCCCGCGCCAGGTGCACGAGCACCTCGCGCTCGCGGTCCGTCAGATCGGCCACTCCGGAGTGGTCGGCGGCGGCCGGCGTGTGCTCGGGCACGGACGCGAACCGCTCGATCACGCGCCGGGTGACGTCGGGGGCGAGCATCGCGTCGCCGCGGGCGACCACCTGCACGGCCTCGACCAGCTCCTCCGGCGACGCGTTCTTGAGCAGGAACCCGCTGGCGCCGGCCGAGAGCGCCTCGAAGAGGTAGTCGTCGCGGTCGAAGGTGGTGAGGATGAGCACCCGCGAGCACAGGCGCGGGTCGGCCACGATCTCGCGGGTCGCGGCCAGGCCGTCGAGGCCGGGCATCTGCACGTCCATGCAGATCACGTCGGGGCGCAGCTCGGAGGCGCGCTGCAGGGCCTCGAGCCCGGTGCGGGCCTCGCCGACCACCTCGATCCCCGGCTCCGACTCGAGGATGATGCGGAAGCCCACGCGGACGAGCTCCTGGTCGTCGACGAGCAGCACGCGCACGTGCTCGGTCATGGGCGGCCCCCGCTCGCTCGCTCTTGACGCCCCCGCGACGTCTCCGACGACGGTACCGGGTCGTCGGCGTCCGGCACGCTCGCCCGGACGGGGGACAGCGGCACCCGGGCGTGCACGAGGTACCCTCCGCCCCTCGGCCCCATCTCGATCCAGCCGCCGACCGCGGCCGCGCGCTCGCTCATGCCGGTGTGCCCCAGTCCGCAGGAGGCGGGAGCGCTCGGGTGCGGGCCGGACCCGCCGTCGTCGGCGATCTCGAGCTCGACCGCGTCGGGGGCGTAGCGGAGGCGCACCTCGGCGTGCGCGCCGCGCCCCGCGTGCTTGCGGACGTTCGTGAGCGACTCCTGCGCGATGCGGTAGAGGCTGAGCCCCACCGTCGCGGGGATCTCGCGGGGCGTGCCGAGGGTGAGGAAGACGGTGGGCAGGCCCGACCCGCTGGACGCCGCGACCAGCTCCTCGAGCTGGGCCACCCCACGGGTGGACGCGGCGTCGGTGAGCGGATTCGGCACCGCGTCCTCGGCGCGCAGCGCGACCAGGATGCGGTGCAGCTCCTCGATCGCCGAGCGCGCGTCGCCCTCGATGGCGCTGAGCGAGGCCGCCGCCCGCTCCGGATCCCGCGCCAGCACCCGCCGCGCCGCTCCCGCCTGCACGCCCATCACGCTGACGTGGTGCGCGACCACGTCGTGCAGCTCGCGCGCGATCCGCAGCCGCTCGGAGGACACGGCCTGCCGCGAGGAGCGCTCCCGCTCGTCGTCGAGCTCGGCCGTGCGCGTCTCGAGCGCCTCCAGCCGGCGGGCCGACTGCCACGACGCCTCGCCGAAGACGTAGGCGCTGCCGAAGTAGAGCAGGTTCGACACGACCGCGAGGGCCGACTCCGCCGCGTAGGGCGAGAGCAGGCCGGGGGAGTCGTCGACCGGCACGGAGCTGCCGAAGTACTCGCCCGTGGCGAGGGTGGTGAGCAGCCAGCCCAGCATCCCGACCGCGATCGCCACTCGGACGACGAGCGCCGTGCGCCGGTTCCGGCCCCACGCGCCGACCGTGTAGAGCGCGAGGAACAGGCAGATCTGGCCGAAGAGCGACTCCGGCACCTGGAGCACGATCCCGAGCGCGTAGACGACGGAGAGCCCGGCCGCCACGCTCGCGGGGAACCGGCGGCGCAGCGCGAGGGGAAGGGTCATCAGGACGGCCCAGTGGGCGCTGACGACGGGGTGCGCCGCGTCCGGGAAGCCCGCCGAGGAGTACAGCGCGACGGAGACGATCGTCGCCACCAGCAGGATCCCCGCGGTGACCGCGTCGCGCACGTATCCGGCCCGGCTCGGCGCTCGCCGGATCCAGCCCGCGTCGAGCGGGTCCGCGGCTCCGTCACCTGAGGGCATGCGCCCCACGCTAACCGACGCCGGTCGGACGGGGCCCCGGGAGGCGGAGGAGCGCACCCCGCCGCCTCCCGGGCGCGACGTCAGTCCCGGCCGGTGATGCCCCGGGTCGAGGCGATGACGTCGCCCATCTTCCTCCCGAGGGCCTCGTAGAACATCGACAGCGGGAACTCGTCGTCCAGCACCGCGTCGGTGAGGCCGCGCGGGGCGCCGAGCAGCACCTCGTCCGGGAGCCCGCGGGCCCAGGCGGAGGCGGGGTGCGGAGTGAGAGTGGCCGCGATCAGCTCGTGCGCGGCCAGCCAGTGCGCCGTCTTCGGCCGGTCGATCGAGCGCCAGTAGAGCTCGTCGATCGCGTCCGAGAGGGCGACGACCACGTCGGCGACGCCGTCCCACTCGAACGCCAGCCGGGTGTCGGTCCAGTGCAGGACGCCGTGCTGGTGCAGCCAGGCGAAGAGCAGCTGGCCGCCGAGGCCGTCGTAGTTGCGCACCCGCGACCCGGTGAGCGGGAAGCGGAAGAGCCGGTCGAACAGGATCGCGTACTGCACGAAGCGCGAGCGCTCGGCCAGCGCCTCCTCCTCGTCGTCGCGGCGGTCGAGCGCGCCGAGGCGGCGCTCGATGGCGACGGCCTCGCGGAAGGCGGTGAGGTCGCACCGCAGCTCCTCCAGCGAGTAGAGGAAGAAGGGCATCCGCTGCTTGATCATGAACGGGTCGAACGGCAGGTCGCCGCGCATGTGGGTGCGGTCGTGGATGAGGTCCCACATCACGAAGGACTCCTCCGCCAGGCGCTGGTCGGCCAGCAGGCGCTGCGCGTCCTCCGGGAGCTCGAGACGGGTGATCCGGGCCGCCTCCGTGACGACGCGGCGGAACCGGGCCGCCTCGCGGTCGGCGAAGATCGCGCCCCAGGTGAAGGACGGGACGGAGCGCATCGCGACCGTCTCGGGGAACAGCACGGCGCTGTCGGTGTCGTAGCCGGCGGTGAAGTCGACGAAGCGCACGGGCACGAAGAGGGCGTTGGAGTAGTCGCCCGCCTCCAGCTCGGCGACGAACCGCGGCCAGACGACCTCGACGAGGACGGCCTCGACGTGGCGGTCGCGGCTGCCGTTCTGGGTGTACATGGGGAAGACGACGAGGTGGCGGCGGCCGTCGACGCGCTCGAGCTGCGGCTGGAACGCGGTGAGCGAGTCGAGGAAGTCGGGCAGGCCGAGTCCGCCGGCGCTCCAGCGCTCGAGGTCGACGACCAGCGCGTCGAGGTACGCGGCGTCGTGCGGGAACGCGGGGGCGAGGGTGCGGACGCCGGCGACGATCCGCTCGACGAGGGTGCGCGCCTCCTCGAGCCGCTCGGGATCGGCGAGCGAGCCGTCCTGGGACTGGAGCGGCTGCAGCCCGGCGGCGGCCGCCTTCAGGTCGAGCCAGGCGGCGGACTCCTCCACGCGGTCCTCGACGACCTCGGGTTCTCCGACGACGGTGCTCTGCACGGCTTGCGACATGGTGATCCTCCTCACGCTGGTGATACGGGGCTGCAGGAGCGGAACGCGCTCCGACTCCGAGCGTATGGGCTCGTGCGCGCGCTTTTCTTGCGTCTCAGCGGAGCGAAGCGGCGATCTCGCGGGGGCGGGCGCACGTCTCCGCCGCCCCTCGGAGGCCCCGCGGTCAGCGGCTGCCCAGGTGTTGTGCAGGTGCCACCCCCCGTCCGGGGCTAGATTCCTCACCGCTTCCGTTTCCCTCCCCTGATCGGGTCGAAAATGGGGCGACACCGTGTCCGCATCCCGAGTGCGGAGACATCCGATCGGACAGGCGCGCCGAACACCCTGGCGGCGCGCTCGATCGGCGAGCCATCCTGAGAGAGAGGATCGGAGCGCGTGACGGGACCCGAACCCGGAAGCGACCAGAGAACAGCCAGCATCGACCACCACCCCGAGAACCTCCGCCTGCTCCCCTGGCCGCAGGCGGACGCCTCCGTCCTGCGCGACACCCTCGCGCACGCGGGCGGCGGACTCGAGAGCGAGAGCGAGATCCTCGTGCGCCACGACCGCTACCTGCGCGGTTGGGCGGACGGCGACGCGTTCTTCTACGTGGTCGAGCTGGACGGACTCTCCGTCGGCTCCATCGGCTATTGGTACGGCTGCTCGCGCGGCGTCGTCGCCTACGAGGCGGCGTGGAGCATCGCTCCGCACGCCCGCGGCATCACCGCGGCCTCCGTGCGGATGCTGCTCGAGGAGGCGGCGGCGTTCCCCGTGCCCCGCTTCGTGCACGCCTTCGTGGCGGAGAGCGACCTGGACGCGGGCGCGACCTGCGTCGAGGCCGGCTTCGACCGGATCGACCTCGTCGAGCAGGGCGAACCGCCGGAGCTCTACGTGGACTGGGCGTTCGACCTGGCCGCCGTGGCCTGATCAGATCCCGTGGCGCTCCAGCCACGGCCGCAGCACCGCGAGGAACTCCTCGGGGTGCTCGAGGCCGGGCAGGTGCGCCGCGTCCTCGAGCACGTGCAGCTCGGCACCGCCCACCTCGGCGGCGAGGTGCTCGCAGACCGGCAGCGACTCGGAGAGGTCGTGCGCGCCCGCCACGACGAGGGTCGGCACGGCGATCTCCCCGAGCCGCTCGCCCGCCGGCCCGGAGGGATCGATCGGGCGGGGGGCCTCCGCCTCGTGGCCGACGCCCGTGAGCGCGAGCTCCCGGACCCGCGCAAGGAACTCCGGAGCCACGTCGTCCGCGGAGCGGTCGGGACCCACGGCCCAGAGCTCCGCCTCGACGATCGCCGCGGCCTCCCGCTCGCCCGCGAGCTCCAGCGCCTCGACCTCCCCGAAGCGCCGCTCCTCCTCCGCCGTCAGCGCGGGGTAGTCGAAGCCCGCCAGGCCCGGCGCGATCACGACCAGGCCGGTCACCCGCTCCGGATGCTCGAGCGCCAGGTCGAGCGCGAGCGTCCCGCCCCGCGAGCAGCCGACGACCACCGCGCGCTCGACCCCGAGGTGGTCGAGCACGTCCAGGGCGTCCCGGCGCGGGTCGTACTCCACGTCCTCCGTGCTCGTTCCGCCCGCGCCGCGGACGTCGTAGCGGACCACCAGCCGGTCGCGCGAGAGGTCGGGGACGAGCGGGTCCCACATCCGCAGGTCGGCGATGCCCGCGTGCACGAGCAGCAGGGCGGGCGCGGAGGCGTGGCCGTCCGCCTCCCAGTAGAGGCTCGCGCCGGGGACCTCGAGATGCGGCATGCCGCACACCGTAGGCGCGTCCCGCCGGCGCTGCAACGCCCGGCCACTGCCTAGGGTGGAGGCGCGACAGCGGACGGGCCGCGGCGGGGAGGCGGCGGCGTGGAGGGCGTGCTCACCGGCTTCTCGATCATCGGGGTCGTCATCGCGGTCGGCTACCTGATCGCGCGGTTCCGGATCGTCCCGCCCGAGAGCCGGCTGATCCTGTCGCGGATCGCCTTCTTCGTCACGACGCCGGCGCTGCTGTTCACCGTGCTGTCGCGGGCCGACGTCTCCGTCCTCTTCTCCTCGTTCCTGCTCGTCTCGCTCCTGACGGTGCTGACCGTCGCCCTGCTCTACGTGCTGGCCTCGCGGCTGCTCTTCCCCCGCCCGCTGCCGGAGACGGTGATCGGGACCGCGGCCTCCTCCTACGTCAACGCCAACAACATCGGGCTGCCGGTCGCCATCTACGTGCTGGGCGATCCGCAGTGGGTGGCCCCGACGCTCCTCCTGCAGCTGATCGTCCTCGCGCCGACGATCCTGACGCTGCTCGACGTCTCGACGAGCGGGCGGACCTCGGTCGGCGCGATCCTCACGCAGCCGCTGCGGAATCCGATGATCATCGCCTCCGCCCTCGGCCTCGTCGTCGCCCTCACCGGCGTCGAGCTGCCCGCGCCCGTGCTGCAGCCGTTCTCGATCATCGGCAACGCGTCGATCCCGCTGGTGCTGATCGCCTTCGGGATGTCGCTGCGCGGGCAGCGGCCGCTGGAGGCGGGGCCGGCGCGGGTCGAGGTGGTCGTCGCCTCCGTGCTCAAGTCGCTGGTGATGCCGGCGGTCGCGCTGCTGCTGGGGCGCTTCGCGTTCCACCTCGACTCCGAGCACCTCTTCGTGGTGACGGTGACCGCCGCGCTGCCGACCGCGCAGAACATCTTCACCTTCGCCTCGCGCTACGACCGGGGCGTCGCCGTCGCCCGCGACACGGCCCTCGTGACCACGGTCGCCGCGGTGCCCGTGCTCATCGGGGTGTCCCTCCTGCTGGGCTGAGCGGAGCAGCATCCCCGGCTCCCGCTCGGGCCCGGCGGAGGCGCCGGACGGCCCGCGCATCCGCGTCGCGTGTCCCTCGTCCTGGGACGGGGCCGGTGGCGCGGGCCCGGTCGCACTCCGCCGACCGTCGCTTAGGCTCTCTCGAATGAGCACCACCACGTCCGCCGACCGCTCCGCCCGCGGCAGGCCGCGCCGCCGTCGCGGCCTCTGGATCACGCTGATCGTCCTCCTGGTCCTGCTGATCGGCGCCGTCGTCGCGGTGCTCCTCGGCGTGCGCACCTACGACAAGGCGATGACCGTCCGCGACAAGCTGACCGAGGCGATCCCGCTGGTGTCGCAGGTGACGGACAGGCTGACGACGTTCGACACCTCCGGGGCGGAGGAGATCGCGGGCCGGATCGCGACCCTCACCGGCGAGGCGCGCGACGAGACCGAGGACCCGGTGTGGCGGGTGATGGAGGTGGTGCCCGTCCTCGGGCCGAACCTGTCCGCGGTCCGCGCCGCGACCGAGATCGCCGACGACGTCTCCGGCCGGATCGTCACGCCGCTCTCCACGACCTCGCTCGACATCCTCAAGCCCGTCGACGGCAGGGTCGACCTCGCGGCGATCACCGAGCTGTCGCAGAAGATCACCGTCGCCAAGGAGGTCGTCGACGCGGCGCAGACCCGCGTCGAGGGCATCGACCGCGGCCCGCTGGTGCCGCAGGTCGCCTCGGCCCTCGACTCCTTCACTCCGCAGCTGGCCACCGCGACCGCGGCGATGGAGCAGGTCGAGCCGCTCACCGCGATCCTCCCCGACTCCCTCGGAGCGTCCGGTCCGCGCCACTACCTGGTGATGTTCCAGAACCTGGCGGAGTCGCAGGCTCTGGGCGGCGGCGCGTCGTCGGTGATGCAGCTCGACGTCGACGGCGGCGCGATATCGATCGGCCGTCAGCTGGGCAGCGGCGACTTCCGCGGTCTGGCGCCCGTCACCGTCGACCAGAGCGCGCTCGACACCATCGGCGAGAACATGGCGACGACCTTCAACGTCTCGACCAGCCGCCCCGACTTCCCGACGGCCGCCTCGATCGCCTCGCAGTTCTGGGCGCAGAAGTTCCCCGAGCAGAGGATCGACGGCGTCCTCGCGATCGACCCCGTCGCCCTCTCCTACCTCCTCGGCTCGACCGGGCCCGTGACCCTCACCGACGGCACGGTCCTCACGAGCGAGAACACCGTCTCGACCCTGCTCAACGAGGTCTACTTCCGCTACCCGGAGTCGGTCGTGGCCGAGCGCACCGACGAGTTCTTCTCGGAGGCGAGCGCGACGGTCCTGGGCAAGATCCTCGGCGGGGAGATGGAGCCGACGAAGATGCTCCCGGCGATCGTGAAGGCGGTCGACGAGAGCCGCATCCTCGCCTACAGCTCCGACGCCGACGAGCAGGCGCTCCTCGCGCCCACGCCGATCGCGGGGGTCCTGCCGCAGACGACGACCGACGGCACGACCACCGGAGTGTTCTTCCAGGACGCCTCGGGCGGCTCGAAGATGGACTACTACCTGAGCACGGCGGTCACGCAGTCGAGCGCGGGCCGGTGCGCCGCCTCGGGCGCGGTCTTCACCACCTCCGTCACCGTGACCAACACGATCTCGAAGGCGGTCGCTCGGACGCTGCCCGGCTACGTCGCCGCGGCCGGCGGGCGCGGTGCGTACCCCCTGGGCGACTTCGTCACCAACATCTACGTCTACGGCCCTCCCGGGACCACGGTGTCGAGCGCGGCCTGGGCCGACGGCACCGGCTACGGACCCGAGAGCCTCGACGACCTCGGCCGTCCCGTCTCGAAGGTCGCCGTGCAGCTCTCGCCCGGCCAGTCCGAGACGTTCGACGTGCAGTTCAGCGCCGGCGACGCCTCCGGCTTCGGCGACCAGACCGTGCGGGTGACCCCGATGATCAACCCCACCGCGGTCACGCTGAACGACGAGCCCGCCTGCGGCTGACCTCGCCTTCGCGCACCTCCGGGTCGGTGCTGGACCAGCGCCGAGCACGCCGACCGCTGACGCGCCTCCGGGTCGGTGCTGGACCAGCGCCGAGCACGCCGACCGCTGACAAGCCCCGGGTCGGTGCTAGACCAGCGCCGACCCGGGGATCGAGCTCGTCACGAGCGAGGAGGCGAGGAACGCGGTGGCGATGCAGAGCACGAACCCGATGACCGGCACGAGGAACGCGCGGCGGCCCACGAGGTAGCGCACGACCGTCACGGCCACGGCGATCAGTGTCAGCGCGGGCGGCCCGATCAGCGCGATCGAGACGCCCCAGTCGATCCGGTCGAAGTCGCAGGCGAAGTTCTGGCCCTCGCACTGCGCGGGGAAGACCGAGAGGATCGCGGCGAGGTAGCCGAGCACGATCGTGAGCAGGCCGAGGGCGAGGCAGCCGAGGATCGAGAGCACGAGGTCCCAGCGGCGCCGGCGCGGCTTCCCGGCGGCGATGATCTCGCCCACCGAGCGGTAGGCGTCGGACCGGAACTCGTCGTGCGCGGCTGCGGGACGGGCGGTCGCAGGGCGGGCGGTCGCAGGGCGTGCCGTCGCGGGTCGGGAGGCGGGGCGGGAGGCACCGGCCGAGGCGGCCTGGGCCCGCGCGCGCTTCTTCTTCGACGAGGCCATGCTCAGAAGATCATCGGGCGGTCGTCGTCGAGGGTCGTCTCCAGGTCGAGATCGACCACCACCGGGACGTGGTCGCTCGGGGCGTCGCCCTTGCGCTCGTCGCGGTGGATCGAGGCGCCGGTGACGAGCTCGCCGAACGCGGGGGAGCCGAGCACGAAGTCGATCCGCAGCCCCTCGTTGCGCGGGAAGCGGAGCTGCTTGTAGTCCCAGTAGGTGTAGCCCTCGGGCACGAGGGGGCGGACGACGTCGCGCAGGCCCGCGTCCTCGAAGGCGGCGAAGGCGGCGCGCTCGGGGATCGAGACGTGCGTGGATCCGGGGCCGAGGCTCGGATCGCCCACGTCGCTGTCGAGCGGCGCGACGTTCCAGTCGCCGACCAGGGCGAGCGGCAGGTCGGGCTCGGCGGCCAGCCACTCGCGGGTGCTCGCCTCGAGGGCCGCGAGCCACTCGAGCTTGTAGAGGTAGTGCGGGTCGTCGACCGCGCGGCCGTTCGGGACGTAGAGGCTCCAGACGCGCACGCCGTCGACCGTCGCGCCGATCGCGCGGGCCTCGAGCGGGTAGGAGCCGTCGGCCGCCGCCTCCTTCGCGAAGCCGGGCATGCCCGGGAAGCCGACCTGCACGTCCTCCATCGGCAGGCGCGAGGCGATGCCGACGCCGTTCCACTGGCTGAGCCCGACCATCTCGACGTGGTAGCCGGCCTCGGCGAAGGCCTCGTGCGGGAACTGCTCGGGCTTGCACTTGAGCTCCTGCATGGCGAGGACGTCCACGTCCTCGCGCACGAGCCAGTCGACGACGCGGCCGGTGCGGGCCCGGATGGAGTTCACGTTCCAGGTGGCGATGCGCATCCTGGAAGTGTAGGAGCCGCCGCCGACACGTCTCCTGCGCGTCCTCCGCGCGTCCCGGCGGCCGCGGGCCGGGGGAGTCATCCCCTCGGCGGATTGCGGAACCGGTGTCGGTGGTCGATGGTTGTCTAGCGCCGTCCCGACCGGCCGTTCGTCGCGCCGTCCGGACGCCGCCGTCGCCCGCGCCGTGCGGGCCCGACGGGCTCCCCGGCGCTCCGCGCTCCCCAGCCCGGTCCCCTCCCCTCCCGCTCCTGCTCCGCCCCTCCGGAGGACCCATGATCCTGCTCCGCCTCGCCTCCGCCTACGCGAAGCCCTACGCGCGGTGGGTGGCCGCCGTCGTCGTGCTGCAGCTCGTCGCGACGCTCGCCGCGCTCTACCTGCCGAGCCTCAACGCCGAGATCATCGACCAGGGCATCGGCCGCGGCGACACCGACTTCATCTGGGGCACCGGCATGACCATGCTCGGCGTCTGCGTCGTGCAGGTCGCCGCGGCGATCGGAGCCGTCTACTTCGGCGCCCGCACCGCCATGTCCGTCGGCCGCGACCTGCGCCGCGACGTCTACCGCCGCGTCGACTCGCTCAGCGGGCTCGAGGTCGGCGGCTTCGGCACGGCCACCCTGATCACCCGCGGCACGAACGACGTGCAGCAGGTGCAGATGCTCGTGCTGATGACCCTCAACTTCATGGTCTCCGCGCCGATCATGTGCGTCGGCGGCATCGTCTTCGCCCTGCGCGAGGACGCCGGCCTCTCCTGGCTGGTCTGGGTGTCGGTGCCGCTGCTGTTCGTCGTGGTCGGCTTCCTGGTGTTCCTGCTGCTGCCGCTGTTCCGCCTCATGCAGGACCGGATCGACGGGATCAACAGCGTGCTGCGCGAGCAGATCACGGGCATCCGCGTGGTGCGCGCCTTCGTGCGCGAGCCGTTCGAGTCCGAGCGGTACCGCAAGGCCAACGCGGCGATCACCGAGGTGTCGATCAAGGTCGGCAACATCTTCGTGCTGATGTTCCCCGCGATCATGATGATCCTGCACCTGGCCACCGCGGCCGTGCTGTGGTTCGGCGGGCAGCGGGTCGACGCAGGTCAGATGCAGGTGGGCTCGCTCACCGCGTTCCTGCAGTACCTCCTCCAGATCCTCACCGCCGTGATGATGGGCGTCTTCATGGTGATGATGATCCCGCGCGCGGTCGTCTGCGCCGAGCGGATCCAGCAGGTGCTCGACGCCCGCACCAGCCTCACCACGCCCCAGGGCGGAGTCCCGACGCCCGCGCGCGGCCGCGTCGAGTTCTCCGGGGTCGTCTTCGGCTACCCGGGCGCCGAGCGCCCCGTGCTCTCGGGCATCGACATCGTCGCGGAGCCGGGCCGCACCACGGCCGTCGTCGGCTCCACCGGCGCCGGCAAGACGACCCTGCTCGGCCTCGTGCCGCGCCTGTTCGACCCGCAGGAGGGCAGCGTCACGATCGACGGCGTGCCCGTCTCCTCCCTCGACCGGGCGCAGCTCGCCGAGGTGATCGGGCTCGTGCCCCAGCGCCCCTACCTCTTCTCGGGGACGATCGCCTCGAACCTGCGCTTCGGCCGCCCCGACGCGACGGACGCCGAGCTGTGGGAGGCGCTGCGCATCGCCCAGGGCGAGGACTTCGTGCGGAGCAAGGAGCACGGGCTCGACGAGCCGGTCTCGCAGGGCGGCACCAACGTCTCCGGCGGGCAGCGCCAGCGGCTCTGCATCGCGCGCGCCCTCGTCGCGAAGCCGCGGGTCTACCTGTTCGACGACTCGTTCTCGGCGCTCGACGTCGCGACCGATGCGCGGCTGCGGGAGTCGCTGGCCGACGCCACCACCGACGCGACCGTGATCATCGTGGCCCAGCGGGTGTCGACCATCCGCCACGCCGACCAGATCGTCGTGCTCGACGCGGGCCGCGTCGTCGGCCGCGGCACGCACGACGAGCTCCTCGAGACGAACGCGACCTACCGCGAGATCGTCGAATCCCAGCTGAGCGTCGAAGGAGTGTCCTGAGATGGCGCGCACACGCGACACCACCGCCCCCGAGGAGACGACGTCCCCCGAGCCCGAGTTCGAGCCCGGCGAGGGTGACGGCGGCATGTTCGGGGACGGGCCGCCCGCCCGCAAGGCGCAGAACTTCTGGCCCTCGGCCAAGCGCCTCTTCTCGCTGCTCGGCCCCGAGCGCGCTCGGATGGTCCTCGTGGTCGCCCTGGTCTCGCTGTCGGTCGTCCTCACCGTCATCGCGCCCAAGATCCTCGGGCAGGCGATGGACACGATCTTCAACGGCGTGATCGGCTCGCAGCTGCCCGCCGGCGTCCCGCTCGAGCAGATCATCGAGCAGCAGCGCGCCTCGGGCAACGGCACCTTCGCCGACATGCTGGCCAAGACCGACATCGTGCCCGGCGCGGGCATCGACTTCGTGGTCCTCGGCCGCCTGATCATCATCGTGCTGCTGATGTACGTCGTCGCGTCGGTGCTCATGTGGGCACAGGGCTACATCCTCAACGGCCTCGTGATGCGGGTGGTCTTCGACCTCCGCCAGGACATCGAGGCGAAGCTCAACCGCCTCCCGCTGCGCTTCTTCGACACCCGGCAGCGCGGCGACGTGATGTCGCGCGTCACGAACGACGTCGACAACATCCAGACGGCGCTGCAGCAGGCCTTCTCGCAGCTGGTGCAGTCGGTGCTCACCATCATCGGCATCGCCGCGATGATGTTCATCGTCTCGTGGCAGCTCGCGCTGATCGCGCTGATCTCGATCCCGCTCTCGGGCGTGATCGCAGGCGTGATCGGCGCCCGCTCCCAGAAGCTCTTCGCCGCCCAGTGGAAGAACACGGGCGCGCTCAACGGCCACATCGAGGAGACCTTCTCCGGGCTCGAGATCGTCCGCGCCTTCGGCCGCGACCGCGAGATGCTCGAGGAGTTCGACCGCCGCAACGACAGCCTCTACACCGCCTCGTTCGGCGCCCAGTTCGTCTCGGGCATGATCATGCCCGCGATGACCTTCGTCTCCTACCTCTCCTACGTGCTCATCGCCGTGGTCGGCGGCCTGCGGGTCGCCTCCGGTCAGCTGACGCTCGGCGACGCGACCGCGTTCATCCAGTACTCGCGCGAGTTCACCCAGCCGGTGACCCAGCTGGCGAGCATGGCGAACATGCTGCAGTCCGGCGTCGCCTCGGCCGAGCGCACGTTCGAGCTGCTCGACGCCGAGGAGCAGGAGCCGGAGACGGCGACCGCGTCGCTCCCGCAGCGCACCGACGGCCACGTGGAGTTCGAGGGCGTCTCGTTCTCGTACGACCCGGAGCAGCCGCTGATCGAGGACCTGACCTTCTCCGCGCAGCCCGGGCAGACGGTCGCCATCGTCGGTCCGACCGGGGCGGGGAAGACCACGCTGGTCAACCTGGTCATGCGCTTCTACGAGCTCACCGGAGGGCGCATCCTGCTCGACGGCGTCGACATCACGAGCCTCGCGCGCGGCGATCTGCGCTCGCGCGTGGGCATGGTGCTGCAGGACGCGTGGCTCTTCCAGGGCACCATCCGCGAGAACATCCGCTACGGGCGCCTGGACGCGACCGACGAGGAGATCGTCGACGCGGCGAAGGCCACCATGGTCGACCGCTTCGTGCGCCAGCTGCCCGACGGCTACGACACGGTGCTGGACGCCGACGGCGGCAGCGTCTCGGCGGGCGAGCGGCAGCTGATCACGATCGCGCGCGCGTTCCTCGCGAACCCGTCGCTGCTGATCCTCGACGAGGCCACCTCCTCGGTCGACACCCGCACGGAGCTGCTCGTGCAGCACGCGATGAACGCGCTGCGCACCGACCGGACCTCGTTCGTCATCGCGCACCGGCTCTCCACGATCCGCGACGCCGACACCATCCTGGTGATGGAGTCGGGCCGGATCGTCGAGCAGGGCGCGCACGAGGCGCTCCTGAAGCAGCGCGGCGCCTACTACGAGCTCTACATGACGCAGTTCCGCGGAGGAGGCGACGAGGCGGGCGAGCACGCCGCAGCGGGCGCGCTCCCGAGCGGGGGAGGGGTCGCCCCGTAGAGTAGGCGCGTGACCGACGCACGCCAGCAGCTCATCGAGTACATCGGCTCCGACGCCGTCTTCCACGGGGACTTCACCCTCACGAGCGGCAAGAAGGCGTCGTACTACGTCGACCTGCGCCGCGTGAGCCTCGACCACCGGGTCGCGCCGCTGATCGGGCAGGTCATGCTCGACCTCATCGCGCCGCTCGAGCGCGTCGACGCCGTCGGCGGCCTCACCATGGGAGCCGACCCGATCGCCGCCGCGATCCTCCATCAGGGCGCCGCCCGCGGTCTCGCCTACGACGCGTTCGTCGTGCGCAAGGAGCCCAAGGACCACGGCCGCGGCCGGCAGGTCGAGGGCCCCGACCTCGAGGGCAAGCGCGTCGTCGTCGTCGAGGACACGTCCACCACCGGCGGCTCGCCGCTGAAGGCGATCGAGGCCCTGCTGAAGGTCGGCGCCGAGATCGCAGGAGTCGCCGTCGTCGTCGACCGCGCGACCGGTGCCCGCGAGATCATCGAGGACGCCGGCTACCCGTACTTCGCCGCGATCGGTCTGGCCGACCTCGGCCTGAGCTGATGGTCGACGAGGGGGGACGCGGCGGGGGCCCGGGAGGCGGCGAGCACCCGGAGCCGGAGCGCCGCGGGTCCGAGGGCCGCGAGCCGGAGCCTGCCGGATCGGAGGCCTCCGAGCCGGAGCGTGCCGAGCCGGAGCGTGCCGAGCCGGAGCGACCCGAGCCGGAGCGTCCCGTCGGCAGCAGCGAGTGGCTGCTCCAGCAGCTCAGCGGCGGCCGCCTGAAGAGCATCTTCGACTCGCCCCGCCCCGTCCCTCCCGTGGAGGAGTCGCGCGCGGAGCGGACGTCCGGTCCTGCTGAGTCCGCAGCCGACGAGGCCCACGCGTCAGCGGAGGAGCGGAGGGTTGCGAGCGAGTCGGCCTCCTCCGCCGACGCGGCCGGACCGTCGTCGAGCGACCGCGACCGCGACAGCAACAGCGACAGCGACAGCGACAGCAACTCCGACGCGGCGCCGCGCCGTGCCCCTGCCGCTCCGGTCGGCCTGTGGCCGGGGGAGCCCGTGCTGAGCGCGACGCCCGCCGCCGAGGAGGCCGGCGGCGACCTCCCGAAACCCGCGGACGACTCCGCTCGGGTGGAGGAGCAGGACGCCGACGCCGATCGCGGAACGGTCGTGGAGCCGGAGCGCTCCTCCGACCGCGACGGCGTCTCCGCCGAGGGACGGAGCTCTCCGGGCGACGACACGGGAGTCTCCGACACGGGAGCCCGCGCCATGGGAGTGCACGAGACGGGTGCCCGCGAGACGGGTGTCCGCGAGGCGGGTGCCGGTGGGACGACTGCCCGCGACACGAGTGCCTCCGACGCGGACGTGTCCGACGAGGACGCCTTCGACGCGTTCTTCGCCCCCCTCCGCGACGACGACGCCGACGGCTCCGGCTCCGACGCCTCCACCGATGCCGGCCGCACCGAGGTGCACCGCCGCGGGGCGGACTCCGTGCGCCCGGTCCTGCCGCACACCGACCCTCCCGCCGACCTGCCGACCGCCCCCGCCGGACTGCGCAGCGCCCACCGGCCGGACGACGAGCCCGATGCCGGATCCTCGACCGACGTCGACCCGGCGGACCGCTCCGGCGCCCTCTACCCCGCTGACGGACGCCCGGTCGGCGCGACCCCGCCGACTCCGCGCGAGCCGACTCCGCCCGCCGTCTACGAGTGGCCCGACCCGCGCGGGGACTGGGACCAGCCGCCCGTGTGGGAGCAGGTCGTCGCTCCGCAGGACGAGCCCGACGAGGACGGCGGCGACGAGGAGCTGTGGCGCGAGACCGCCGGCGCCTACTCGTGGAACCTCGAGCCGGCCGCCGAGCCCGCCGACCGCGCCGAGCCCGCGCCCTTCCGCACCGCTCCCGCGGCCGCCCACGTCAACGCCGCTCCGCCGCGGAAGCGCCGCTCCGCCCGGTCCCGACCCGAGAGCCGCGAACGCGACTCGGCGACCGCCGCAGCGCCCGCGTGGCGCACGCTCAGCCGACGCCGGCTCCTGATCGGCCTGATCGCGGCGGGTGCGGTGATCCTCCTCGCCGGGCTCTTCGCGATCGGCATCGCCGTCGGGAGCGCCGGCGGCCGAGCAGAGCCGCAGGCCGTCCCGGTCGTCAGCGAGACGCCCACGGCGGAGCCGACCCCCTCGCCCACGCCGACCGCGACCCTCCCGACCGTCGGACCGCTGCCCGTCGGCACCTGGGCCTGGAGCGCGCTCCTCGGCGGCGAGTGCGTCGAGCCCTTCGACTCCGTCTGGGCGGAGGAGTTCACCGTCGTGGACTGCGCGGGGGCCCACTCCGCCCAGCTCGTCGCCACCGCGGAGCTGACCGACGCGGCGTTCCCCGGCCAGGACGCCCTGGCCGTCACCGTCTCCTCGCTCTGCCAGGCGCAGGGCGTCGTGGACGTCGCCGCGGCCGAGACCTACGGCGACGTGCAGGTCGCCGGTGCGTTCCCCGTCACCCAGGAGCAGTGGGACGCGGGCGAGCGCAGCTACTACTGCTTCGTCGACCGGGCGGGCGGCGGCGAGCTGACCGGCTCCCTCGCCGGCACCCCCGCGGCCTGACGCGCGCCGTCCCTCAGGCTTCGGGGGACGCCGCCGGGCACCTGCCCGGTGCACCCGGCCGAGCCGCGGAGCGCCCAGTAGGATCGCTCGTCGTGCAGGAGAACGAGGCGACCCCCGCGACCGGACCCACCGCCTCCGTGGAGCTCACCACGAACGGCGTCGGCCCCTGGCAGGGCGAGCGGCCCGAGGACGACCGCCTCGACCCGGAGCTGCTGGAGCGCGGCGACGCGCGCAACGTGGTCGACCGCTTCCGCTACTGGCGGATGGACGCGATCGTCGCGGAGCTCGACCGCACGCGGCACCCGTTCCACGTCGCGATCGAGAACTGGCAGCACGACATGAACATCGGCTCGATCGTCCGCAGCGCCAATGCGTTCGGCGCGGAGGGCGTCCACATCGTCGGCCGGCGGCGCTGGAACAAGCGCGGCGCGATGGTCACCGACCGCTACCAGCACGTCCAGCACCACGAGACGGTGGCCGACCTCGTGAAGTGGGCCGCGGAGGCGGACGTGCCCCTCCTCGCCGTCGACAACGTCCCCGGCTGCGTTCCGCTCGAGACCTACCGGCTCCCCGAGCGCTGCCTCCTGCTGTTCGGGCAGGAGGGACCCGGCCTCTCGGAGGAGGCGATCGCCGCCTCGGAGGCCGTGCTCGAGATCACGCAGTTCGGCTCGACCCGGTCGATCAACGCCTCGGCGGCGGCAGCCGTCGCGATGCACGCCTGGGTGCTGCAGCACGTCCGCTTCTGACCCCCGCGAGCCGCGGTGCCGTGTCAGGAACCGGCGCCCGGCCCGCTGCCGGGCCGCCGGGACTCAGACCGCCGAATCCGGCGGGAACTCCGACTCCAGCGGCTCCGACGACAGGAGCTCGTGCACCCCGCTCAGCACCTCGTCCGGGCGGAACGGGTAGCGCTCGATCTCGGCCTCGTCGCTGATCCCCGTCAGCACCAGCACGGTGTGCAGGCCCGCCTCGATGCCCGCGACGATGTCGGTGTCCATCCGGTCGCCGATCATCCCGGTGTTCTCGCTGTGCGCGCCGATCTTGTTCATCGCCGAGCGGAACATCATCGGGTTCGGCTTGCCGACGACGTACGGATCCTTGCCCGTCGCCTTCGTGATGAGCGCCGCGATAGCTCCCGTCGCCGGGAGCACGCCCTCGGCGCTCGGCCCCGTCGCATCGGGATTGGTGACGATGAAGCGCGCACCCGCGACGATCAGGCGGATCGCCTTCGTGATCGCCTCGAAGCTGTAATTGCGGGTCTCGCCCACGACCACGTAGTCCGGCGCCGTCTCCGTCATGATGAAGCCCGCCTCGTGCAGCGCGGTGGTGATCCCCGCCTCGCCGATCACGAACGCGCTCCCGCCCGGCTTCTGCGACGCGCAGAAGTCCGCCGTCGCCAGAGCGCTCGTCCAGATCCGCTCCTCCGGCACGTGCAGCCCCGACCCGCGCAGCCGCGCCGCCAGATCCCGCGGCGTGAAGATCGAGTTGTTCGTCAGCACCAGGAACGGCGTGCCCGAATCGGTCCACTCCTGGATCAGCTCGGGCGCGCCGGGGAGCGCCTTGTTCTCGTGCACCAGCACGCCGTCCATGTCCGTGAGCCAGGCCTCGACTTCACTGCGGTTCGTCGCCATGGGTCGATGCTATCGGCGGCACCCCCGCGCACGACGGCGACGACCGGCGAACCGCCCGGCTCCCTCCGCTGACGCCCCTGTGGAGGGACGACCGCCGTGCGCCGGACGGCCGGACCCCGGACCCGCACAGCCGCGAGCGGGATAGCCTGGGAGGCATGAGTGGCGAGAACCTGCTGGGCCCCGAACCGACCCTCCTCCCCGACGAGCCCGCGGTCACCGCGGCCCTCGCGAAGCACGCGAACCCGGGAGCCGTCGAATTCGCCGCCCTCGCCGCCGCCCACCCGCGCTCCCCGCTGGCCTGGGCACTGCTCGCCGACAGCGTCTGGGGCATCGACGCGGCCCTCCCCTCCTACGCCTACGCCCGCGTCGGCTACCACCGCGGTCTGGACCTCCTGCGATCCGCCGGCTGGCGCGGCCAGGGTCCCATCCCGTGGCGCCACGGACCCAACCGCGGTTTCCTCCTCGCCCTCTACGCCCTCCGCCGCGCCGCCGACTCCATCGGCGAGACCGAGGAGGTCACCCGCCTCACCCAGTTCCTCCAGCAGGCCGACCCGATCGCCATCGACGAGATCGAGCGCTATCACGAGGACGCGCTTCCCCCCACTGCCGCCATCGTCATCCTCGGCAACGACTAGGCGGCGCCGGGGACGCGGTCCCGGGGGCGTCGGGCTCGGAGGCCGACCCGGAGGGCTGGAGGCGGAGTCGCGATCCCGTCCACCCGCAGTCCTGCGCATCGTCTCCTGTCGGCGTGCCACCCGCCGGCGAGGATCCGGCGGAAGCCCGACCGCTCAGGTCCTCCTCGTCCCTTCCCCTGGGTAGTGTTCGCTCCTGTGACGCTCTTCTCGGACCTCCCCGTCCTTCCCGTCCTCAGGCGCGCACGCGAGCGCGATCGCCTCGCGTCCGCGGAGGCGGGCTGCTGGGCGTGACACGGTCGGCCGGGGAGGCTCCGGTGAGCCGGTGGCGCCTGCGGGTCGCCGGGACCACGGCGGTCCTCGCCTTTCTGCTCCTGCTCGTCTGCGCCGATCCCTTCGGATCGGACTCCTCGCGGCAGTTCGTCCGGATCGCCCGCTCCCATGATCCGACTGGTCTCGTCCACGCCCTGGGTGGAGAAGGGATCGCAGTCTGCGCTCTCGCCTCACCGGCTGCAGCGGCGGCAGCCGCGCTGGTGGCGGCGAGCAGCCGTCGACCCTTCGTCCCCGCACTCGGAGTGCTCGCGCTGCTCGAGGGGGCGTCGACCGTCGAGATGATCGTCACTCCGCCGTCGGTCGGTGGCGTGCTGTACGGCCTCCTCTCGGTTCTCGCGGGCACGGCGGTCGGGGCGCTGGTCGGCACGATCCTCCGACGAGTCGTCCCGAATCGATCCGCCGCACGCTCACTGCGGATCCTCTGGCGCACGTGGCTCGCCGTCCTCCTCGCCGTCGCACTGCTCGCCGCGGTGGCGGTGCCCCTCTTCGTCCGCCCCGTTCTCGATCCCGTGGGGGGAGCCGATGCGCTCGTGGTGCTGGGTCCTGCTACTGATCGCAGGGTCGGCCGTGCGCTCGCTCTGCTCGAGGAGCACCGGGATGTCACCCTCGTGCTCTCGACTCCGCGCCTGGAGAACGGTTCGTTCGCCCGAGCCGAATGCGATGCCGGCGAGGAGGTCAGAGTCGTCTGCTTCACTCCCTCCCCGTTCACTACGGGCGGTGAGATCTCCGAGCTGAACACGCTCTCCTCGGAGTACGACTGGACCTCGGTGGCACTGATGACCTCCACTCCGCATGTGACCCGGGTCCGCACGATCGCGTCTCGCTGCCTGCGCACACCGTTCTCGGTCGGCTCGGTCGACGAGCCGCGGCGGGTGAGCGAGTGGACTCTGGCGGTGGTCTATCAGGTGCTGGCGTTCGGCAAGCTGCTGATCCTGCAATCCTGTGAGAGCGGCCGCTCGTGAAGAAGGATCCGCCCCTTGGGCCCCCCTTCTAGGGGCGGAACCATGGATCCGCGTCGTCGTTCCAGGAAAACGACAGAGTCTCCTCTGCTTCCCTCCGCGGTCGGGGGGTGCGGCCGTCGACAGCCGATGGCGGGATGATCCGAGCATGAGGAGATGACGACGACTCTCGAAACAGGACCCGGATCCCGCCGCACGTTCCTCCGCTACGGAGGGGCCGCGGCCGCGGCCGCCGTCGTCGCCGCACCCGCCGCGGAAGCCGCGGACGAGACTATACCTGCGACCCGCGTCAACGGAATCCACAACTACCTCGAATTCGCCGGGACCACTGACGAGGACAAGCTCCGCGCCGCGATCGACTATTTCGTCGCCGCTCGCCAAGAGGTCACGTTGACGATCTCGAAGAGCTTCAAGATCACGCGCACCCTCGTGATCGACTCCTCGTACATCTCGCTCGAGTTCACCTGCGGTCCGCTGAATGCGACCGCCATCACCAGCGGTCCTGCTCTCACGGTGATCGGCAGTGCCACGTCCGGCTACCCCAACAACAGGGCGGCGATCACCGGACTCCGTCTGCTGGGGCCGGGAGCGTCCGCGACGGCCAGCACCGGAATCCTGTTCAACACCGACAGCACGACTGCCGCCACCACGCGCGGGCTCGGACTCTGGGGCCTGGAGATCTCGGGCTTCGGGACCGGCGTGTCCTTCGAGAACGATGCGTTCCTGATCAGCTTCTACAACTTCCACATCTTCCGCTGCAGGACGGCCGTTTCCATGCCCGCAGGCAGAGTCAACTACGGCGAGAACATCAAGTTCATCGGCGGTGGTATCGGCACCAGCACCCTCGGCGTCTACAACGCCAACCCGAACGGCGAGCTGCACTTCGTCTCGACGTCGATCGACTTCTGCGTGCAGGCCGTGAAGGTCGACGCGGGTCGGGTGATCCTGCACCAGCCGCATATCGAGATCAACGAGAGCGGCGCGAACTCCACGCTCTCGCAGTTCGTCACCGGGTCGAGTACAGCTGCGCAGATCTCGATCTCAGGCGGACACCTCTTCTTCCATCAGGTCCCGGTGGCCAACTACCTCTTCGAGACCACTGCAGGAGGGTGGGGCGGCGGAATCCAGGTCCATCAACTGTCGATGTTCAATACGCAGATGAAATCGGGATATCTCGCCGGTGGCACTGCGAAGGTCCGTATCAGCCAGCACGTCACCTCGGACGGGAACGGCAGCGGTTCGGGGCAGGGGTCGATTCTGCATTCGAAGGCGGCGAACAAGCTCGTCGACGGGAACTTCTCTCTCGCAGCGCCCGTCGACGCGTTCCTCAACGGCGCCGACGCGACGAGCCGCACCACCAGCCCGTCCATGACGCTGACCACCAGCGGCAACCAGCTGCTGATGACCCGAGTGGCCGGCGGTCCCGGTCCGGCGGTCTCCATCGACGTCCCCGTCACAGCGGGGCTGCTGTACGGCGTCGACTTCACCATCGCGGGATCCACGTCGACGGGCACGATGTACGTGTCCGAATCCTTCGTCGCCGTGACCGGCGTGTCCTCGTCGGGGATCCCGATCGTCGCTCGGAGCAGCGCTCGCCCGGTGTCGAATCTCGACCTCGCCGGCGCGAACGCGCAGGCTCCCTTCCGCAAGACCTATCAGCAGACGACCTGGAACCGGGTCGCTCCTGCGTGGGCGACGCACTTCCGGCTGCGGTTCACCTTCGGATCGGTGACAGCAGGAGTGACTCGCTTCTCGGAGATCGTCATCACCGAACTCTGACGGGGGCGGCGGGTGACGGACCTCGAGAAACCCGACTGGTAGCGTCAGACCATCCCTCGCCGGCCGAGGTCGTCCGCTCCGTCGCCGAAGCGGGCGTGTCGCGGTCCGATCACAGGCCGTGGTGCCCTCTCCCAGGTCGTCTCGTGGTGCCCGGGGCGGTCCGCCGAAGAGACGAACGAAGGAGAAGCACGCGAATGATCCGGGCGCTCTTCTCCGTGAAGGACTTCTCCGGCTCGAGCAACCCCTACATCGAGCTGCTCGTCGGTTCGTTCCCGGCGTCGGTGGAACCGGTCGCGTTCACCTGGCGACGTGCCCTTCTCGGGCGCTACGACGTCTTCCACGTGCACTGGCCGGAGTACCTCTTCCGTGCCCCGCGCGGTCCGCGCCGCTGGCTGAAGTCCGCCCTCGCCTTCGGGCTCATCGCCCGGCTGCTCGCGTCGGGGACGCCGGTCGTCGTGACGATGCACAACCTCCGACCGCACGAATCGGGCAGTGCCGTCGAGACTCTCCTCGCGCGCTGGCTGGACCGGCTCACGGACGTCCGCATCTATCTGAACGAGTCCGACGAGAACGACCTGGACCGGGGAGTCGTCGTCCTGCACGGCGCCTATCCGGAGTCGGCCTCTGTCCCGGGCCCCCGTGAAGCGGGTCGGCGCATCCTGTTCTTCGGGCAGATCCGGCCCTACAAGGGACTCGAGGAGCTGATCGCGGCCTTCAGCGCACTCACCGACGGCGAACTCGTCATCGCCGGCGCGGCCGCTGTCCCCGAGTACGCCGACGAGGTGCGCAGAGCGGTCGGAGCCGACGGTCGCGTCCACCTGCGGCTCGGCCACATCGACGACGCCGAGCTGGACGAGCTCCTGGCAGGCGCGGACCTCGTCACCCTGCCGTACAAGTACCTCTACAACTCCGGAGCCGCGCTGCTCGCCCTCGGCGCGCGGAAGACGATCCTGGTCCCGGCGACCGGATCGACGCGGGCCCTCGCCGCGGAGGTCGGGAGCGGCTGGGTGGAGCTGTTCGACGGCCCCGTGTCGCCGGCGGCGTTGGAGGCGGGCCTCGAGCGAGCGCGCCGGCACGGAGAGAGGGAGCGACCCGACCTGTCCAAGCGCGAGCGTTCCCTCGTGGGAGCGCTGCACGGCGCCGTGTACGAGGCGCTCGTCGCTGCAGGCCGAGGTCGAGGACGAGGCGGGAAGGGGAGGAGAGCGGCGACGCTCGCTCGCCTCCGCGCAGACCCCCGCTTCCTCCGGCATTCCGAGCTGAATCGATGAACGAGCCGCAGGGAGTCGAATGAGGCGTTCAGCGCCGAGCCGCCGTTCACGTACCAGGACTACTTCGAGGGGACAGGACGGACCGGGTCGGAGTACACCCTCTTCGATGATCTCGACTCCGCCGTGGCTCACGCGACGCGGATCCGGCTGCACTCCTAGACGCCCGCTGGCTGCGTGGGATCCGGCGCCCCTGCTGGACGCCTTCCCGATCGACCGCTGGCGGCGCTGAGGACGGGCCGTCAGCGCCGCACTCGGCGCGGTGCCGCCAGCACCGCGTCGAGCAGCTGTGCGAGGTCGGCGGCGCGACGGTGCCAGCCGTACTGCTCCGCGTAGACCGAGCCCTCCCGGTTGGGTCCCGACGCCGCAGCCTCCAGCGCGGACCGCAGCCCGTTCTCTGCGCCCGCAGGGTCGTCGTAGAGCCAGACGCCAGGGGCGGAGCGGGCTCGCAGTGCAGGGGAGGCGGACGAGACGATCCTGAGGCCGGCGGCGAGGTACTCGAAGTACTTCATCGGGCTGCGACCCGCGTTGCCCGGGTCGTCCGAGAGCGGGAGCAGCCCGACGCGGGCGCTCTTCAGCAGCGCGGGCGCCCGGGAGTAGGGCACGGCGCCGAGCAGCTCCACGTTCGCGGGCAGCGTCTCCACGTTCTTCGGGAGCGGACCGGCGAGTCGGAAGGGGACGTCAGGGAACGCCGAGGCGAGCATCCGGACTCCTCCCCAGTCGAAGCGGCGGTCGAGCGCCCCGAGGTAGACGACTCCCGCACGCTCGGCACCGAGACCGTGGAACCGCTCGTACTCGACTCCGTTCTCGAGGACCAGCGTGCGCTCCGGCGCGGCCACTCCCTCGGAGACCGCGCGCAGCACCGGCTCCGACGTGGCGACGAGAGCGTCCGCCCGCTCGAGGAGCTCGATCTCCGCCGCCCGCATCCCCGGTTCGAAATGAGCGTCCGTGGGCCGGTAGACGACACGCTTCGGCTGCAGGAGCTCGAGGAGCGGCACGCCCATCAGGGGCTGGTCGACGATGAGGACATCAGGACGCATCGCCCCACTGGGCGCCCGCCAGGGCCGCAGCGGCACCCGCAGAGACGGCGTCCGCATCCGCGCCGGGAGCGATCCCAGTGGGGCGACGGTGAGCGGTTCGGCGTGCACGACGCCCGCCGCGTCCGTGCGTGGACCTCGCAGCGCAAGACCGAAGCGGGCCCGCACGGTGGCGTCCCGCAGGCGCCCCGCGTGCAGGAGCGAGGACGGCGTCGAGACGTGCGTCACCGTGTTCCCGAGGCGCGAGAGCTCGCGAGCCAGGTGGTGGCTCCCCACTCGGAAGACCCCGACCTCGGCGGTGTGGCTCGCGAAGACGATCTTCACGGGCGCCCGACCGGTCCGGAGGCGTCGACGAGGAGGTCGACGAGTCGTCCTCGCTGCATCCGCAGCGCCGACACGGAGTCTCCGACGCGCCTCCAGTAGTCGGACGGGTCCTCCCGCAGCTCAGCGATCTGGTCGCGGATGAGCGAGAGATCGGCGTCGAAGGCGTTGTGCACGAACCGGTCGATCCCGAGGTCGTCGTAGGCACCCCAGCCCTTCCGCTCGTAGCTCAGATGGACACTCGGAACGCCGCTGCGGATGGTCTGGATGCTGCCGTGCAGCCGGACCGAGACCACGACCGCCGGCCGATCCGCGACCCCGCTGCCGACCGCGTCGCGGAGCAGGCGGAATGGCCCTTCGTGGCCGAGCCGCTCGTAGAACTGCGGATCGTTGTTGCCGCGAGCGGTGGCTTGAGCGAGCAGCTCCGACTCCGGATCGCGCGCGAGGGCGTCGATCCGCGACTCGTAGGCGGCACGTCGCGACCGGCTCGAGGACAGCGCGCGGGCGACGATCCCGACGGGCCCGGGAGCTCCGGCCCGCACGACGGTCCTCGGATCGAACTCGTCGGGGAGGCCCAGAAGGGCCATGTCCGGAGCGCGGTGCACGTTCGCGAGGCCGGACAGCTCCTCGACGGAGCGGTCGTCCCGGGCGAAGACCCCGACGGCGCGGGCCAGTCGCGCCGCGATCACACGGCGGGTCCCGAGATTGAGCGGCCCGATGCTCTGCGGAAGGTAGACGAACGGAACGCGGTCGCCGCGCCGGGGCATCTGGACGAAGTTGGTGCACATCATCTTGACGACTTCGACGGGATTCTTGGTGCGGAGGTAGCCGCCCCCCACGCCGACGACGAGGTCGGACCCGGCGATCGCCCGGGCGTAGCCGGCGCTCCGGCGGCCGGAGAGCAGCGCGACCCCACCGCGTCGCAGCGTCTCGAGGCTGCCGATGCTGCCGGCACGGCCGGTGAGGGGGTGCAGGACACTCTCGTAGAGCTCCTCGTCGAAGCTCGCGGGATCGAGGGCGACGAGCGTGATCTCCGCCATCGGCAGGGCCGAGAGGACCAGCTCCCGCGCCTCCTCGACGAGCAGGCCGTCGCCGGAGTTGGTGGTGCTGTAGGCGTGGACGATCGTGACCCTCACCGCGCGGCCTCCTCGAAGACGCGAGCATGCGCTGCGATGGAGTCCGACCAGTGGAATCGTCGAGCGTTGATCAGACCCCGGCTCCGCAGGTCGTTGCGGAGGGACGGATCGGCGACGATCTCGCGCATGTGATCGGCGATCGCCGTCGCGCCGATGTCGGTGAGCGTCAGCGCCGCGCCGCCCGCCACCTCGGCGAGCGACCCGCGATCGCTGCAGATGACGGGAACGCCGCACGCCATGGCCTCGACGACCGGGAAGCCGAAGCCCTCGTAGGTGGAGGGGAAGCAGAAGGCGAGCGCTCCCCGGAGCAGCGGGACGAGCGCCTCATCCGGTACGCGGCCGAGGTAGCGCACGCCGCGGGTTCCGCGGACCGCCTCGAGGATCGCGTCGCTCTCCCACGCCGGAGCGCCGGACACCAGGAGCGGCACCCCCGTCTCGTCGAAGACCTTCGAGGCGGCTCGGCACAGCTCGATGATGTTCTTGCGGGGGTCGAGGTTGCCCGCGTAGAGGAAGTACGGGCCGTCGATCCCCAGCTCGTCGAGCGCGACGGAGTCCTGGTCGGTGGAGCGGGTGTTGAACGTGTCGTGGTCGATCCCGTGCGGGATGGTGACGATCTTCCCGGCGGCGTCGGGTGCGACAGTCGCGATGTCCCGGGCGGAGGAATCGGAGACCGTGATGATCGTGGTCGAGAGTGCTGCGAGACGCGCGACGCGCAGGCGCCACAACCGGTCGGAGCTCCGGCTGCGCACATCGTCCACGTGGAGTGTCGCCAGCCCGTGGATCGTGCCGACGATCGGGAGGCGGCTCGGAACCAGCGGCCCCGTGTCCGCGGGGAAGTGGAGGACGTCGATCCCGGAGGGGCGGAGCCTCGGCAGCACGAGTCCCTCATAGGCGCCGTAGACGGCGCTGCGGGCTCGGCCCCCCTCGATCGGAGGTCGGGACAGCACGTGCTGCACGCCGTGTCCGGCGAGCCCGCTGTAGACGGTGCGGGCGTATCGGGTGTTGCCGCCGACCTGTCTGTCGAGGACACGGGCGGAGACGAGCACTGTCGTCATGGCTTCCTCCTCCGAGGGGCGGTCGGCAGCAGGCCGAGGTAGAGCCGCTCGAGCATCTGCGACTGGTGCTGCACGGTGTTCAGGGCGAGGGCGTGCTCGGCGGCGGCGACGAGACGGGAACGGGCCGCCGGGTCCTCCAGATCGCCCCAGTACGACGCCACATCGTGGGGGGAGTGCGCGACCAGGGGCAGGCCGAGGCGATCGAAGGCGGGGATGTCCCGCACGACGAGGGCCAGCCCCATGCCGTGCGCCTCCAGAACGGCCATCGGCATCCCCTCCCACTGCGCGCTGTGCAGGTACACGTCGGCATCGCCCAGTCGGCGGAGCGCCTCGTCGCGGCTGAGCCAGCCGGTGACGTGGACGCCGGCCTGGTCGAGGGCGGTGCGGTGACGCCCCTCGCCTCCGCCGATCCACGTCGCGTCGACGGAATGGCCGGCGGCGCGCACGGCCTCCACGGCCTCGGCGAAGAATCGGGGATCCTTGTGCGTCGAGAGCCGACCGGCGCCGACGAGGCGGAGAGGCCTCGGCCCGCCGGGGCGAGTGGCGGGCGGGAGCGAGGCGGGCACCGAGTTGGGGACGTGCACGACCTCCGCCCGGCTGAACGGCCACCGGCTCAGACGGGCCTCGCGAGCTGAGCAGGCGGCGAACACGGTGGTGTTGAAGGCGAGGACGCCCTCGAAGACCCGGAACGCCGCCCGGGCGGGCAGCGGGAGGTCTCGGCGCTCGAAGCCGTAGCAGTGCGGCGTGTAGACGATCGGACGTCGCCGGCCCGCCCGGACCGCGAGGCGCGCGTACGCTCCGCCGAAGCTGGAGTGCGCGTGCACGACAGCGCCCGGCATTCCGGCCAGAACCGTTCGCAGAGCGCGGACTCGGGCGACGTGCCCTGTCGGCAGCGCCGTCACGCCTGCGAACGACGCGAAGGCGCTCTCCGGTACCGGAGAGTCCTCCCGCGGTGAATACACGAGCCTGTGCTGGAAGGCGGGCGTGGCCGCTACGTAGTCGCTGATCGCCGACGCGGTACCTGCGCCGAAGCTCTCCGTCACGTGCACGATCGTGCGCTCGCCTTCGCGCCAGTCCTCAGCGAGTGTGGATCCGCTTGTCAACCGTTCGCGCCCTTCCGGCTTGGCCGAGCCGTGGAAGGCTCCGGTCCCTGTCGATGACCATCGGACAGGATCCCTCACCGACCACGCGGTCCGTCGGCATGACTCCGTGAGCGATCCTATGTGCTCCCGGCCGACGGTATGAGGTCGAAAGGGGACCACCTCCGGGGGACCGGGACCGTGGTTAGTCTGTAGTCCTACAGAGCTGAACGGAGCTGCTGCAGGAGACGATCGATGATCGATCACGTCGGAGATGAGGCGCGCGATGGCTCGAGGGGGCGCTGCGACCGCGACGACGCGAGAGGGCGCGGCGCGTCTGGATGTCGTCCAGCGGCTTCTGTTCCTCGCCATCGTCTTCATGCCGTTCCAGCAGGCGCTCACCATTCAGGTCGGCTCTCCGCTGAAGATCACCGAGATCGCCGTCATCCTGGCCATCGGCTTCTCCGTGATCACCGTCCAGAAGGACCGGTACACGCCGGTGGGACGGGAGATCGTGCTGGGGCTCGGTGCGCTGGTCGTTCTGGCGACGATCTGGGCATTCCTGTTCAAGCAACCCGAGGTTCCAGCCGCCTACGGCTATGACCTGGGCTTCACCAACGACATGATCCTCTACTGCGGATACGCTCTGCTGGCCCTCGCGGTCTGGTGGTACGTCGGCCACCGACTGGGATTCCAGGACATGGAGCGGGCTCTCTCGATCGCCGTCCGCCTCGCTTTCGTCTTCTGCGCGATCCAGCTGGCCCTCCACCTCGCCGGGGTCCCGCTGCCCGCTCTCCTCAACTCGACGATTCAGATGGGGGCGACCTTCGGCGTCAGCCTGCCGAGGAACGGCCCGTTCCTCGAGGGGAACTACCTCGGTTTCTTCGCCGGGATCGCGCTGTTCGCCTGCCTGCGCCGTCGCGACCGCATCGGAATCGCCGCCGCCGTCGCCTGCCTCGTCTACTCGCAGTCGACGTCGGCACTGATCGCGACCGTCTCTGCGGCGGTCCTCACGGCGACGCTCCGCCCCCAGCGGGGAGTGGGAGTGCAGATCTTCAGCGTCGGCGCGCTGGGCGCGGTGATCGTCCTGCTCGTTCCCGCCCTGCAGCGCTTCGTCCTCGCGCAGCTCTCGAAGCTCGGACTGGGCACAGGCGCCGTCGACGTCGGCACCCGCTCGCTGAACGTCCGATCCCAGTCGTCGAGCACGGGCTTCACCATGGCCGCGGACAATCCGCTGTTCGGAGTCGGACCCGGCCGGTTCGGCGTGTGGAGGACCGACTACTCCCAGGCGGTGGCGGGGCTCACCTCGAACGGCGCCTCTCGCGGTCTCGCGAACAACGTCTACGCCCAGCTCGCTGCCGAGACCGGAGTGATCGCCCTGGCCCTCTTCGCCGTCCTCCTCGTGATGCTGATCGTGCGGGGATATCGGCGCAACGGGACGGCACTGGGTCTGGGGGTCTTCCTCGCCGTCGCTCTGGCCTCCGCCCCCGCGTGGACCGCCTTGACCGTGTGGATCGCGCTGGCGTACGCCGCATCGCTCGCCTCCGAGCCGCTGCCGGCGACGACCTCGATCGCCCGGTCCGGCCTCGACTCGGAGCGACGGGCAGCGGCGGTGTCGCGATCCATGGCGGTGCGTCCGGCGCCGTCCACCGGTCGGCACCGGCAGTTGTCGGATCGACGGTGAGCTCCGCACCCGCGACGACCGAGCTCTCCCTCGATGATGCGGTACACCTCGCACACGCCCTCACCGCGCACCTCTCCTCCACGCACGGGCTCCGCGCCCTGTTCATCAAGGGGCCCACCGCCCATGCACAGGGCATCCGCACGAGACGCGTGTCCAGCGATGTCGACGTGCTCGTCCACCCGGCGGACGTCCAGCGCCTCGTCGACCTGCTGGCCGAGCGCGGATGGATCCCCCGGCCCGACCGCCCGGCCCCGCGCGCTTACCCGGTGCACTCCGTGACCCTGTTCCATCCGCAGTGGACCTGCGACATCGACGTGCACGACCGCTACCCCGGATTCTTCGCAGAGCCGGAGGAAGTCCTCGACGTGCTGTGGACGTCGCACCGGACCGTGACGATCGCGCACAGGAGGGTCGCTGTGCCCTCCCCGGTCGCGGGCGCGGTCGTCGTCGCGCTCCACGCGCTGAAGGATCCCCTCCTTGCCCGGAGCACGTCCGAGCTCGAGTCGGTCATCGGGTTCCTCAGGGGCGCGAGCGAATCGGACCGGGAGGCGCTGCTCCTGCTCGTCGAGAGCACCCGCAGCGCCTACCCCCTCCGCCCGGTGCTCCACGCCCTCGGGCTGGACGTGCCGGACGACCTGGCCGTGCACGAGCGCCGGTTGTGGGATCTGCGGGTGGCCGGAACGGGGCGGTCCAGCTATCACTGGGCGCTCGCCTTCGTCGAGGCCACAGGGAAGCGGCGCATCGTGCTGATCGTGTCCGCGCTGACGACCGTGATCGGTCTCACACGCCGGGCGCGCCGGAGGGCTGCGGAGACGGGGATGGTCCGCTTCGATCGGCCGTCGTTGTCAGATCTGCGGGCGTTCCTCGGGCTCGTGCGCTCGCTCGCCGCCGATCGTCGACGCCGTCGCCGAGAGAATGCGACCCACTCGTGACCACCGTCGATCCGGGAGCTCTGGATCACGCCGTGTGGGCGCGATCCGATCAGCTGGCCTTCGTCGAGGACGACGCGCAGGCGGTGCTGCTGAACCTGTTGTCGCCGTTTCCCGTGCCCCTCGTGCTGAAGGGCACGGCGCACGCGATCTGGAGAAGGCTCGAGCATCCGTCCACGACCGTCGAGATCCTCGCGGGGCTCGCCGACGAGTTCGGCGTCCCCCGAGAGGTCCTCGAGGAGGACGTGCTCAGTTTCCTCCTGGAGCTGAGCACAGCAGACGTGGTCCACCGGCTGCCCTCGCGCTGAAGGTGAGACATCGTGCAGCAGTGTGCGCCGTGCGGGGGGTGTGAACGGCGGTCGTGACGGCGGCCTTTCCTCCGTACTGTTCGGGAATGGGAGCATCATCGCGGGATCGAGGACGACGGGCGCTTCTGAGCCTGACGGCGGCAGCGGGCGCGGGCGCCGTGACGGCGGTGGCGACGGCCCCCCCGGCGACAGCGGCCAACGCCTTCCCGGACGCACGGCTGGACGGCTTCCGGGACTCGACCGAGTTCCCGGGAGCGACTGCTGAGCAGCGGCTCCGGGCCGCTCTCGACGCGGCTCACGCCCTCGCGACCGAGTCCTTCCTGGTCGTCTCCGAGCCCGTCGTGCTGACAGCACCCTTGACGATCGACCTCTCGCGTGTGTCGATGGAGTTCGCCGGAGGCGATGTCGATGCGACGGCGGTGTCGGGATCGGCGCTCGTCCTCACCGCCTCCGAGGCCTCCGATGATGCGCCGCACACGCGCGTGAGCCTGCGCGGACTGCGCCTCACGGGTCCCGGCCGAGCGGCTCCTGGATCCGTCGGCCTCGAGCTGTCCTCGGCGACAGGCGTCCGAGGCGCAGGACTGTACGGAGTGGAGATCATCGGATTCGAGACGGGTGTCCGGTTCGGTCCCGGCGCCGAGCATCTGCGCCTCTTCCACGTGGCCGTGGAGGAGTGCGGCACGGGCGTCCTGGTCGCCGGCACTGCCCCTGGGTCGAATCTCGCGATGGTCGGCGGTTCTGTGCGCTCGTGCACGACGGGACTGTCCTCCGCGTCGACCAGTGGCGAGCTGCACACGACGTCGCTGGCCATCAGCGGATGCGATCGCGCGGTCGAGGCTTCAGGGGGTGCCGTCACGCTGCACGCTGCGACCGTCCGCCTGACCCCGGCGAGCACGGTCAGCGCGTTCTCCACCGCTGCGACGACGACGGCCAGGATCAGCATCAACGGCGGCACGGTCTCCGCCGCCGCCCCGCTGGCGGCGGCCACAGTCTTCGAGACGGCTCACAGGAGCTGGGGAGGCGGGATCGTCGTGACGAGCACCTCCTTCCGCAACGTCGCTCCGGCATCGGGCTACCTCGTCGGAGGGACCGGACTCGTCCGGTTGGCGGACGTCTCGATCCTGGACGAGCCCTCCGTCGTGCCGACCTCGGTTCTCGTCCACCGCGCCGCGAACCGGCTCGTCGATGGAGCCTTCGATGTGGGCACGGTCGCGGACGCGTACCTGGACACTCCGGACGCCACCTCTCGGAGTGCGAGCCCGTCGGCCACGCTCGCCGTCGCGTCAGGGCGGCTCCTGGTCCGGAAAACAGGCACCGGACAGACGAGTCTCTCGTTCGATGTGCTCAGCAGACCCGGGCGGGTCTACGCCGCCGACCTCGTCATCGGACAGGCCGCTGCGAACGGGTCGATGATCGTCTCGGAGTCCTTCGTCACCGTCTCCGGTCGTGACGCCCGCGGCATCCCTGTCACCGTCCGCTCGGAGCCCGTCTCCTCGACGACGCAGTCGATGGCGGCGATGGCCGCGGCACTCCCGTTCCGGGTAAGACCCGCGACCGGCGTGGATCGCCAGGCGCCGTCCTGGGCGTCGCATTTCCGCGTGACCGTCGGCCTGAACGACCCCGCCGCGGGAACGGTCGGCATCGACGACGCGGTCGTCACCGAGATGTGAGGACCGGCCGCTCGCGCGGTGGCCCGATGCGTCAGTGGGCGCCGCCTCCGGGGGCGACGACGGCCTGCACGGTTCTCGCGAGCAGCGCGAGGTCCCCGGTGAACGACCAGTTCTCCACGTAGTAGAGATCCAGTCGGATGGCGTCCTCCCAGGAGAGCGTCGACCGCCCGCTGACCTGCCAGAGCCCGGTCATGCCCGGCTTGACGTTGAGGCGCCGGCGCGCGGCCTCGTCGTAGAGCTCGACTTCTCCCGCCACCTGCGGCCGCGGCCCGACGAGCGACATGTCGCCTCTCAGCACGTTGAAGAGCTGAGGGACCTCGTCGATCGAGTACTTGCGCATGAAGCGTCCGATCGGTGTGATGCGAGGGTCGTCGGTGATCTTGAACAGTGGTGTTCCGGACGTTCCCTGAGCGGCGAGCAGCTCGGCGAGCTGATCATGAGCGTTCACCACCATCGAGCGGAACTTGATCATGCCGAAGGGCTTGCCGTTGATGCCGATCCGCGTCTGGCGATAGAACAGGGGCCCCGAGCTCGTCAGCTTGACGGCCAGTGCGACCGAGGCGATGAGAGGCATCAGCACGGCGATGAGGCTCAGCGATCCGACGATGTCGAGGGCACGCTTGCGGGCCTGCTTGCTGCCCTCGAATCGAGGTGTCTCGATGTGCACGAGAGGAAGGCCCGCCACCGGGCGCATGTGGATCCTCGGTCCGCTGATGTCGGTGAGGCTCGGCGCCATGACCAGGTGCTGGCGCCTCGGCTCGAGACTCCAGCTCAACTGTCGGATCTGCTCGGGTGGCAGGTGGTCGCTGCTCGTGATGATGACGGTATCGGCGCCGGTCCGGTTCAGGATGCCCGGCACCGCATCCACCGTGATGTTCTCGAAGACAGGCACCCCCCACCCGCTCACCCGATCGCTGGCCAGATCCTCGGGGATGCACACGCCGACAACGAGATACCCGGCCCCGGTGGCGCGGACGAGCTCGCGGTAGATGTGCTCGACGCTCCGTGGCGAGCCGACGAGGACGACGGAGGAGGAGTACCGGCCCGCGCTCCGCTGCTGCCGCAGCCACACCCTCCAGGCTCCGCGTCCGAGCCAGAGCAGGACGAGGCCGAGCGGGAGCGCGGTGATGATGTACCCGCGGGCGAAGCCGATCTGGCCGAGGTAGGCGACGCACGTGATCACGGCGAACAGCAGGAGCGTCGCATCGAGGATGCGCTTGTACTCCGTCACCTCTCCGCCGAGGACACGGTCTTCGCGTGTGGCGTAGAACTTCAACAGGGCGGCCCACAGCACCACGATCATCGAGGAGACGATCCAGTAGTTCGCGAGCAGGCCCGCGATCTCCGGCTGATGGCCGGCCACGAACAATTCTCGGCTCTCCACTCCGAACCAGAAGAACTGACTGCTGAAGACCGAGAACACGATGACGAGGACATCGGTGATGACGAGTTTTCTGGCCACTGCTCGGGACCAGGAGCTCCGGCCCTTCTCGGAGGAAGAGCTCTTCGTGGAAGTGGGTGTTTGCAGTTTCACCGTGTGAGCCCTGTCTGCGACTGACCGCTGTTCTCTCGCATAAGCGACCTGCCCTCAGCGTAGTGGTCGGGCGTCGTGCTCCTCCGTCCTGAGCGAAGCTCCGCGCAAAGGCCCCTCCTAGGGGATGCTCTCGGCTATTCCGACTATTCCCCGACGATGAGGACGCGCTCGGACCTCCGTTGTGCGCCGTCGACGACCGCTCGGACGTCGGCGGCGGAGACGTCCCGAGCACGGGGAGTCGAGGTGGTTCGGCGGGTCGGATCCGTCGGGCGGCTCAGGTCTCTCGGCTCGCGCGGTCGGCGCTCGTGCGTCCGGTGCTGATGCGGTGTCGCGGCGTCCCGCCGCTGTCGATGGGGCGTGACGCGCAACGGCAGGAGAAGACTCGGGAGAGGCGCCGCGAGAGCTCGCGAGGGGAGACCGGCGGACGATCGTCGGGCACCGACGGCGGGCACGTCGTCGCCGGCAGGGACGAGCAGGACGCTTCCGCTGCCGGAAACGACGACGGCACACTCGTGCTCATCGAGACGGACAGGTGCTGCGCCGGAGTGCTCCTGGGCGTGGAGCCGAGATCGGCGCATGCGTCTGCGGTCATCGGCTCCGGCCACGGCCGCGGCCAGGCGCCCGTGGTCGGGCGCTCCGGGGGCGAGTGCCTCGCCGGCGGACGATCCTGCCTCGACGGGGAGCTGCTCGGAGCCGATGACGAGCCGTGTCACGGCTTCCCGGGGCGCTTCCGCTCTCCGTTCAGGACGTCGCGGATCGCTCGGGTCGTGTCGGGTTCGGGCCGGTGAGCGCGACCGGGGATCGAGGCCCTGTCCCCGTCCGCCCGAGCCGGTCGTCCTGTGAGCGAGGCATCCGCTCGCACGAGCGGGTCCGGTGACGTCCTCCCTCGGTGATCGAGGGGAGGACGTCACCGGACCCGCGAGTCCTGCTCGGGGGGCGCGCCGTCGTCAGGGCGCCCCCTGGTGATCAGCTCAGCCGCAGAGTGCCGCGCCTGCCACGTAGAACGCGCGGATGCCGATGTTCGGCGTCGAGGCCGACGCCACGCTGGTGACGTTCGTGATCGTGACGACGGGGCTGCCGGTGCTGTTGCTGTCCCACGTCCCGGGGTTGCTCAACGGGGTGCGGTAGTACTGGTTGTTGTCACCGATCACGTTGATCCAGTTGCCGCCGATCTCGACTCCGAGGTCCTTCGCCGTGCGTCCGGCCGGAAGTGCGGTGAGCTGGGTGCCGTCCTGGTCGAACACAGCGGCCGTCGTCGCGAAGATGCGACGCGTCGCGCCGAAGACCTGGGTGTCGGCGGCGACCTGACGCAGCCCGGTGACTGTGGCGAGGACCTGCGTCCACGGCGACCAAGACGCTCCGGCCTCGATGGTCTTCGTCGCCTCCCATGCCGTCCCGTCGGTCGCGACGAGCGACACCCGCCACAGGCTGTCGTCGCTGAACGACACGGCGATGTCGAGGACAGTGCGGCCTCCGGGCGCGGCCGCGAGCGCGACGCCGTCCCAGTCGTACACCGTGCTGCCGCTGGCCGAGAACAGGCGGGCTCCGCGGTCGCCGCCGGCGATGATCAGACCGTCATCCGCCGCGATGCTGGTCATGCCGATGCGGATGGGGGTCGTCGTGTCCCACTCGTAGAAGCCGCCGGAGGGGGCGGTGTGCGAGTAGACGTCGCCGTCCTGGGAGACGACGTAGCTCAGGTAGGTCGCAGACGCAGCCGTGTCACCGACGCCGGTCCACGCGACTGCGAAATCGACCACAGTGGTGACAGCTTCCGGCATCTCGGACTCGACATTGTTGCGACGTCCGCGGAAGGTCGAGGTGCGGGTGCCGCTGGTGCCGTTCACGATCGCTGCGGTGGTCGCATCGGCCACGGGAACGGTCGGCTGGGCCGGATTCACCACGCCTGCTGTCGTGGCCGTGATGGTGCCCGTCTGGCTGACTCCGGCGGTGGCGAAACGCAGACCGTTGAAGCCCTCCAGGAGGAGGCTTCCGCCGGCACCCGTGAACAGCGTGCGAGGTGTGGCCGTGCCGTCGTACCAGCGCAGCGCGGTCGGCAGAGTCACCGTCACCGCGATGCCTGCGGCGGCCGGAACTCCGGAATCGCTCACCTGGAGGTAGGCGTTGAACGGGTTGCAGCTGCTCGTCGTGTAGGAAGTAGTGGCATCGCCACCCTCCTGGTCGACGAAAGCGACCGTGCGCACGGTCACCGGGGCCGATGCGGCGGCGAGCGGCGCACCGATCGCCGCGACGACGACGGGAGTGGTCCATGCGGCCGCCTGCAGGACGGTCCGGCGGCCGGGAACCGCATTGCGAGCCGGAACGGGCGAATCAGAAGGGGACGTGTTCGACATAATATGCCTCTCTGGTTGGACGAATGGCCTGCGGATCTTCAACGAACGACCTGAGCCGTAGACGGCAGACGTTCCCTCGGAAGATCCACTGCTCATGTCGCAGCGTCCCGAGAGTTTTTCCGCGACGATTGATTTCGCGAGAGGGCTGTCCTTCCCGCGGCAGGCCTGAGACTACTGCACACCAAGTAATTCCACGCAACGGGGTTCGACGATCTCGAGACAGATGAGAGAGGCTCCGAAACGGCGGCGGAACGACTATCCGCCTCACTCCGAGGTCGCCCTGTTCTGCCGCAAGAGAGATGATTGATCGACAGGTGAGGCGCAGAGCCGTCTCCCGCTTGTGTTCCTTCTCTCTCCTGGCGGATCGATCGGGCCGTGAGTCCGGCCGGATGAGGCGCTCCGGTGTCGGCTGCCCGGATGCGTCTCCCCGCTCGCTTTCCCGCCCGAGGAACCCCTACAAGGCCGATCGGAGGATGGCCTCTACGGCCTTCGTGATTCCGTCACCAGGCGCGCACGGGCAGGACCGCCTCCCGAGGGCGTCCTCCTCGTTCAGGTGCAGCGTCTCCGTCGGCTGCACGGCCTCGTCGTGATCCGACTGATCGGCCTCACCTCGGCCGGGCGCGGGCTCGTTCGCGGATCCCCGGCGGCGAGAGGAGGATCGCCGGCGCATCCGCAGTCGCTCATCGACCCATCAGGACGTCCGCTCCGTTCCGGCTCCTCCGACGCTGCCGTCGCGTCGTCCGACCTCGGCGCCGGAGCGGCGGCGACGGGCGCCGCTCCGATGGGACTCGGGTCGGGTCCGGTGAGCGGGCGCGTTCCGCCTCCGGCGCAGTCGGGTGCGGGAGGATGATCGGATGGACGACACGGCGGTACGGCGGCTCCTCGAGGGGCTCGCGGGGGCGGAGGCGAGCTTCCCGTTCGGCCCGGGCACGCGGGTGTGGAAGGTCGCCGGGAAGGTCTTCGCGCTCGAGTCGGAGCGCTTCGAGCGCCCCGTCGTGAGCGTCAATGCGCTGCCCGAGAACGTGGTGCACCTCGTCGCGGGGGTCGAGGGCATCGAGCCCGGGTACCACCTGAACAAGAAGCACTGGGTGACCGTCGATGCGGGCGGGGCGGTGGAGTCCGGGCTGGTGCTGGAGCTGATCGAGGAGTCCCACGCGATCGTCGTCGCCGGACTGCCCAAGCGGCTCCGGCTCGCCCTCGGCGGCACCGCCGCCGGCTCGCTGAACGAGGACCGCTGAACGACGCCCGCCCGGCGCCGCCCTGCCGCAGCGCCCCCGCCGCGGCAGAGGCTCGCGGGGCGCGGCCTACAGGCCGTAGGAGCGGAGGTACGCGGCGGTGTCGTGCCAGCCCTCGACGGCGAAGCACTCGACGCCCATCGCCTTGACGGGGTAGTCGTTGCCGTCCGGGTCGAGGCGGTCGCCGACGAAGATCATGTCGTCGAGAGGGATGCCCGTCAGCTCGGTGAGCTTGTTCATCCCGTACGCCTTGTCGATGCCCTTGCGGGTGATGTCGACCGACGTCGAGCCGCCGGAGCGCACCTCGAGGTCGGGGAGCACGGCCTGCACGGCCTCGCGGAGGGTGTTCTTCTTCTCGCCGTCCGGGTCCCAGGCCTGCTTGACCTCGACGGGCGCGGACTGGCCGAGGGCCGAGAAGGTGATCTGCGAGTCGCGGTCCTCGAGGATCGGGCCCCAGGTCTCGGACTCCCAGTAGCCGAGCTCCTTCGCCTTCTCCTCGACGGCGGCGAGCGCGCGCGACTTCTCGTCCTCGGTGAGGTTCTCGGCGTAGATCTGCGCCCAGTCGCCGTTCTCGTACCGGTAGTACTGCGTGCCGCAGGTGGGCATGAGGTGCAGCTTCGCGAGGACCTCGGGGTCGGCGCCCTCGAGGCGGTCGAGCACCTGCATCCGGAACTGGCCGATCTGGCCGCCCGAGATGATGCACACCTCGGTGGCCTGGAGCAGCTTCACGAAGAGGTCGGCCATCGCCGGGTCGACGGGGGACTTCGAGGCGGCGAGGGTGTCGTCGAGGTCGAAGGCCATCAGGCGGGGCAGGGTGCTCATGGAACTCGTTTCACGGTCTGCGGACGGGGCGGTAACGAGGATACGGGGCGCCGCCGGAACGCGCTCGCGGTCGGCGCGAGCGGGCTCCGAGCGCAGACTGGGGGCATGACCGCCGCCACAGCGACCGACGGAGGACGCCGCTCCCTCCCGCGCACTCTCGCCCGCATCCTCCTGGGCCTGCTGCTCGTCACGGCCGGCACGGCGCACCTGACGGTCGCGCGTCAGGCCTTCCAGGCGCAGGTCCCGCCGTGGCTGCCGGCCGACCCGGACCTGGTGGTCGTCGCGTCGGGCGTCGTCGAGATCGCGCTCGGGCTCGCGCTCGTCGTGCTCGTGCGGTGGCGCGTGATCGTGGGAGTCGTGGTGGCGGCGTTCTTCGTCGCGGTCTTCCCGGGGAACATCTCGCAGCTGGTGACGCGGACGCCGGCGTTCGGCCTCGAGACGGACGCGGCGCGCGCGGTGCGGCTCGTCTTCCAGCCCCTGCTGGTGGTCTGGGCGCTCTGGTCGACCGGGGCGTTCTCGGCCTGGCGGGCCCGCCGGTCGCGACGCCGCGGGGACTGAGCCGCCGGTCCGCGGCCCGATCGTCCCGCGATCCTCCGGAACGGCGAACGGCGGCCGGCGGGAGACCCCGCCGACCGCCGCCCGTGCCCTGCTCGGCTAGGCCGCGAGGCGGCGTCGCGCGACGACCAGCGCGAGACCCGACAGCAGCAGCACGAGGGCTCCGCCGATCAGGCCGGCCGCGTCGGCGCCGGTGTTCGCGAGCGAGCCCGGGCCGGAGCCTCCCGCGACGGGGGCCGCCGTGGTGGTGGGGTGCGGCGACGGAGCTGTGGTGGGCTGCTCCGTCGGGGTGCCGGGCTCGGTCGGCGCCGGGGTGACCGGGACCTCGGCGGCGGGCTCCGTCGTCAGCGACCAGTTGGGGTCGTAGAAGTCGGCCTGGTCGATCACGCCGCGGGCGGTCGACCAGTCGATGAGGAGCTGGCGGATCTCGAGACGCTCGTCGTAGACGAGCGGTGCCTGCGCGACGGCCGGGTAGGCGCCTCCGCCGCTCTGGCGGTAGTTGTTGACCGCCATCACGAAGCGATCGTCGTCGGCGACCGGGGTGCCGTCGGCGTGGGCGAGACCGCGGATCCGCGAGCCGGCGGGCTGGGAGACGTCGATCACGTAGTCCAGGCCCGAGATCGCGTCGTAGTTGTAGTCCGGGATGCCGTCGGGGCGGTCCTCGGTCGTCGCGTTGGTGCCGGTCTCGGGGTCGAACACGGCGCCCTCGGCGGTCTGCACGAAGTAGCGGGCCGAGAACTCGAGGTAGTCGCGCACCTCGGCTCCGGTCAGCTCCACTCCGCGGAGGGTGTTCTCGTAGATGTACAGGCCCGCGATGTCGCGGATGCTGACCTGCCCCTTCGGGAAGACGGCGGTGCGCGAGAACGGCGACGCCTGCGAGATCACCGGCAGGTCGGCCCACTCGGTGCCCTCGAGCGCCGACTCGACGGTCTCGGCCTGGACGGTGTTGATGAAGTCGATGATCGGGGTGTCCTCGTAGCGCGAGGTCGCGGCCGAGAGCTCCTCGACCGAGTCGGCGACGGGGGTGTTCACGTACTCGATCGTGGCGGCGTGCTGCTCGGCGAGGGCGTCGACCAGTGCGGGCGACTCCTCGGCGATGTCCTTCGCGTAGACGGGCTGCGTGACGGGTGCGTTCCCGGCCGACCAGTCGACCTCGAGGCCGCCCGCGGCGTCCGGCACCAGGTTCAGGGTGACCTCGGTGAGGCCCTGCGCCCAGAACTCGGGCTGGGTGACCAGCACCTGCTCGCCGGCGACGTTGGTGAACAGCGTCTGCGGCAGGTCCTTGTGGCTGTGGCCGGCGACGACCACGTCGATGCCGGGGACCTGCGTCGCGATGTTGTTGACGACGTCCTCGTTGAGGTCGGCGGCGTCGTACTCGGCGTCCGGGACCGTGCCCTGGCCGGTGTGCGCGAGGACGACGACCACGTCCGCCTGCTCCTGCACGATCGGGACCCACTGCTTCGCGGCGGCGACCATGTCCTGGAACTCGAGGACGCCGTCGACGTACTGCTTGTCCCAGACGCGGACGCCGGGGGTGACGAGGCCGAGGACGCCGACGGTGACCGTCTTCCCGTCGATCTCGCGCTCGATCAGCGTGTAGGGGTCGTGGTACGGCTTGCCGGTGGCGACGTCGACGACGTTCGCGCCCAGCAGCGGGGCGTTCAGGTCGCCCTCGTACGCGCTGAGCATGTCGAGCCCGTAGTTGTACTCGTGGTTGCCGACGACCTGCGCGTCGTAGCCGATGGTGTTGAACGCGGTGGCCATCGGGTGCGTCGTCTCGCCGGAGAGGACGCCCGCGGCGCCGTCGCCGAGGCCGTAGTAGTAGGTGAGTGGCGTGCCCTGGATCGCGTCGCCGTTGTCCATGACGAGCACGGACTCCTCGCCCTTCTCGGCGCGGAGGCGGTCGACCTCGGTCGCGACGCGGGTGAGGCCGAGCGCACCGTCGGCCGGGTACGGCGCGTTCGCGAAGTAGTCCCAGTCGTAGACGTGCCCGTGCGTGTCGGTCGTCGACACCAGGGTGAGCTCGACGCCGTCGTCGAGAGGGGCGGCCGAGGCGATCGGAGCGGCGGTGGCGGCTCCGAGTGCGACGACGGCGAGGAGGCTTGCGGCGCGGAGTCTGCGCATCGTGGTCCTGTTCGCGTGATGAGTGGAGTGTGAACGTCCTCGAATCTATGCGCCGCGTGTGAACTGCGCATGACGGGATCGAGAGCATTGCTCGGCGATGCGTCCGCGGGGCGGCCCGGTGCCGGGGGAGTCCGCGGGCCGGCTCGGAGCCGGGGAGTCCGCCGGTGCGGCCTCGCGCCGCGGGCGTGCACTGCACCGGCCTCGTGGGCTGGAGCCGTCCTCCGGCCCCTCCGCTAGAATCGAGCGGCTGGTCGCGCGGAGGCGGCACGACTGCCGCGCCGCACCCGCCCACCCCCGCCCCTCCCGTCGAGAAGGACACGCCATGCCAGCAATCGTCATCACCGGCGCCCAGTGGGGCGACGAGGGCAAGGGACGCGCCACCGACCTCCTCGGCAGCCGCGTCGACTACGTCGTGAAGTTCAACGGCGGCAACAACGCCGGGCACACCGTCGTGGTGGGCGACGAGAAGTACGCCCTGCACCTGCTCCCCTCCGGCATCCTCACCCCGGGCGTCGTCCCGGTCATCGCGAACGGCGTCGTCGTCGACATCGAGGTGCTGTTCCACGAGCTCGAGGCGCTGAGCGCCCGCGGCGTCGACGTGTCGAAGCTGCTCGTCAGCGCCAACGCGCACGTCATCACCAGCTACCACCGCACCCTCGACAAGGTGACGGAGCGCTTCCTCGGCAAGCGCCAGATCGGCACCACCGGCCGCGGCATCGGCCCGGCGTACGCCGACAAGATCAACCGCGTCGGCATCCGCATCCAGGACCTCTTCGACGAGAACATCCTCCGCCAGAAGGTCGAGGGCGCCCTCGACCAGAAGAACCACCTGCTGGTGAAGGTCTACAACCGCCGCGCGATCCTGGTCGAGCAGGTGCTGGAGGACCTGCTGCAGTACACCGAGCGCCTGCGCCCGATGGTCGCCGACACGTCGCTGATCCTCTCGCAGGCGCTCGACGCCGGCAGGACGGTGCTGTTCGAGGCCGGCCAGGCCACGATGCTCGACGTCGACCACGGCACCTACCCGTTCGTCACCTCCTCCAACGCGACCTCGGGAGGAGCGGCCACCGGCTCCGGAGTCGCACCGAACCGCATCGACCGCGTCATCGCGGTCATCAAGGCGTACACGACCCGCGTCGGCGCCGGCCCGTTCCCGACCGAGCTCTTCGACGAGTGGGGCGAGTACCTCCGCCGGCAGGGCTTCGAGTTCGGCACCACGACCGGCCGCCCGCGCCGCTGCGGCTGGTACGACGCCCCGATCGCCCGCTACTCGGCGCGGATCAACGGGGTCACCGACTTCGTCCTCACCAAGCTCGACGTGCTCTCGGGCCTCGAGACCATCCCCGTCTGCGTCGCCTACGACGTCGACGGCGTGCGCCACGACGAGGTCCCGGTCTCGCAGAGCGACTTCCACCACGCGAAGCCGATCTACGAGGAGTTCCCCGGCTGGCAGGAGGACATCTCCGGCTGCCGCGAGTTCTCCGACCTGCCGCAGACCGCGCAGGACTACGTGCGCGCGCTCGAGGCGATGAGCGGTGCCCGGTTCTCGGCGATCGGCGTCGGGCCGGAGCGCGAGCAGGTCGTCGTGCTGCACGACCTGCTCGACTAGAAGCGGCGAGGAGCCGGGTCGGGCAGACCTCTCGGAGGCGGCCGACGTGGTCACAACGGAGGAAGAACGTCGGGGACCTCGCGGAGTGACGCGGATCCCGGGCCCTCTCGACGAATCCTTCCGCCGGTGTGGACACGCCCGCCGCCGAGCGCGCCGGATAATCGGCGCATGCAGATCTACGCCGACCTCCCGGCCGTCCGCGCGCGGCAGATCCTGGCCGACGCCCTCGCTCTCGGCGTGGCCGTCGTGGCGATCGCCGCGGGGATCGCGGTCGGCTCGCTGATCGCCGGCCTGGCCGAGATCGGCCGGCGGCTCGAGAGCGCCGGCAGCGGCTTCGGCTCGACCATGAGCGACGCCGGGACCACCCTCGGCGGCATCCCCCTGCTCGGCGACGCCGTGCGCGCGCCGTTCGACGAGGCGAGCGGGGCCGGCTCCGTGCTGGCCGCCGCCGGACGCGACCAGCAGCAGCTCGCGAGCGCCCTGGCCGTGGTCGCCGGGCTCGCCGTCGGGGGCCTCCCGCTCCTGCTCCTGGCCGTGCTCTGGCTCCGGCCCCGGCTCCGCTTCGCCCGCCGGACCGCCGAGCTGCGCGCCCTCGGCTCGACCGGTGGCGGAACCGAGCTGCTGGCCCTTCGCGCGCTCACCCGGGCGTCCCCCCGCGACATCCTCGCCGCGCACCCGGAGGCCGCCGCGGGCTGGCGGACCGGTGACCCCGCCGTCACCGCCGCGCTGGCGGCCCTCGCCCTCCGCCGGGCGGGGCTCCGGCCCCGCTGACCCCGCAGGACCATCGCGGATCCGCCGGAGGGATGACGCGGCGAGCCACTGCGGACGACGCCGGCGACACGGGTGCCTCCGTAGCGTCGAGGACATGCAGAACCAGACCTCCTCCGTCGTGGCGCGCGTCGAGGGCGTGCGCAAGCTCTACGGCAGCACGCCGCCCGTCGTCGCCCTCGACGACGTCACGCTCTCGATCGAGCGGGGCGAGTTCACCGCGGTGATGGGCCCCAGCGGATCCGGCAAGTCGACGCTCATGCACGTCCTCGCCGGCCTCGACACCGCCTCCTCCGGCCGCGTGTTCCTCGGGGACGCCGAGATCACCTCGATGAGCGACGTCGAGCTGACCGTGCTCCGCCGCCGCAGCGTCGGCTTCGTCTTCCAGGCCTTCAACCTCGTCCCCACGCTCGACGTGCGCGGAAACATCCGCCTCCCGTTCGAGCTCGACGGCCGCTCCGTGACCGGCGACGAGGAGCAGTGGATCGCCCGGCTGATCGAGTCCCTCGGGCTCCGCGAGCGCCTCACGCACCGGCCCCATGAGCTCTCGGGCGGGCAGCAGCAGCGCGTGGCGATCGCCCGCGCCCTCGCCACCCGGCCGCAGCTGATCTTCGCCGACGAGCCCACCGGCAACCTGGACTCGCGCACCGGCCGCGAGGTCCTCAGCCTGCTCCGGGCCTCCACCCGCGAGTACGGCCAGTCGATCGCCATGGTCACCCACGACCCGATCGCGGCGGCCTACGCCGACCGCATCGTCTTCCTCCGCGACGGGGCCGTCGTCGACGACCGCCGCGGGATGAGCGCCGAGGAGATCTCGCGCGCGATGCTCACGATGGAGGGCGCGGCGTGAGCGGCGTGCGCACGGGCTCGAGCCAGGGCGGGGGCGCCATCGTCACCGTCGCCGCACTCGCCGCGGCGTTCGGCGCCGTGCTGGTGCAGGTCATCGCCGACATGGTCGCGGCCTTCGCGGCAGCGGGGATCGACGGCATCGGCCAGGTCGCCCTCATGCTCGGGATGGTCGGCGCCGTCTTCTTCGGCATCGCGGTGTTCGTGGGCGGGATCGTCACGGCCAATGCGGTCTCGACCGTCATCGCCGGGCGCACCCGCGAGATCGCCCTGCTCCGCCTGCTCGGCGCCTCCGGCCGGTCGCTGCGCAGCGGGATCGTCCGCACGGGCCTCCTGCAGGGGCTCCTCGGAGCGGCGATCGGCCTGGTCGCCGGCGTCGCTCTCGTGGCGCTCGCCGCGGAGCTCGCCATCCGGAGCGGCACCCTGCCCCGCTTCGACTACCCGCTCGTCTCGCCCGGCCTCGTGCTGCCGCTGATCGCCGTGGTCGCCTCGACGGTCATCGCCTCGTGGTCCGGATCGCGCCGCGTGCTCGCGGTCGCGCCGTCGCAGGCCGCCGGATCCTCCGCCGAGCCCCGCTACGAGGAGCTGCGCGGCCGCACCGCCCGCAACGTCACGGCGATCGTCTTCGTCGTGGTCGGCGCGCTGCTGCTCGCCGCCGGTGTCGTCCTCGGGCTCGCCAACCCCGGCGGCGTCCTCCTCGGGCTGGTCGGAGGCATGGCGTCCTTCACCGGCGTGATCCTCGGGGCGCCCGTCCTGCTCCCTCCGCTCACGGCCCTCGTGGGCCGCGCCTTCGGCCGGGGCCCCGTCGCCCGCCTGGCGTCCGCCAACGCCGTCCGCAATCCGGCGCGCAGCGCCCGCGCCGTCATCGGACTGGTCATCGGAGTGTCGCTGGTCACGATGTTCGCGGTCGCCGCCGCCACCTTCGGCACGATCATGGAGCGCTCGGGTGAGACGAACCCCGAGGTGATCGCGGCGTTCGAGCAGTTCATCCAGGTGAGCACCGCGGTGATGAGCGTCCTGCTCGGCTTCTCGGTCGTCCTGGCCGCCGTCGGGATGGTCAACACGCTGTCGCTCAGCGTGCTGCAGCGCCGGCGCGAGCTGGGCCTGCTCCGCGCGCTCGGCTTCACCGGCTCGCAGGTGCGGTCGATGGTGGTGCTCGAGGCGGCGCAGATGATCATCGCTGCCGCGGTGCTCGGCATCGTGCTCGGGATCGTCTACGGCTGGTGCGGCGCGATCTCGGTGTTCGGCTCGCTGCCGGGCATCGGACTGATCCCGCCGACCGTCCCGGTGCCGATCCTGGTGGCGGTGCTCGTGGTCGGTGTCGTGATCACGGTCGTCTCGGCCGTGCTGCCCGCCCGCCGCGCCACGAAGGTGTCGCCGGTCGCCGCTCTCGCCGTGGCCTGAGGACCGGCACCACGTAGAACCCGCGGCCCGAGGATCGGCGCCCTCACCACGGAGGACCCGGTGCCCCGAGGGCCGGCGCCGCGCAGAACCCGCAGCCGGAGGGCCGGCGCCCTCACACCACCGAGAACCCCGCGGCGAGGGGCTCCCGCCCGCTCAGCGCGAGCAGGAGCTCCTCGCCGCGTCCGGCTCGAGCGGCCAGCCCGCCGGTCAGCGCGCAGCACGCCTCGACGGCCTCGCCGGCCAGCACGTGCGGGATCCCGGTGGCCCGCGAGAGGTCGAGCGTGTGCACGACCAGCTCGAGCAGCCGGGTCCGGAGGTACTCGTCCAGCTCGATCGCGCGGCCGCCCACGGCGACGAGGCGGCCGGGACGCTGGGCGGCGACCAGCTCGACCGCGCGGCCCGCCGCCTCCGCCAGCGCCTGAGCCGGCCTGTCGCCGAGCAGCAGCCCCGCCTCGACCCCGCGCCGCGCCACCGCCGCGGGGTCGGCGACGTTCCCGGCCAGCGCGTCGTAGTAGTCGAGCGCGTCCTCGATGGTCGGCTCGGGCGGCTCCGGAGCGAGGAGGTACGCCTCGACCGTCAGCACCGCCCGCGACGCGTGGCCCGCGAGGCCGCGGACGTCCCAGACGCCGAGCCCCGGCTGCTCCCACTGGTCGTCCCGCACCTGCGCGAGCAGGCCGACGAGGGCGGCGGCGGCGGACTCGAACAGCGCGGCGGTGCTCATGGAGCCATGCTGGCACGGTGCCCCACACTGATCGCATGAGCAGCCCCCGCCGCCCCGGTCCCGTCACGCTCGTCGGCCGCTCGATCGTCCTCGAGCCGCTCGCCGTCGAGCACGTCGAGCCGCTCGGGCGGGCGATCGGACGTCCGGAGGTGTTCGCCGGCGGCTACGGAGGAGGACCGTCCGGCCTCCCCGGCACCCCGGAGGAGTTCCGCACCTTCGTCGACCGCTACTACCCCTGGGGCACGGGCCTGCCGTTCGCCGTGCTGCAGGAGGGACGCGTCGTCGGCACGACCTCGCTGGCCGACTTCGACGAGGCGCGCGAGGCGGCCCACCTCGGCTGGACGGCCTACGCGCCCGAGACGTGGGGCACCGTCGTGAACCCGGAGGCGAAGCGGCTGGTGCTCGGGCTCGCCTTCGACAGCGGCTACGAGCGGGTGAAGCTCCAAGCGGATGCGGTGAACGCGCGCTCGCGGGCCGCGATCCTCCGCCTCGGCGCCGTGTTCGAGGGGGTGCTCCGCCACGACCAGCGGCGGGCCGACGGCTCGTGGCGCGACACGGCCGTCCACTCGATCCTCGCGGCCGAGTGGCCGGCCGTCCGCGACGCGCTCGACCGCCGGATCGACGCGGCGCTAGCGCTCCCCGCCTCGACCGCGCAACCGCTGACCGGGCGGCCGCCCGAGGAGTAGGAAGGAGGCATGGAACGCATCCACTACGCCGGCAGCTCCGTGCTGACGGGTACCGCCATCGCGCGGTCGCTGCTGGCCTACGCGGAGGCGCTGGCGCTCACCAAGGGGTCGATCACGGTCGACATCCCGATCCGCCAGGAGTCCGGCCGGCCTGGACGGGCGGCGCTGCTGATCGGACCGGCGAGCCAGCTGTTCTCGGAGTCCGAGGACGACGGAGCCGAGGAGCTGCTCGACGAGGAGCTCGTCGAGCGCTTCACCCGCGAGACGGCCCGCCTGGGCGTCTCACACCCCGTGGCCGAGGAGGACGGCGGCGCCGGGCCCCTCTCCGCCGTCGACACCGAGATCCCGCACTTCCACGGCGAGGACGACTCCTGGTGAGCATCCGGGGCGCCGGTAGGATCGACACTCACGACTCCGCCCGACCCTTCGCGGACGGGCGACTTCCCGAACGGAGAACCGCCTGATGGGGCGACTGATCTACGACTCGACCCTCGAGGCCGACTTCGACGACCGTCTGCTGGCGCACCTGCAGATCGTGATCGGCTCGAAGCTCGCGCGCAACGAGTCCTTCTACTTCTCGTGGAAGGACTCGCAGGCGGTCGGCGACGGACGCACCTCGATCTGGCTGCACCCCGCCATCCCGCTGCGCTTCAAGTACCACGGCGGCCGTGCCCCGAACATCAACCCGGACTGGATCCGCCAGCTGCTCGCCGACTCGCACACGGCGCACGGGCTGCGGATCAGCGAGGAGCCCCACGGGACCGCCCGTCAGAGCGAGGAGAGCATGCTGTGAAGCGCGTCGAGATCATCTACGGCGGAGCGCCGTTCAGCCTGAGCGAGACGTCGGCCGCGGAGGTGCGCGAGAGCATCGACCGCGCCCTGGACGGCTCCGCGTCGCGCTGGATCACGGTGAACCAGGGCGAGGGCGAGCCCCGCGAGACCTCGATCCTGATCACGCCGGGCGTGGCGTTCTCGGTCGCCGACGTCGCGCACTGAGGTCGACGCCGCGGTCACGGTGACCGCCGCCTCTCACGCCGCCGGCTCGGTCCGGGGCGCTCGCACCGCCGGCCCGCCTCGGAACGACTGCCGTCCTCAGCGCACCCGTCCCGCTCAGCCCGCCAGCACGCGCGGGAACTCCCCCGGGATCTCGCTCGCGAGGTACCCGGCCGGGCCGATCCGTGCGGAGAGGCGCGTGTCAGCCTCCGTGTGCAGGAACGCGCCCCACGCGGCCGCGCCCATCGGATCGACGCCGCGCCCGCGCAGGCCCGCCGTCGCTCCGGCGAGCACGTCGCCGCTGCCCGCGGTGGCCAGCCCGGGGTGCTCGCCCTCGATCCGCACCGCGTCGCCGTCGGGCGAGGCGATCGTGTTGAACAGGCTCACCACCGCGCCGTAGCGCTCGGCGACAGCGAGGGCGGCCCGCTCGACGTCGTCGACCTCCTCGCCGAGGAGGCGGGACGCCTCCTCCGAGTTCGGGGTCAGCAGGAGCCGGCCCGCGAGCCTCCGCGCGATACCGCGCTGCCCGGGCAGGACCCCGAGCGGGAAGGCGTCGAGGTGCACAGCCGGCACGTCGTCGAGGAGCGGAGCGAGGGCACGGAGGGTCGCGGCGGTCGCGCGCGGGTCGTCCAGGCCGGGTCCGATCAGGGCGACGTCGGCGGAGGAGAGCTCGCCGGCCAGGACGTCGAGCCCGCGGCCCGAGACGGAGCCGGTGCGCGTCTCCGCGAGCGGGACCACTCCGCACTCCGGCAGCGCGACCGCGGTGGCCGACGCGACCGACTCGGCGACGCAGAGCGTGATGCGACCCGCGCCGGTCCGCAGCGCGGCGATCCCCGCGAGGATCGCGGCGCCGGGCGTCTTGCGGGCGCCGCCGACGACGACCACGTCGCCGCGGGAGTGCTTCGAGCCTCCGGGCTCCGGGAGGGGCCAGCGCTGCTCGAGCAGGGCGCGGGAGACGAGGTCACTCATGAGGGTCTCCTTCTCCGGCCGCGCGGTCGTCGTGCCGGGTGACGGGGGCGCCGGAGCGCTCGAGGTGGGACGTGCGGTTGAAGAGCTCGAGGCGCCACGCGTCGCCGTCGCGGACGAGACGGGTGACGGAGCCGTTGGCGACGGGCGTCGAAGCGCCGATGTCGAGCAGCTCGTGCTCGGAGAGGCCCTCGAGGACGTAGCGGAGGACGAGGACGACCGCGTCGTGGCAGAAGAGGATCGCCGGCCCGGGAGGCGCGGCGACGGCGAGGTGGTCGACGAAGGCGCGGACGCGGAGCGCGAGGTCCGTCCAGGCCTCGCCTCCCGGCGGCCGGTAGTAGAACTTGCCGAGCCACTCGCGCCGCGCCGCCTCCTCGGGCATCCGGGCCCGCACGCCGGCGGAGGTGAGGCGGTCGGTGACGCCGAGGTCGCGGTCGCGCAGGCGCTCGTCGGGGCGCAGCCGCAGGTCGATGCCGGCCTCGCCGAGGGCGAGGCGGGCGGTCGCGGAGGCGCGGCGGTAGGGCGACGTCCAGGCGGAGGCGGGCCGCGCCTCCTCGGCCAGCCAGCGGCCGAGCGCGCGCGCCTGCTCCTCGCCGGCGGGGGAGAGCTCGACGTCGGGGTCGCGGCGGTCGACGGCGATCTCGTGCGCCCCCGAGGCCTCGGCGGCGCTCGCCGCGATGTTGGCGAGGCTCTCGCCGTGACGGACGAGGAGGAGCTCGGTCGGGCCGGTGGAGGAGGCGGGCATGGCTCCACGCTCCGCCTCGCGGGCCGGAGGCGCCAGGGGGTTCCGCCGCGGCGACGCGGGTTGCTACGGAGTCGTCAGGGGTTCCGCCGTCGTCAGGGCGCCTCTCCGTCGGCGCGCTCCTCCGCCGAGACCGCCGTGACGACCGCGGTCAGCGTCTCGGGGTCGCTCAGGATGCGGAAGTGCCCGCCGGTCTCGATCCGGACGTTGACCGCGCCCTCGAGCATGCTGCCCTCGGGGATGTGCGGGTCGAAGAGGCCGAACACGGACGTGATCCGCGCGTTCGCTCCGGAGCGGCTCGACAGCAGCAGGGTCGTGGCGTCGCGCGGCGAGAAGGCGCGCAGGCTCCGGAGGACCAGGTAGGGCGCGTAGCGGGAGCCGCCGAACGGAGTCGCCACGGCGACCATCCGGTCGACCCGGCCGTCCGGGTCGAGCTCGGTCATCACGTACTTGCCGATCAGTCCGCCCTTGCTGTGGGCGACGATCACCACGTCGCGGAGCCCGTGCTCGGCGAGGTAGGCGGCCACGTCCTCGGCCGTCCGGGCGACCGGGCGGCCGTTGCGGCCGAGGCTCGTCAGCACGTGGAGAGGGTGCCCGCGCTCGTGCAGCGGATCGATGATCGGGCGGAGGAAGGACCAGGTCTCCCAGATCCCCGGCAGGACCACGACGGGCCGCCGGTCGCCGTCGAGGTAGTCGTCCGGGGCACGGCGCGAGAGGACGCCGCGCACCTGCCAGGCGACGGCGTAGGCGTAGTCGCGGATCCACCAGACGGCGTCGCGGACCAGGCGTCGGAGCCGGCTCATGCGGCCGGCTCCGACCGGAGGGGGAGCGGGGCGGCGGGCCTCTCGCCGAGCGCAGCGGCGAAGCAGAGGATCTCGCGGGCGAGCGCTCCGGGCTCGGTGCGGGGGACGACGTGGCGCGAGCCGGCGAACTCGACGAGCCGCCCCTCGCGCGCGTGGGCCGTGAGCCGCTCGCACCAGTCACGGGTGGCGATCGGATCGTCGCGGCCGCGGGCGACGAGGACCGGCACCTCCAGCCGGGCGACGCGCTCCTGCACCGGATGCCTCAGCATCTCGGGCAGCTGGCGCAGGTACCAGCGCAGGCCGCCGCGCAGGTAGTCGGCCAGCAGGATCGCGTCGACGCCCACCGGCTCGCCGAGGCAGTCCCGCAGCAGCGCGAGCCCCTGGCGGACCGCTCCGGGCCGCTGCGGATCCACCACCGGCCCGATGAGCACCGCGCCGTCGACCAGGCCGGGCGCGCGCAGCCCCAGCTCGACCGCCACCTGCGACCCCATCGAGTGCCCGACGACGACCGCGCGCGAGACGCCCAGTCCGCGGAGGACCTGCTCGACCTGCCGCGCGTGGTCCTCGAGGCCGACCCTCCGCCGCGGGCGCGCGTTCGCGCCGAAGCCGGCGAGGTCGACGCCGATCACCCGGCCGTGCCGCTTCAGGCGGGCGGCGAGCGGCGAGAAGGTGTGGTGCGACATCCCGATCCCGTGGATCAGGACGAACACCGCGCCCGCCCCGGCCTGACCGGTGTCGACCGTCCGCAGCGTGACGCCCTCGACCTCGTGTCGCACGGGGAGGACGCGGCGGGGCGGTGTCGGCAGCATCGTCCCAGGCTAGGGATCGGCGGCCGGCCGCGCGGGGGGATGCGCCCGCTCCCGCCGTGGTCTAGGCCGCATCCGCCCTGGGGAGGAGCATTCATCCCGCCGGCCGCCGGCGGTCCCCGCCGAGCGTCCCGTCGTGCCCGCTGTCAAGCGGCTCCTCCGCGGCGGCGCCCCTGCCTAGCCTCGGAGGAGGGGGCCGGCGTGCGCCGCTCCCGGAGGGATGACGCCATGCGGATCGCGATCGTCGGGGCGACCGGCAACCTGGGGACGGCCCTGCTGCGGCGCCTGCACGGCGAGGCCGGGGTGGAGGAGATCGTGGGCATCGCCCGCCGGGCCCCTCGGCTCCGCTCGGAGGAGTACCGCGACGTGCGCTGGGTCGAGATCGACCTCGCGTCGAGCGTCGCCCCACGGCGGCTCCGCGAGGCCTTCGCCGGCGTCGACGCCGTCGTCCACCTCGCCTGGGCGCTGCAGCCCAGCCACGACGAGCCGTTCCAGCGGCTGGTCGACGTCGGAGGCACTGCGGCCGTGCTCGAGGCGGTCGCCGCCGCGGGAGTCGGCCAGGTCGCCGTCGCCTCGTCAGTGGGCGCCTACAGCGCCGCGCCGAAGTCGATCCGGGTGACCGAGGACTGGCCCACGGGCGGCCTGCACACCTCGACCTACAGCCGCCACAAGGCCGCGAACGAGCGGCAGCTCGACGCCTTCGAGGAGCGGCACCCCGAGATCGTCGTCACACGCCTGCGCCCGGGGCTCGTCTTCCAGCGCGGAGCGGCGACCGAGATCGCCGGGCTCTTCGCCGGACCCCACTACCCGACGCGGTGGCTGAAGGCGGTCCGGATCCCGGTCCTTCCGCTGCCGAGGAGCATCGTCTTCCAGGGCGTGCACGCCGACGACGTGGCCGACGCCTTCTGGCGCGCGCTCGACCGGCGCGCCGGCGGGGCCTTCAACATCGCGGCCGAGCCGGTCCTCACTCCGGAGCGGCTGGCGCACGCCTTCGGCGCCCGCCTGGTCACGGTGCCGTTCGGGCTGCTCCGCTCCGTCGTCACGGCGACCTGGCACCTGCGCCTGCAGCGCACCGACGCGGGCTGGCTCGACATCGCGGGCAACGTCCCGGTCACGTCGACCGAGCGCGCCCGCGCCGAGCTCGGCTGGGCGCCGACCCGCACGGCGGAGGAGGCGCTCGCTGAGCTCGTGGCCGGCCTGGCCGACCGCTCGACCGTCCCGGGCTCGCCCCCGCTCCGGGGATGATCCGGCCGGTCGTCGATCGGAGGCGAGCCCTCCCGGTCAGTCGGCAACGCGGATGAGCACCTTGCCCGTCGCGCCCTGCTCGACCGCGTCGTGGGCGGCCGCGGTCTCCTCGAGCGGGAACCAGGTCAGCGGGAGGCCCGCCTCCTCGCCCACCGGGAGCGCGCCGTCGACGAGCGCCGCGGTGATGTCCTCGGCCGCGGCCTGCAGTGCCTCCTCGCCCACGGTGTAGAGCAGCAGGCCCTGCCAGCGGGCGTTCTTCGCGAAGCTCGCGACGATCGGCACGGTGAACTCGTCGCCGTTGTTGTTCGCGTAGTACCCGATGCTGCCGTGGTTGGCGAGCACCTCGACGTCGAGCGCGGCGTTCTGAGCCGGTGCGACCTCGACCACGTGCTGGACGCCCTCGGGGGCGAGCTCGCGGATCCGGTCGGCGAGGGCGTCGTCCGGGTACTGCAGCACGTGCTGCGCACCGGCCGCACGGGCGAGCCGCTCCTTGGAGTCGCTGCTCACCGTCGCGATGACGGTCGCCCCGGCCCAGACCGCGAGCTGGATCGCGGCGTGCCCGACGGCTCCGGCGCCGCCCTGGACCAGGACGGTGCGGCCGGCGAGGGCGCCGGGGGCGAGGCGGGAGGGGCCGTGCTCGTGCACGGTGAGGGCGCGGTGGGCGGTCATCGCGGGGACGCCGAGGCTCGCGGCGACGTCGGTGCCGACGCCCTCGGGCAGGCGCACGACGTGCTCGGCGGCGAGCACCGCCGACTCCTGCGCGGTGCCGGTGGGGCGGCGGTGCGCGGAGAGGTACATCCAGACCCGGTCGCCGACGGCCAGGCCCTCGACGCCCTCGCCGAGCGCCTCGACGACACCGGCGCCGTCCTGGTTCGGCACGACCTCGTCGAACGCGAGGTCGCCGTCTGCGCGCGCCTTCCAGTCGGTCGGATTCACGCCCGATGCCAGGACGCGGACGCGGACCTCGCCGGAGCCCGGAGCCCGCTCCTCCCGGTCGACGAGGGAGAGGACGGAGGAGTCACCGGTGCGGGAGTAGACGATCGATCGCATACGGAGGGCAAGGAGCGCGGGCGGCGGTGTATTCCCGGCGGCACGACGAAGGGCGGCGGGCCCGGAGGCCCACCGCCCTGTCAGCGCCGACGGATCAGTGCTGCACGTCCTCCTGGACGGCGTGCTTGGCCTCGCGGGCCGAGTCCTTCACGTCGTCGGTGGCGGAGGTGCCCGCCTCCTTGACGTTCTGCGCGGCGTCGGTCGCGGTCTCCTTGACGGAGGCGAACGCCTGCTGCGCGGGCTCGCGGAGCTCGCTCGCCGCCTCCTTGGCCGCGTCGGTCACCTTGTCGACGACCGGCTGGGCCTGCTCCTTGACGCGGCTCGCCGCCTCCTTCTCCTTGCTGGAGGCGGGGATGAGCGAGGCGACGAGGAGTCCGGCGCCGAGGGCGATGAGCCCCACGGCGAACGGGTTGCCCTCGGCCTTGGCCTTCGCCGAGCCCGCACCGCTCGAGAGCGAGTCGGAGGCGTCGTGCGCCGAGCCCATCACGCGGTCGCGGACGGAGCCCACGGCCGACTTGACCTTGTCGGTCTGACGCTGCGCGATGGCGGACGGGCTGACCTTCTCGGCCAGCGCGTCGACGTCCCCGCCCAGCTCGAGGCGCGTGCGCTCGATGTCCGCCCGGATCTCCTCGGGTGTCTTGTTCTGTCCTGCGTCGTACGTCATCGTCCTGCCCCGTTCGGCTTGAGGGTGTCGGGAATCTTCTTGAGGGAGTCGACCGTCTCGGGAGCGCCGTCGACCTGCTTCAGGCTCTTGCGGCCCACCGCGTAGAGGATCGCGGCCACGATCGCCCAGATGACGGCCACGACCACTCCGGACCAGCCGTTGCCGATCAGAGTGCCCAGGCCCCACCAGAGGGCGATCGAGAGGAAGAGCACGGCCATCAGCGCGGCGTAGCCCGCCCCGCCGAGGAGGCCCGCTCCCTTGCCCGCCTTGCCGGCGGACTCCTTGAGCTCGGCCTTGGCGAGGGCCATCTCCTGGCGGATCAGCGTGGAGAGGTCGCGCGAGACCTCGCCGAGCAGATCGCCCAGCGACGTCGACCCGGCCCGCTGGTCGGGCGTCTCCGTCGAGCGGTGGACGCCCGTCGGGTCGGTCACAGCCGGCCGCCGTTCGGGAAGCCGCCGTCGAGCGGGTCGGAGACGGGCTCGGTCGGCGCGTAGTCGCGCTCGAGGGAGCTCGAGCCGACGGTGCCGTAGGCGGACGCGACGGGCGCGTCGTACGCGGAGGCGTCGGAGTGCGCGGTGGTCGAGGCGGGGGCGTCGAACTCGGGTCCGTCGGTGCGGGTGCTCGTCGCCTCCTTCTCGTCCTTCGCCTCGGCGGTCAGGGCGCGGATGAGGCGCCCGCCGACGAGTCCCGTCGCCGCGGCGATGAGGATGAAGGCACCCGGGCGGCGGCGGGCGAACGCGCGGACGTCGTCGAGGAGCTCGGACGGGTCGCGGTTCTCGAGCCACGAGGCCACACCCTGCACGCGGGTGGCCGCCTGGGAGACGAGCTTCGCCGCGGCGTTGTCGCTGCCGCCCTCGCCGTTGGCCAGCGCGGTCAGGTCGTCGCTGAAGGCGCGGGCGCCCTTGGCGGCGTTCTCCTTCTGGGCGTGGGCCTGCTCGGTGAGCTGGGTGCGGCTCTGGTCGTAGAGGTCCTTGACCTGGACCTTGGCCTCCTGGACCACGTTGGCGGCCTCGTCCTTGCCGGTCGAGAGCACTTCGCTCGCGGCCTGCTTGGCGTCGCCGGCGACGGCGCCGGCCTGGTCCTTGGCGGTGCCCGCGGCGGCGCTCGCCTTCTCCTTCGCGGAGTCGGCCGTGCTGCCCGAGGAGGAGCCGGAGGAGGTGTCCGTGGAGGCGACGTGCGCCCCGCTGTCGATGGGGGTCTCGGTCGCGCCGAAGTTCGCGGCGCCGTCTCCGAACGGAGGTGAAGCGGGATCGATGTTCGACATCGTCTGTCCCTTCCAGGATCGAGTGGGGAATGAATGCGTGCCGGCGTCGCCAGTCTGTTCGGGCCCTCGAGTACCGGGAAGGGCATAGCGGCTGACCCCCCGATGGGGCTACCATCCCGCGCCCACGAGGGCGGGGCCCGAGAGCCCGTGGATCGACTGCTCCGCCACCGCGTCAAGCCCCTTCTGACCCGCGAACAGGGCTCCCTACCGTCGAGAGGACAGACATCGGACGTCCGCACCCGGATCCGCCCGGCTACCCCGGAAAGGCAACCAGTCATGTTCTTCCACCGTCAGGAACTCCAATTCACGTCCACGCCCTCGAAGCCCGACGCGGTCTTCGCCCGCCGCTTCCAGGAGGTGCTCGGCGGCCAGTACGGCGAGATCACCGTGGCGATGCAGTACGGCTTCCAGGCCTGGAACGCCCACGACCCGGGCAAGTACCGGGACCTGCTCTTCGGCATCGGCGCCGAGGAGTTCGGCCACGTCGAGATGATCGCCGTGATGATCGCCCAGCTGCTCGAGAAGGCCCCGGTCGAGCAGTCCGAGGACGCGATGAAGAAGGACCCCGTGCTCGCGGCGGTCATCGGCGGCTCCGACGTGCAGCACGCCATCGTGGCCGGCGCCGGCGCGCGCCCCGTCGACAGCATGGGCAACCCGTGGCAGGGCTCCTACATCACCGCCAGCGGCAACCTGCTGGCCGACTTCACCGCCAACGCGAACGCGGAGATGCAGGGCCGGCTCCAGGTCGCCCGGCTCTACCACATGACCGACGACCACGGCGTGCGCGACCTCCTGTCGTTCCTCCTGGCCCGCGACACCATGCACCAGAACCAGTGGATCGCGGCGGCCGCCGAGCTGCGCGCGGAGGGCCGGGAGGACCTGCCCGTGCCCTCGAACTTCCCGATCTCGAAGGAGGAGCGCTCCGTGTCGTACGAGTACATCAACTTCTCGGACGGAGCAGCGGCCTCCGAGGGCAGCTGGGCCTCGGGTCCGACCCCGGACGGCAAGGGAGAGTTCAGCTACCGTGTCGCGGAGCCCGGCGGCAACGTCCCGATGCCCCCGCCCACGCAGCCGGACGAGCGCCTCTACGGCACCGACCCGAAGCCGAACATCGTCGAGAAGGCAGTGGGGGCCGTCAAGGACGCGGTGACGGGCAAGTGAGCGCCGCACGGGTCCTCGGGGCGCTCGGCGCCTCCGCTCTGACGATCGGCCTGCTGGCCGGCTGCACCGGCGACGCCCAGACGCCGTACCAGTCGGGGAGCGCGGTGCCCACCAGCGCCGACGACGGATCGTCGCAGACGCCCACGAACGCGCCCTCGCAGTCCGCTCCGTCCGAGTCCGCCACCCCGGCGACCTGATCCCGCGCCCTCGACCGGCCGGCCCCGGTCGAGGGCGCGAATCATCGCAGTCCAGCGGGCACCCGGGCAAGCCCCTTCCCGCTCCCAGGAAGCGGGCAGTTCCCGGTCCTACGGTCGTGCCAACGATCAGCGAAGGAGGCACCACCATGGGGCTCGATGACAAGATCAAGAACGCCGCTCAGGACATCGCCGGCAAGGCGAAGGAAGCCCTGGGCGACCACAAGAACGACGACAGCCTGAAGGCCGAAGGCCAGAAGGACCAGGCCGCGGCCTCGGCCAAGAAGGCCGGCGAGGACGTCAAGGACGTCTTCAAGTAGGTCTCGGCAGTACCGCGAAGGCGGCGCTCCCCTCGGGGGGCGCCGCCTTCGCTGTTCCCCGGCTAGGGGTGCAAGACGACCTTGATGCAGCCGTCCTCCTTCTTCTGGAAGGTCTCGTAGAGGGCCGGAGCGTCCTCGAGCGGCGCCCGGTGGGTCACGAGGTCCATCACGCCGAGCGGATCGGAGGAGTCCTCCACCAGCGGCAGCAGGTCGTCGATCCAGCGCTTCACGTTGCACTGGCCCATCCGCACCGTCACCTGCTTGTCGAACATCGACTTCAGCGGCATCGGGTCGGCCTCTCCGCCGTAGACCCCGCTCAGCGACACGGTGCCGCCGCGGCGCACCAGGTCGAGGGAGGCGTGCACCGCGGCGAGGCGGTCGACGCCGACCGTGTCCATCGCCTTGCGGGCGATCGGGTCGGGCAGGAGCCCCGCCATCGACTGCGCGAACGAGCCGACAGGCGAGCCGTGCGCCTCCATGCCGACCGCGTCGACGACGGAGTCGGGGCCGCGCCCGTCCGTGAGGTCGCGCAGCTGCGCGGCGATGTCGTCGGACAGGTCGAAGGTCTCCACGCCGTACCGCTCGGCCATCGCGCGCCGCTCGGCGACGGGCTCCACGGCGAGGACGCGGTAGCCGCGGTGGGCGCCGATCCGCGCCGCGAACTGGCCGACAGGGCCGAGTCCGAAGACGACCAGGGTCCCGCCGTCGGGCACCTGCGCGTACTCCACGCCCTGCCAGGCGGTGGGCACGATGTCGCTGAGGAAGAGGTAGCGCTCGTCCGGCAGGTCCGTGCCGACGACGATCGTGTTGTAGTCGGCCAGCGGCACGCGGAGCAGCTCGGCCTGCCCGCCGGGGACCTGGCCGTACATCTTCGTGTAGCCGAAGAGCGCCGCTCCCGAGCCGTACTCGGTGACCTGCGTCGTCTCGCACTGCGACTGCAGCCCTCGGCGGCACATGAAGCACTCGCCGCAGGCGATGTTGAAGGGCACGACGACCCGGTCGCCGGGCTTCAGGGTGGTGACTCCGGAGCCCACCTCCTCGACGACGCCCATCGGCTCGTGGCCGAGCACGTCCCCGCGGTCGATGTAGGGCCCGAGGAGGCGGTAGAGGTGCAGGTCGGAGCCGCAGATCGCGGTCGAGGTGATCCGGACGATCGCGTCGGTCGGCTGCTGGATGCGGGGGTCGGGGACGGTCTCGACCGAGACCTTCTCGATGCCCTGCCAGGTGAGTGCTCGCATGCTCGTGTCCGTTCTCCGGCTCGCGCCGGTCGGGGTCGGTGTCCCTCCACCGCACACCCGGAGGGCGCCGAGGGGGAGGGGCTTGACGCTCCCCGGAGCGTTCCCGAGGGGGATTCCCGGGAGAACGCACGGACGTGCATCCCGCGTTCACCCGACTCACGGCGGCCGAGTGGTGGGATGGGGGGATGGATGCTCTCTACACCGCCATCGCCCACGCCTCCGGTGGAGGACGCGACGGCCACGTCCGCACCGAGGACGACCGTCTCGACCTCGACACCCGCGCCCCGCAGGAGCTCGGCGGCTCCGGCGAGGGGACCAACCCCGAGCAGCTGTTCGCGGCCGGCTACTCCGCCTGCTTCCTCAGCGCCCTGCACGGAGCCGGTCGCCAGCTGAAGATCGACACGACCGACGCGGCCGTCTCGGCCAGCGTCTCGATCGGGAAGAACGACTCCGACGGCTTCGGCCTCTCGGTCGAGCTCGACGTCTACGTGCCGAAGGCGAGCTCCGAGGACGCGCAGAAGGTGGCCGATGCGGCGCACCAGCTCTGCCCGTACTCCAACGCCACCCGCGGCAACATCCCCGTGCAGATCAACCTGGTCGACTGACCGGGACCTCTCGACGGCCCCTCCCGGACTCCGGGCAGGGGCCGTCGTCGTGTCCGGGGGCGGTCCGTTAGGGTCGGGGCATGACCGAGGAGCTGTCGCACGAGGAGCCGTCGCACGAGGAGTCCCTGGCGCGGGCCGAGCTCGTGCAGATCCGTCAGAGCATCGACAACATCGACGCGGCGCTGATCCACCTGCTCGCCGAGCGCTTCAAGTTCACGCAGAAGGTCGGCCGGCTGAAGGCCGCGCACGGGCTGCCCGCCGCGGACCTCGAGCGCGAGGCCCGCCAGATCGCGCGGCTGCGGGCGCTCGCCGAGGAGTCGCACCTCGACCCGGCGTTCGCCGAGAAGTTCCTCGGGTTCATCGTCGCCGAGGTCATCCACCACCACCAGCGCATCGCCGACGGCGCTGAGGACTGAGGCTCAGCCCTCGATCCGCAGCAGCCCCGCCGTGCGCTCGCGCAGCACGCCGAGCAGCAGCGGGTAGTCGGGGAAGAGCTGGTCGCGCCGCAGCGTCGGCACCCGCAGCCCGAGGGGGACCTCCGTGACGCGGCCGTTCGTCTCGGTGAGGGTCAGGCGGAGGCTATGGCTCCCCGTCGGGCTCGAGGCGACGACCGAGCGCAGAGCCTCGAGCGGGAAGACCAGCCCGTCGATCTGGATGGCCGACTCCGACACCACGATCGAGCCCGGCAGCCCGGGCCGCAGCGCCAGCCGCGCGGCGACCAGCCCGAGCGGGAGGGAGAGCGCCACGACGACCGCCCCCAGCGCGATCTGCGCGCGGTCGCCCGACGGGGATCCCGCGAGGGCGACGGCCAGGACGCCGGCGGCGAACGCCTCCGTGGCGACGACGACCAGGGCGACCGCCCGGCGCTGGAGCGGAGCGCGGTGCGGCCGGAAGCGGACGGCCGAGGCGGGCCCGGCCAGAGCGGGCGGCAGGGCGTGGCGGACGCGGGCGGCGGCGCCGAGGTCGGCGAGCAGGGCGGCGAGGTCCTCCGGGCGGAAGTGGCCGCAGCGCACCTCGACTCCGTCGCCGCGGCACCAGGCGACGAAGCCGTCGCCGTCGGCGGACTCGAGGAAGCGGACCGACCGGCGGGGCCACTGCTCGCGGCGGCGGCGGCCGCGCATCAGCACGACCTGCGTCTCGGTCGTCATCACGCGGGTGGGGGAGACGACGAAGAGCGAGACCGCCGAGGCCAGTCCGATGACGACGGTGAGGGCGAGGAGCCCGAGCGCGAGCACCGACTCGTCGAGGACGCCGCGGCGGTCCGCGAGGACGGCGAACGGGATGAGCACGGCCGCGAGGCCGGCGCCGAGGAGCCGCAGGAGGAGGGCGCGGAGGCGCCGCAGGACCGATGGGCCGTACACCCGTCGCGTCCGGATCGCCATCGGTTCCGACTCCATCGCGTCAGGCTAGCCCCGGCCGGGGCCGGTCGCCCGGAGAGGCGGGGCGGTGGCGCGATCCTCGCGCCACCCGTCCCCGGTTCGGGGGAGGAGTGGCGCGAGGCGCGGCCTACGCCTCCGCGGTGCGGTGCAGGGCGCGGACCGAGACGACCCGGCGGCGGGCGATCGCGGCGACGGTGAGCAGCAGGCCGAACAGCAGCCAGATCACCAGGCCGACGACGGCGCCGGCCGTGCCGTCGGTGCCCTCGACCACTCCGGACAGCGCGTTCTGCGCCGCCGAGAGCGGCAGGAACCCGAGCACGTCGTCGAACAGCCCGGGGACCGTCGAGATGATGCCCGCGCCGAGCGCGATCACCGCCGCGACCATCGCGAGGAAGCGGCCGATCCCTCCGAGCAGGGCGACCAGCCCCTGGTTCACCGCGGCGAACGAGGCGCCGGTGAGCATCGCCAGGAGGGCGAAGCCGACCCAGCGGCCCGGCTCCAGGCCCGCGACCCCGCTCATCACGATCGCGACCGCGAGTCCCTGCACCACGCCGATCACGAGCGCCGGCACGTAGGAGGAGAGGGCGAGCGCCGCGGAGGATCGGGTCGAGGAGAGCGCGCGGTGCGAGAACGCGGCGAGCACCAGGAACGTCGCGAGGGCGCCGAGCCAGAGGGCGATCGTCGCGAAGAACGGGACGCTGGAGGCTCCGAACAGGTCGGTCGCGCTGCTCGCGTTCTCGACCGGGTCCGAGACGACGTCGGCGAGGTTCGTCGACTCCGACTCGGTGTAGGTCGGGAGCTGCGCGACCGCGGCGTCGAGGCCGGTCGCGAGCGTGCGGGTGCCGTCGGCGAGCTGCACGGCGCCGTCCGAGACCCCGCTCGCGCCGTCGGCGAGCTGGTCGGCTCCGTCGGCGGCGGAGGAGGCTCCCGTGGCGAGGTCGGCGGCGCCGCCCGCGGCGGTGGTCGCGCCGGTCGCGAGGTCGCGGGCGCCGGCCGCGGCGGCGGTGGCGCCGGTCGCGAGCTGCGCCGACCCGGCCGCCGTGGTGTCGAGGCCGTCGGCGAGCTGGGACGCTCCGCCCGCGGCGTCGTCCGCGCCGTCGGCGAGCTGCGTCAGGCCGCCGGACAGCTGTCCGATGCCCCCCGAGAGAGTGCGCGCGCCGGTGGCGGACTGCCCGACCGCGTCGATCAGCGAGGGCTGCCCGTCGCCGCCGAGGCGGATGCCCGCGTCGATCCCGGCGACGGCTCCCGCGGTCGTCGTGGCGAGGGTGGTCGCGCCGGTGGGTCCGTCGGCCGAGGCGATGACGGCGCGCGCGGCGAGGCACTGCGTCGTCTCGCAGCCCTCGAGGGCGGCGCTGAGCGCCTCGAAGGTCCCCGCGGTGGCGGCGGCGGCGCCGGCGCTGAGTGCGGCGACCTGCTGGGTCCCGTCGCCGGTCCTCACCACTCCCTCCCTCAGCTGGTCGAGCCCGTCGGCCAGGTCGGAGGCGCCGCCCTGCAGCGCGGTCGCCCCGGTCGCCGAGTCGCGGGCGCCCGTCGCGAGCTGTCCCACTCCGCCGGAGAGGCCGCGCGCACCGGTGGCCAGCTGCGCGACTCCGCCGGAGAGGTCGGAGGCCCCGGTGCCCAGCTGCCCCACGCCGTCGGCGAGGGACGAGGCTCCGGTGCCGATCTGCCCGACGCCGTCCGAGAGCGAGGAGGCGCCGGTGGCGAGCTCGTCGATCCCGTCGGCGAGGCTGCTCGTGCCGTCGGCGAGGGTCGAGGCGCCGGTGCCGAGCTGGTCGGCGCCGTCGGCGAGCGTGCCCGCGCCCTCGGCCGCCTGGCCGATCTGCTCGTTGAGGGTGTTGAAGCCGACGTAGACGTTCTCGAGGTAGGCCGTGGTCAGCTGCGTGTTGAGCAGCGAGGTGGCGGTGCTGGTCACGGTGGCCGAGATGGCGTCGTCGACGAGCTTGGCCTTCTCGCTGGTGGCGATGTCGATGGTCGCCTTCGTCGCCTCCGCGGCGTCGCCGGAGTACGAGGTGGCGGCGGCGGAGAAGGAGGAGGGGATCGTCACGACGGTCGCGTAGCTGCCGTCGGCGAGGCCCTTGGCGGCGTCGTCCTTGTCCGTGAGGACCCAGGTGAAGTTGCCCGTCGAGTCCGAGCCGGAGACGTTGGGCACCGGGGTCGTGCTCGCGGACGGCGTCGCGCTCGCCGAGGGGGTGGAGGAGGGGGCGTCCGAGCTCGCGGAGTCGGTGCCGCCCGTCACCAGGCCGGCCGCGAGCTGGCGCCCGAGCGGCACGGTCTGCCCGTTGATCTCGACCGGGGTGTCCTCGTTGACCACGGCGGCCGTGATCGTGTCGAGGCGCTCGGTCGGGTTCCAGAGCGCCCACACCAGGAGGCCGCCGATGACGAGGGGGACCAGGACGATCCCGAGAAGGGTCAGCCAGGACACCTTCTTGACGCCGCGGGGGCGTTCGAGGGAGAGGAGAGCCATCTGTCAGAGGACCTTTGCGATCGCGCGGCGCTCGGCCGCGGGCGAGACCGCGAGCACGCCGCGGTCGGAGGGGAGGAGGTCGTCGAGCGCCTCGGCGTCGACGGAGGAGGCGACCACGGTGAACGCGTCGTCGGCGGCGCGGGCGGCGTCGAGCTCGGCCCGGATCGCGCCGCGCAGCTGCGGGTCGGTGACCGTGTCGAGGTCGTCGAGTACCAGGATCGGCGGGGCCGACTCCAGGGCCGACCGGACGTCGGCGACGGGGTCGGCGGCTCCGGCGAGGCGCACCAGCCCGACCCGCCCGCGCACGGCGGCGGAGCGGATCGGCACGACAAGGCCCGCGACCTTCAGGCGCCCGGAGTCGGGGGCGAGCCGGCCGGCGATGCTCAGCAGCAGCGCGGTGCGGCCGGAGCGGTGCGGCCCGTGGACCACGAGGGAGGAGCCGGGAGCGACCCGCAGCGAGACGCCGCTGTAGACGGGACCGTCGGGTCCGTCGAGGCGGAGGTCCTCGGCCGCGATCACGTCGGTGGATCCGGGCTCCGGCCAGTCGACCAGCGCGAGCTCCTTCGTGAGGCCCTCGCCCTCGACGTCGAAGGACGGCAGGACGCGGTCGAGCCAGCGCGGCATGTGCCAGGCGCGGTCGCCGAGCAGGTGCAGCACGGCGGGCACCAGCGTCATCCGCACGATGAACGCGTCGACGAAGACGCCCACGGCGAGCCCGAGCGCGATCGGCTTGATGTTGGTGTCCCCCTCCGGCACGAAGGCGGCGAAGACCGAGAACATGATGACCGCGGCGGCCGTGACCACCTTGGCCGAGCCGACGAAGCCCGACTCGACAGCGGCGCGCGCCGGCCTCCCGTGCACGTAGTCCTCGCGCATCCGCGAGACCAGGAACACCTCGTAGTCCATCGCGAGGCCGAAGAGCACGCCCATCAGGATGATCGGCATGAAGCTGATGATCGGGCCCGTCTTGTCGACGTGCAGAGCGTCCGAGAACCATCCCCACTCGAACACCGCCGCCACGGCGCCGAAGGACGCGCCGACCGACAGCAGGTAGCCCAGCGTCGCCTTGATCGGCACCCAGAGCGAGCGGAACACCATCGTCAGCAGCACCAGCGACAGGCCCACGACGAGCAGGCCGAACGGCAGGAGGGCCTTGGCGAGCGTGTCCGAGATGTCGATCCCGACCGCGGTCTGGCCGGTCACCGCGAGGTCGACGCCGTACTCCTGCTGGAAGTAGTCGTGCTTGTCGCGGATCTCGGCGACCAGCGCCTTGGTGGCCTCGGAGTCGGGGCCGCCCTCGGGAATGACCTGGATGATGCCGGTGTCGGCGGTCTCGTTGGGCGTCGCGAGCGGCACCGAGGCGACTCCGTCGAGCTTCTCGATCTCGCCCTTGAGGTCGTCCATCAGGCCGAGCGGATCGGTCGAGCCGATGATCGTGCCGGTGACGATGAGCGGGCCGTTGTAGCCGGCGCCGAAGTTCTCGGCGAGCAGGTCGTAGGTGGTGCGCGCGGGAGTGCCCTCGGCCTGGTAGCCGGCGTCCGGCAGGGCGAGGCGGAGGCTGAGCGCCGGGATGCTCGCGACGCCGAGCACGCCGATCACCGCGATGATCGTCACGATCGGGAAGCGCGTGACGACCCGGACCCAGCCGCGGAAGAACCCGCGCGGGACCTCGGCGTGCACGTGGCCGCCGGGGGAGGCGGTCGCCGCCTCCTCGTGCGCCTCGGTGTCGACGTGGGTGCCCGCGGCGGCGGCGGCCTTCGCGGCCTTCTTCTTCGCGCGGCGCTCCTTCGGGCGCAGCCGCGCGCCGGCGAAGCCGAGGAGGGCGGGGGTCAGGGTGAGCGCGATGACCACGGCGATCGCGACTCCGCCCGCCGCTGCGACGCCCATCGTGGTGAGGAACGGGATGCCCGCGACCGAGAGGCCGACGAGCGCGATGATCACGGTCAGGCCCGCGAAGACGACGGCGGAGCCCGCGGTCGCGGTCGCCCGCGCGGTCGACTCCTCCGGGTCCATGCCCTGCTTCAGCTGGTCCTGGTGGCGGCTGATGATGAAGAGGGCGTAGTCGATGCCGACCGCCAGGCCCAGCATCAGCGCCAGGAGCGGCGTGGTCGAGGAGATCGAGGCGAAGCGGGTGGCGATGAAGATGGCCGACATCGAGAGGGCGACGCCGAGCAGCGCGGTGACCAGCGGCATGCCGGCGGCCAGGAACGAGCCGAAGGTGAGCACGAGGACGACGAGGGCGACCACGAGGCCGATCGCCTCCGTGATGGTCACGCCGGGGAGGTTCTGGGCGAAGAGATCGCCGCCGAGCGAGACCACGGAGCCGGCGGGCAGCGCGTCCTGGAGGGTCGTCGCCTCGGCCTTCAGCGCGTCGCGGCTCTCGGGGCTCGTGGTGGTGGCGGAGCCGTCCATCTGCGCGGTGATGACGAGGGCGTTCCCAGCGTCGGAGATCGTGCCGGACACGCTGTCGGAGTAGGGGTCCGTGACGGCCGCGACCTCGTCGACGTCGCCGAGCGCGGCGACCGCGTCGCTGACGGGGCCCTTCACGTCGGCGTCCTGGACGCTGCCTCCGTCGGGCGCGACGACCACGTACCGCGCGGACGTGCCGCTGACCTGGGGGAAGGTGCGCTCGAGCTGGTCGAGGGCGGTCTGCGACTGCGTGCCCGGGATGGAGAACGTGTTGTCGGTGCCCTGGTTGAGCAGCAGCGCTCCTCCTCCGCCCGCCACCACGATCAGCAGCCACAGGACGGCGACGAGGCGGTGGGCGCGGTACACGCGACGACCGAGACGGTAGAGCAGCGACGACACGCGGTCTCCTGACGATGGGTGGGGAGGGTGGCGATACGTCTCTGTACCAGGGCGGAGCCGGGCTCCGATACACGAGCGTATCCGATACAGGACCGTATTCGATACGTGAATGTATCGGATAAGGTGAACGGCGTCGAAGGTGTTGACGGGGCGGGCAGGAGGCTGGTGATGACGGCGATCGACTCCACCCCTCCCGAGACCTCCCGCCGAGGCCGCACCCGCGAGCGCCTGCTCGACGCGGCCTACGACGTCTTCGCCGAGACCGGCGTGCACAGCGCGTCCGTCGAGCAGATCTGCGAGCGCGCCGGGTTCTCGCGCGGCGCCTTCTACTCCAACTTCTCCACCAAGGAGGAGCTGTTCTTCGCGCTCATGGAGCGGGAGAACGGCGCCCGGGTGACCGCCCTCGTCGAGCAGATGGACCGTACGATCCCGCGCGTCGTCTCGGCCGACGAGCCGCTGACGGCCGAGACGCTGGCCGTGGTCATCCTCGACTTCCTCCAGGGTCCTGCCACCGACAACCGCCGCTGGTGCGTGGTCGAGTCGGAGTTCGAGCTGCTCGCGCTGCGCGACCCGCGGATCGCTCCGCAGTACCGCGACTTCCGCGCCGGCTTCGACGCCTCGCTCGTGCAGATCGTGCACGGGGCGCTGCGCCAGGTGCGCCGCGACTTCTCCCTCGAGCCCACGACCGCCGTGCGCCTGCTGGTGGCGGGCTACGACGACGCGGTCAAGCAGTCGATCCTCGAGGACGAGTCGGAGCCCGCGTCGCTCGAGCGCCTGCGGGCGACGCTGACGGCGATCGTCCTCGCGATCTCGTCCGCCGACGCCTGAGCCGGGCCGGCTCTCGCGGCCGCCGCCGTATGCGCCGGCCGGCTCCGCACCCGGCGGCCGAGCGGCCGCTGGGGAGTGCCGGGTCCGGTCCCCGCTCCTCCGCCCGCGCGACGAGGATGGACCCATGGAACTGCGACAGCTCGAACACTTCCTCGCCGTCGCGAAGGAGCAGCACTTCACCCGCGCCGCGAGCGCCCTGCAGATCTCGCAGTCGGGCCTCTCGGCGTCGATCCGCGCGCTCGAGAGCGAGCTGGGCAGCCCCCTCTTCACCCGCAGCACGCGCCGGGTCGAGCTGACGCCGGCCGGCCGGGCGATGCTCGCGGAGTCGGAGCGCTCGGTCGCCAGCGCGCTCGCCGCCCGCGACGCGGTTCTCGCCGTGCAGGGGGTGCTCCGCGGGAGCCTCGCGGTCGGCACGGAGGAGTGCCTCGGCGGCGTGCACCTGCCGCGCGAGCTCGCGACCTTCCGCGAGCAGCACCCGGGAGTCGCGCTCCGGCTGATCCACGAGGGGTCCGGCACGCTGCTCGACTCCGTCGCCGCCGGCCGCCTCGACCTGGCGCTGGTCGCCGACATCGGAGCCGTGCCGGGCGGCGTGCGGACGATGCCGCTGGCGAGCGAGGGCTTCGCGGTGCTCGTGCGCCCGGGTCACCCGCTCGCGAGCCGCGTCGGCTGCCGCATCCCGGACCTGGCGGGCGAGACGATCGTGGGGCTGCAGGAGCACTGGGCGGCGAGTCACCTCGCGGCGCGGGCGTTCGCGGCGCACGGCCTCGCGTTCGAGGTCGAGCTCGAGGTGAACGACGTGCACACGCTGCTCGACCTGGTCGAGTACGGCATGGGGATCGCGGTCGTGCCGGCGCACTTCGCCGAGAAGCGCCCGGCCGGGCTGCGGGCGGTGGCGCTCGCCGATCCGCTCCTGGTGTGGCGGACGATGGTGGCGGTGCCGGAACGGCCGAGCGCCGCGGCCCGCGCGTTCGTCTCGGCCCTCCCGCAGCCGCTGCAGGACGCGGTCTGAGTCGGATCGCGCTCGCAACGGAGGAGGGATCAGCGCCGAGATCCCGCGATCCGCGTCGGACCGGTGCCTCGACCGGATCCCTCCTCCGTGATGAACGGGCTCAGTCGAGCGAGGCCAGCTCCTCGGGCGTGAGCTCCAGGTCGGCCGCCGTGGCGGAGTCGCGGATGCTCTCGGGGCGGGAGGCGCCCGGGATCGGCAGCACGACCGGGGCCTTCGCCAGCTCCCAGGCGAGGCAGACGACCTGCGGCGTCACGCCGCGGGCCTCGGCGACCGCCGCGAACGCGGAGTAGCGCGAGCCGAGCTCGCCCGCCGAGGAGATGCCGCCGAGCGGGCTCCACGGCAGGAACGCAAGTCCCAGCTCGGCGCAGAGCTCGAGCTCCGGCTCGCTGGAGCGGAACGACGGCGAGAACTGGTTCTGCACCGAGACCAGGCGCTCGCCGAGGATGCCGTGCGCCTCGCGGATCTGGTCCGGGTCGGCGTTCGAGATTCCCGCGCGGAGGACGACGCCCTCATCGAGCAGCTCGGCCAGCGCTCCGATCGAGTCGGCGTAGGGGACCGCCGGGTCGGGCCGGTGGTACTGGTAGAGGCCGATCGCGTCGACGCCGAGGCGCTTCGCGGACGCGCGAGCCGCCTCCTTGAGGTACTCGGGGCGGCCGTCCTGGTCCCAGGGGCCGGGCTCGCGCCGCAGGTGGCCGCCCTTGGTGGCGACGAGCACGGCGGAGGTGTCGCCGCCGTAGCTGCGCAGCGCCTCCGCGATCAGCAGCTCGTTGTGGCCGAGGTCGTCCTGGGTGGCGAGGTGGTAGGCGTCGGCCGTGTCGATCAGGGTCACGCCGGCGTCGAGGGCGGCGTGGATCGTGGCGATCGAGCGCTCGCGGTCCGGGCGGCCCTCGATCGACATCGGCATGCCGCCGAGTCCGATCGCGCCGACCTGGACGTCGCCGAGAGTGCGCTGCTTCATGAATGCTCCTTCGCAGTGGGGTGGGTGGTCACCAGGCGTAGTCCTCGGGGGCGGTCCGGTGGCCGGGGAAGATCTCGTCGAGGCGCGCGAGGGCCTCCGAGTCGAGGGTGATGTCGACGGCGGCGACGGCGCTCTCGAGCTGCTCGAGCGTTCGCGGCCCGGTGATCGGACCGGTGACGGCGGGCTGGTGGAGGAGCCACGCCAGCGCCAGCTCGCCGGGCGCCTCGCCGCGCTCGCGGGCGAACGCCTCCCACTGCTCGAGCGCGGGACGGTGCTCCTCGATCGCGGCGAGGGTGCGCTCGGAGGAGCGGCGCCCGCCCTCCGCGGTCTTCTCGAGCACGCCGCCCAGCAGTCCGCCCTGCAGCGGCGACCAGGGGATGACGCCGAGCCCGTAGTGCAGCGCGGCGGGCAGGACCTCGCGCTCGACGTCGCGGACGAGCAGGTTGTAGATCGACTGCTCGGAGGCGAGGCCGGTGAAGTGGCGGGCGCGCGCCGCCTCCTGCGCCTGGGCGAGGTGCCAGCCGGCGAAGTTGCTGGAGCCGACGTAGAGGACCTTGCCCTGCTGGACGGCGACCTCCATCGCCTGCCAGATCTCGTCCCAGGGCGTCGTCCGGTCGACGTGGTGGAACTGGTAGAGGTCGATGTGGTCCGTCTGCAGGCGGCGGAGGCTCTCGTCGAGCGCGCGGCGCAGGGTGAGCGCCGAGAGACGGCCGCCGTTGGGCCAGGAGTCGCGGCCGCGCTCGGCTCCGGGAGCGGCGAACTCGCCCATGTCGCCGAAGACCTTGGTCGCGAGGACGGTGCGCTCGCGGCGCTCGCCGCCCTGCGCGAACCAGCGGCCCACGATCTCCTCGGTGGCGCCGCGGCCGGCCTCGCCTCCGTACACGTTGGCGGTGTCGAAGAAGTTGACGCCGAGCTCGTGCGCGCGGTCCATGATCGCGAACGAGTCGGACTCCTCGGTCTGCATGCCGAAGTTCATGGTGCCGAGGACGGTGCGGGAGACGGACAGGCCGGTGCGACCGAGGTGCGTGTACTGCATGGTCCCAGTCGACTCCGGTTCGGGCCGCGTGTCCAACAGGCGCTCGGCATGGGTGCGATCGACGGGGGAGGTCAATCGGGGGCGCGCCGTCCAGGGGCCGCCCGAGCCCCGCCTCGGTCGGGCCTGCGCGTCGGCCGGGTCCAGCGGCCTCGACCGGATCGCCCGCAGCCCGCTGGGCGCGGTGGCGCCCGGCCGCCCGGGTGCCGGGTTAGAGTCGCGGAATGGTCCGGACGACGCAGCGCCTCGTGATCGCCCTCTCCGCCGTGGTCCTGCTCGCCGGCTGCACGGCGGAGGCGACGAGCCCCGCCGCCGCACCCGCCGAGCCGACCGCCTCGACCGCCTCGACCGCACCGCCCGCCGCCGGAGCCGAGTCCACGCCGCGGCCGGTGCCGAGCGTCTCGACCACTCCCGCACCCGTCGAGGACGTCTCGGGCGAGTGCGTCGTCCAGGCGCTCGACGAGGGGACGCTCGACGGCGTCGACCTCGAGCGCGTGCGCGACCGCGGCACCCGCGTCGGCGCGACCGGGACGGCGAGCACCGCCTCCGACGGCGCCCCGGCCTCCTACCTGGTGGCAGCGGGCGACATCAGCGAGCGGATCGCGGACCGGTTCTGCATCAGCTCCGACTACCTCTCCGCGCTGAACTCGGTGCGCCGCGACGGCGTCGACATCGACAGCCTCTACGGCGGCGACACCCTCAACCTCCGCCCGACGACCGTCCTGAGCGTCGGCGACCAGAACGGCCGCGTCCTCGACAACGCCGAGCCCGACGACCTCCCCGCGCAGACCGGCTGACGCCGCTCCCGCCCGCGCCCGCCGCCACTCCTCCCGCCTCGCAGCAGCACGCGACCACCGCGGAAGGCGCGGATCCGACGGCACGTGCGCGGCGCTCAGCCCAGGACGCCGATCAGGACCGCCGACACGGCGACGGTCGCCGCGAGCCCGGTCGTCCGCGAGCGGCGGCGCGCCGGGTCCTCGAACCACGGCAGCCCGTCCCAGCGCAGCACGGCGCCGGCCGCCCCGGCCGCGGTGAGAGCCACCAGCACGGCCCAGGGGAGCAGCGTCAGCGCCGACCAGTCGACGAGCGCCCGCCCGAGCAGCAGCACGGCGACGGCCTCGACGCCGCGGGCGAGCGTCCGGACGCGGTCGCGGTCGAGGAACCCGGCCGCCCGGCGCCGGGGGATGCTCCCCAGGGCGAAGCGGCCGACGGTGAACGCGACGACGAGCAGGACGAGGATCGAGGCGATCATCACGACTCCTCCCCGGCGCGCTGCAGCAGGCGCAGACCGAGCTCGTCGACCGAGCTCGCCGTGTCCCCGTTGACGAACACGGCTAGGCCGCGCTCCCGGTCCATCGCGAGCATCGTCGAGTAGCCGGAGGTCCCTCCGTTATGCCAGGTCACGGATCCGCCGTCCTCCGACTCCGAGGTGAACCAGCCGAGGCCGATCCGCGCCCCGTCGGCGTCGAATCGGGGATCCAGGACGCTCGCCGCGGGCACGCCCAGCGCGGGGTCGTCGGTGAGGAGGGCCTGCGCGTAGCGGGCCATGTCCGCCGCCGTGGAGCGGACGCCGCCCGCCGGCGCGTAGCCCGCCATCGTCCACGCGTCGACGGACCGCCCGCTCGCCGAGAAGCCGGTCGGCGCGTCGGCGGGGAGGGCGTCCGCGGTCTCCGGGACGGAGGTCGCGGACATCCCGAGCGGAGCGAGGACGCGCTCGCGGAGGAGGCCGGCGTAGTCGCGGCCCTCGGCGCGGGCGAGCGTCTGGCCCAGTACCGCGGCACCGAGGTTCGAGTAGGCGTGCACGTGCTCGCCCTGGTCCGCCTCGGCTGCCTGCCGGAGGACGTCGTCGGCCGACCAGCCCGCGTAGGGGTCCGTGCCGCGCAGCTGGGCGACGAGCGTCGAGGCGAGGTCGCCGATACCGGTGGGGAGTCGCGGCAGGCCGGAGCGGTGGGTCGCCAGCTCCTCGAGCGTCCCGGTGAAGCCGCCGACGTCGGCGTGCTCCGCGGCGGGGTCCTCGAGCCCGACCGTCCCCTCGGAGGCGCTCCGGGCGAGGAGGAGCGCGGTCATCGTCTTCGTGACCGATCCGATCTCGACCTCGGTCCGCTCGTCGGCTCCGAGTCCGCCGTAGCGCACGCCGTCGGGCGTGATCACGGCCGCGACGAGGTGGTTCCGCGCCCCGTCTCCGACGTCGGTCCGGAGCCACCCGGCGATCTCGGCGTCGCCCGTCGCCTCGGTCGAGAGGGTCGGAGCGGAGGGACGGAGCAGCACTCCGCCGAGCAGGACGACGGCCGCGGCGGAGGCGGCGGCGAGGGCGAGGCGGCGGCGGGTCATCGGGGTCCTCCGGAGGCGAGCAGGATCACGAGCAGGGGGACGAGGCGCTCCGGCGGGACGCCGTAGCGGCCGCGGCCGCGCGCCTCCAGCCAGCCGGCGGCGACCAGCTGGTTGACGTGGTGGTAGATCTGCCCGGTGGTACCCGCGCCCTCGCTCTCGGCGAGCTGCGCGACGGTCTCGACTCCGCCGGCCACCGCCTGCAGGAACCGCAGGCGCACGGGGCTGCCCAGCGCGGCGAGCGCGGTCGGCCCGGGGCTCGCTCCCCAGTCGCGCTCGAAGAACGCGTCGGTGCTGAGGCCGTACTGCCACTCGACGGGGCCGGCCGGAGTGGCGACCGAGCCGGCGAAGACGACTCCGCCGGGAGAGGGCACGCGCTCGCGGAGAGCGGTCAGGGCCCAGAGCGGATCGTCGGCGGCGGGCGCGGCGGGGGTGTCGGCGCGCTCGAGGCGGTCCAGCCGCGCTCGGAGCTCGTCGACCTCGCCGGCGAGGTCTCGGGAGGAGGTCATGCCTCCACTATTGCAAACATTCCGTAATCACGGAACTCCGGAGCGGAGCCGGTACCGCAGAAGTCGCGGTGGTCCAGCTCGACCACCGCGACTCCTGCGGACTCGGATCGCCCGGAGGCTCAGCCGAAGTGGCGCGGCAGCACGGCGCCGTTCACCGAGCGCAGCTCGTCCAGCGGCAGCGTGAAGAGACCCTGCACCTCGACCGCGGGGGTCGCCGCGTCGGTCACGCCGATGCGCAGCACCGGGTAGCCCCGGCCCTCGCAGAGCCCGCGGAACTTCACGTCGTCCTCGCGCGGCACCGACACGAGCACACGGCCGGTCGACTCCGAGAACAGCGCGGCCGTCGCGTCGACGCCGTCGCGCTCCATCAGCTCGTCGAGCCAGATGCGCGCGCCGACGCCGAAGCGCAGCGCGGACTCGGCCAGCGCCACCACGAGCCCGCCGTCGGCGAGGTCGTGGGCGGAGGCGATGAGCGACTCCTTCGCGCCCGCCGAGATCAGCTCGGCCAGCGCGCGCTCGGCGGCCAGGTCGAGCTGCGGGGGCAGCCCGCCGAGGTGGTCGTGGATGGTGCCGGCCCAGGCGGAGCCGTCGAGCTCGTCGCGGGTGGTGCCGAGGAGGTAGAGGTTGTCGCCCTCGTCCTGCCAGCCGGAGGGGATGCGGCGCGCGACGTCGTCGATAACGCCGAGGACGCCGACGACGGGGGTCGGGAAGATCGGCACGTCGCCGGTCTGGTTGTAGAACGAGACGTTGCCGCCGGTGACGGGGATCTCGAGCTCGAGGCAGGCGTCGGCGAGCGCGCCCACGGCCTCGCGGAACTGCCACATCACCTCGGGGTTCTCGGGGCTGCCGAAGTTGAGGCAGTCCGAGACGGCGACTGGGGTCGCTCCGGTGACGGCGACGTTGCGGAACGCCTCGGCCAGCGCCAGGCGGGCGCCCTGCGCCGGGTCGAGCTGGCACCAGCGCCCGTTCGCGTCGGTCGCGACTGCGAAGCCGAGGCCCGACTCCTCGTCGACGCGGACCATGCCGCCGTCGTCGGGGTAGCTGAGCGCGGTGTTGCCGAGCACGTAGCGGTCGTACTGCGAGGTGATCCAGCTCTTGTCGGCGAGGTTCGCCGAGCCCAGCAGCGCCAGGGTCTCGGCGCGCAGCGCGTCGCCGCCGGTCGAGCGGGGCAGGCGGGAGGAGGAGTCGGCCTGCAGCGCGTCGAGCCAGGAGGGGTACTCGATCGGGCGCTCGTAGACCGGGCCGTCGACCGCGACGGTGCGCGGGTCGACGTTGACGATCTCCTCGCCGTGCCAGTTGATGATGAGGCGGCCGGAGTCGGTGACCTCGCCGAGCACGCTGGTCTCGACGTCCCACTTGCCGACGACCTCGAGGAACGCGTCGAGCTTCTCGGGCGTGACGACGGCCATCATCCGCTCCTGCGACTCCGACATGAGGATCTCCTCCGCCGTGAGCGAGGGGTCGCGCAGCAGCACCGAGTCGAGCTCGATGAACATGCCGCCGTCGCCGTTGGAGGCCAGCTCCGAGGTGGCGCACGAGATGCCCGCGGCGCCCAGGTCCTGGATGCCCTCGACGAGGTCCTTGCGGAACAGCTCGAGGCAGCACTCGATGAGCACCTTCTCGGCGAACGGGTCGCCGACCTGCACCGCGGGGCGCTTGGTCGGTCCGCCGTCGGCGAAGGTGTCGGAGGCGAGGATCGACGCGCCGCCGATGCCGTCGCCTCCGGTGCGCGCCCCGAACAGCACGACCTTGTTGCCGACGCCGCGGGCGTTCGCGAGGTGCAGGTCCTCGTGGCGGAGGACGCCGACGGCCAGCGCGTTGACGAGCGGGTTGCCCTGGTAGACCGAGTCGAAGTAGGTCTCGCCGCCGATGTTCGGCAGGCCGAGGCAGTTGCCGTAGAAGGAGATGCCGGCCACGACGCCGTGGACCACGCGCGCGGTGTCGGGGTCGTCGATCGCCCCGAAGCGCAGCGCGTCCATGACCGCGACCGGCCGGGCGCCCATCGAGATGATGTCGCGGACGATGCCGCCGACCCCCGTCGCCGCACCCTGGAAGGGCTCGATGTAGCTCGGGTGGTTGTGGCTCTCGATCTTGAAGGTGACGGCCCAGCCCTCGCCGACGTCGACCACTCCGGCGTTCTCGCCCATGCCGACCATGAGGTTCTTCTTCATGGCGGGGGAGACCTTCTGCCCGAACTGGCGGAGGTACATCTTCGACGACTTGTAGGAGCAGTGCTCGCTCCACATCACCGAGTACATCGCGAGCTCGCCGCTCGTGGGGCGGCGGCCGAGGATCTCGCGGATGCTCGCGTACTCGTCGGGCTTGAGTCCGAGGGCCGCGTAGGGCTGCTCCCGCTCGGGCGTCGCCTCCGCGTTCGCAGTGGTGTCGGGAACGGCGGTGCGGCTGTCTGCCATGTGCTGGAGGCTCCAGGGGAGGGGGACGGGATGCGCGTCGATCCTACCCGCCGCGGTCGCCGGGGTCCGGGCCCTCCGGTGGAGCGGTGCGGGCACCGGCGCCTAGGATCGGGCGGGTGAAGCGGGCGGCTCTGATCGGGACCGTGCTGTGGGGGCTCTACCAGTGCTTCGGGAACCTCGGAGCGGCGAACATCTCGTCGGACGAGCCCGTGTACCTCGCCGCGGGCTGGGACTACCTGCACGGCGACGTGAGCGCGAACCTCGAGCATCCGCCGACGGCGAAGTACCTGATCGGGCTCGCGCAGGTGCTGCTCGGCGAGGGGCTGCTCGCGGGCAGGATCGCCGCCGGCGCGGCCGCGTTCCTCACCGGGGTGGTGCTCTGGCTCTGGTTCCGGCGCGAGCTCGGCCCGACGCTCGCGCTCGTCCCGGCCGGCCTGTTCCTCCTCCTCCCGCGCACCGCCGTGGGCGCCGGCACCCGGATCGACCGCCTCGCGCTCCTGGAGCCGTTCATGGTGCTCTTCGCCGTCGCGGCGATGGCGGCGGCGTGGACCTGGTCGCACGCCTCCCCGGGCAGGCGGAGCGGCTGGCTGATCGCGCTGGCCGGTGCGCTGCTGGCGCTGTCGGTCACCTCGAAGCTGACCACCGCGGTCCTCGCGCCCGTGCTCCTGCTGCCGCTGCTCTGGTCGGGGAGCAGGGCCCGGGCTCTGCGGGGCGGCCTCGCCCTCTCCGTCGCGTTCGTCGTCACCGGGGTGCTCGCCTACCTGCCGGTGCACCCGGTCGAGGCGATCCGGTACCTGCTCGAGTTCCAGTCCGAGCACAACGCCGACGGCCACCTGATCGAGGTCGCCGGGACCGCGTAAGTCTTCCCTCCGTGGTGGGCGAACCTCTGGTTCATGGTCGTCGGCATCGGGCCGGCGGCGCTCGCCGTGCTGCTCCTCGGGACCCTGCTGGCCCTGCTCGCTCCGCGGCGCCGCGCGCTGGTGCTCTACCTGGGCGCCGCGACGCTGCTCCTCCTCGTGTTCCACCTGGCGATCAGCTCGGTCGCGCTGCCGCACTACTACGCGGCGTGGGCGTGGCTCCTCTGCGCGCTGGCGGGCATCGGCATCGCGGAGGCGCTGCGCGGCGGGATCGTGCTGCCCGCACCCCTCGCCCGCGGCGTCGGCGCGGTGCTGGTGGCTCCCTCGTGATCGCGATCGCCACCTCGGCGGGGATCGCCCAGGAGCGGCCGACCGGGATCGCGCGGGTGGCCGACGTGCTGCGCGAGCGCGGCCTCGACGGCGGCCTGGTCCTCGCACAGGGCATGTCCTCGGGCGTCTACGTGCCCTACCTCGGCGACCGGGTGACGACCGATCCGTCGTCAGCCGGGATCGTCGCCATCGCGATCGAGCGGTCGGCGCGCTTCCCCGTCGATCCGCGCGTGTCCGCCTACCTCGAGTCGGCGCGGCCCGAGACGGTGCGGCTCGACGACCTCACCCTCGTGCTGGTCGACGGACCGCTGCCGTGACCGCTCACTTCGAGCGGCAGGCCCCCGGATCGACGGCATCCGTCAGCGAGGCGGCCTGCTCGACCACGGGAGTGAGGACCGAGAGCGGGATGGCGTAGCCGACGTTGTCGACGGAGGCGGCCTTGCCGAAGACGACGCCCGACACGGTGCCCTCGAGAGAGAGCAGCGGGCCGCCCGAGTTGCCCTGGTTGACGACGGCGGCGAGGGTCAGCACCTCCCGTGAGGTCGGTGCTCCGTCGACCATCAGCGAGACCGTGGCGTCGGAGGAGATCTCGGCCGAGCCGAGGGTCAGCGGGCCGCCGAAGGGGTAGCCCGCGACCACGGCGTCGTCCCCGGCGGCGACGGCGTCGTCGAGCGGGAGCGGAGAGGCGTCGAGCCCGTCGACGGCGATCACGGCGAGGTCGGCGGCCGGGTCCAGGTAGACGACGCGGCCGGTGCGCGGGGCCTCGCCCGGCGCCTCGACGACCGGCTGCGAGACTCCGCCGACCACGTGCGCGTTGGTGATCACGCGGTCGTCCGAGACGACGAAGCCGCTGCCCGTCACTCCGACGTCGCAGGCCCAGGCCGTGCCGGAGACGCGCACGACCGAGCGGGTGGCGGCGGCGACCTCCGGGTCGTCGGTCGAGACGTCCGGGATCGCGGGCGCCTGGGTGGGAGCGTCGAGCGCCTCGACGACCCAGGACGTGCCCTCGTCGACCACGGTCGACTGCAGTTGGGCGAGGAAGGCGCGGACGGGGGAGGGGGTGAGGTCGTCGATCGTGCGGATGACCGTCGATCCGGCGACCGAGGTCGTGACGAGGGGGACGCCGAGGAGGGAGACGGCCGAGGTGACGGCGATCCAGACCAGGCCGGAGATCGCGACGCCGGCGACGCCGCCGGCGAGCCGGTCGAGCAGGCCGAGCTTCACGCGGTCGGCTCCGCGGCCGATGACCGCGCCGAGCGTCGCTCCGATCGCATAGCCGACGCCCAGCAGCAGCACGGCGGTGCCGATCACGGCGAGCAGGCGCCACTCGCTGCCGGCCGTCCACGACGAGACGGCGGGCACGGCGAACGAGGCGCCGATCGCGCCCGCGACGATCCCGGCGAGACCGCCGAGGGTCCGGAGCAGGCCGCGCCGCAGACCGTCGACGAGCGCGCCGATGAGGCTCAGCACGACGATGACGTCGACGATCACGGATGCACCCACGCGGAACTCCTGCCGGTGTCGGGGACGGGTCCTCCAGCATGACCGACGCGGGATGCGCGGACGCCCGGAGGCGGCTGGCAGTCCGCGGCGGCTGAGGTGCGCGGGACGGCGGCGGCGCGGGAGCCGGACACCGCCGGCCGCGCGCTGCCGCCGGCCGGGCGCTGCAGCCGAGCGGGCGGTGCCTCTTAGAAGAACGAGATGCAGTACGGCGTCGCGATCGGCGCGAACAGGCGGTCCATCCGCCCCGCCTCGCCCGTGACGCGCGCCAGCCCGGCCTTCGCCAGGATCGACGGCCGCACCGAGCCCAGCAGCAGCGAGCCCAGGTCGGCCACGTCCAGCGCGAGCTCGGCCTCGTCCCCGGTGCGCTCCACGGTGGCGGAGCCGCCCGAGGCGGTGAGGCGGTAGCGGCCGTCGGCGAGCCCGAGCCCGTCGGCCACCTCGACCACGACCGAGCCGTCAGCGGTCCACGGCCGGGCCGAGAACGCGGCGGCGACGTCGAGGATCCGCAGCCAGATCAGGTCGCCCACGTGGCTCACCTGCACCACGCGCGCGTCGCGGAGCGCCCAGGTCAGCGGATCGTCCACCGGCGCCATGTCCCAGGTCACCGCGGAGGCGAGGTCGACCGCGCCGAGGTAGCCCCAGAGCGCGAGGTAGGCGTCGGCGCCGGGGGCGACGAGGTCGACGATCTCGAGGGTCTTGTCGTCCTCGGGCCCGACCGCGCGGTAGGTCACGAAGCCGTCGAGCGTCCCCTCCTCGTCGAGGTGGACGGCCGAGCGGACGTCGAGGCCGGGCGTGGTCTCGCCGGACGCGGTGCCGACGGAGTTCGCCTCGTAGCGCGACTGGCGGGTCAGCGAGCCGGGGGTCGACGCCTGGAACGCGGCGAACACCGCGGGGATGCGTGGCTGCAGCCAGCTCGTCGCGACCACCTCGACGCGGCCGGCGGGCTCGGTCTGCAGGCCGAAGCGCGGCCCGGTGTCGACGCGGATGGAGCGCGTGAAGGCCGAGCGGCCGAAGCCGAACCGGCGGTAGATGGAGGCCTCGCTCGCCGTGAGCGCGGCGACCGGGGTGCCGGCCTCCTTCGCCAGGCGCAGGTCCTCGGTGATCATCGCGCGCAGGATGCCGCGGCGCCGGTGCGTGGGCCGCACGGTCACCTGCGACACCAGGTGCGCCGGCAGCTCGCGTCCGCCGCCGACCTGCAGGGCCCCGGGGAACGCCGCGTAGGTGCCGACCGGCACGCCCGCGCCGTCGAGTCCCTCGGGGGCGGAGGAGTCGACTACCGCGGTCAGCACGCGCTGGTCGGCGACCATGTGCTCGGCCCAGTCCCGCAGCTTCTCCGGCGTGAACTCCTTCTCGTGGAAGCCCGCGTTGATCGCGGTGGCCCACGCGGCGGTGGCGGCGTCGGGACCGCCCTCGTCGTTCAGGGCGGCGGGGAAGCGGCGGAGGTCGAGACCGGTGAGAGGCATCCGTCCAGCCTATTCACCCGGAGTGCGCGGGGGCTGAACCGGTGCGCGAACGGTCACTGCGACAGGCGCGCCCGTAACGCCGACCGCCGTCAGAGCACGGTCCACCGCTTCTCGAGCGCCGCGTCCACCGCCTCCGCGAGCTCGTCCAGCCGCCGGGAGTCGAGGCGCCCCGGGTCCGCGGCCGCCCGGATCCGCCCGCTCATCGCCGCGATCGCCGAGCGCCGCCGCGGCAGGGTCGCGGTGAACGCGCAGTCGCGCAGCAGCACCAGCAGCTCGCCCGCCCGGCCCTGCGCCTCCGCGAGGACCTCGAGCCGCCGCTCGAACGGCGACTCCGGGACCGTCACGCGCAGGAACCCGTCCGGATCCTGGAACGCCGCCGGCGGATCCGGGACCCGCGCGAGCAGCGCCAGAGCGGCGCCCAGCTCGTCCAGACCGCCCACGTGCGCCAGCTCCCGCAGCCGCGAGTCCAGGTCCTCGGCCGGCCCCGCCCCGAGCTCCACCGTCCGCAGCACGAGCGCGTCGAGCCGGCGCTCCTCCTCCTCGCCCGGGACCGACGGAGTCGCCGACCACCACGAGAGCACCGGAGTCGCGGCCACCGCGTGCTCGCCGATCCGCCGCTCCAGCGCGATCAGCAGGTCCTCCCGCGCGGCGAGCGCCACCAGCGCGTCCACGTCGACGTGGAGCAGGGTGCCCGAGGCGGGCGGCGCCACCAGCCGGCGTCCGGAGGGAGGGACGGTCTCCGCCCGCGTCCTCGCCCCGGGTCCGCGCTCGCTCGCCCGCAGGATCTCCTCCTCGAGGGTCCGCCGGGGTCGTCGTCGTCCGCTTCCGCGCGCCATGCCGTCACGCTACCGTCGGCCGCATGACCCGGTTCCTCGCCCTCCTCCGCGGAGTGAACGTCAACGGCCGCACCGTCCGCAGCGCCGAGCTCGCCGAGACGGTCGCCGGGATCGGCGTGGACCGGGTGCGGACGGTCCTCGCGAGCGGCAACGCGGCCTTCGACTCCGACCGCCCGGCCGCCGAGCTGAAGCCCGCGCTCGAGGCGGCGCTCGCCGAGCGGTTCGGCTACGACGCCTGGATCGTGCTCGTGACGCAGGAGGCGCTCGCCGCGGTGCTCACCGCCTACCCGTTCCCGCGGATCGACGAGGAGGCGCATCCGTACGTCGTCTTCGGCTCGGACGAGGAGGCGCTCGACGCCGCGCAGGCCGCGATCGGCGAGCCGGATCCGGCGGTCGAGCTCGTCGCCCGGGGTGCCGGTGTCCTCTACTGGCGCTGCCCGCGCGGCTCCTCGACGGACACTCCGGTCGCGCGGATCCTCGCCCGCTCCGCCTACCGCTCGAGCACCACGACCCGGAACCTGCGCACCGTCGAGAGGCTCGCGACGGCCTGACGTCCGCGGCCGTGGCAGGGCCGTCTCCGGGCTCGGCGAGCGGCACCTCGGGGCGCCTCCGACCTCGGGAGGCGAGGAATCGGGGCTGAGAGCACGCACATTCTTTGGTTAGGCTGTCCTTAGTGGCGGTCCACTCGGACCCTGCGCCGCCTCCCGCACAGCCTCTCGAAAGGGACCCATGCCCCGCGCCACCACGCCCCTCGCCCTGCTCGCCGCCACCGCGCTGACGATCGGCCTCGCCGGCTGCAGCGGCTCGGCCGCCGGAGACGACGCCGCCGCCGACAGCGGCTTCACGCCGATCACGATCGAGCACGCTCTCGGCACCACCACCATCGAGTCGGCGCCCGAGCGTGTGGCGACGGTCAACTGGGCCAACCACGAGGTCCCGCTCGCGCTGGGCGTGGTCCCCGTGGGCATGGCCGCCGCCAACTTCGGCGACGACGACGGCGACGGACTCCTCCCCTGGGTGAGCGAGAAGCTCGACGAGCTCGGCGCCGAGACCCCCGTCCTCTTCGACGAGACCGACGGCATCGACTTCGAGGCCGTCTCGGACACCGACCCGGACGTCATCCTCGCCGCCTACTCCGGCCTCACGCAGGAGGACTACGACACCCTGAGCGAGATCGCCCCCGTCGTCGCCTACCCCGAGACCGCCTGGGGCACCTCCTGGCGCGACATGATCACGCTGAACAGCGAGGCGATGGGCAGGGCCGACGAGGGCGCCGCCCTGATCACCGAGCTCGAGGGCGAGATCGAGGAGAAGGTCGCCGCGCACCCGCAGCTGGCCGGCACCTCGGCGATGTTCCTCACCCACGTCGACCCGACGGACCTCAGCCAGGTCAGCTTCTACACCTCGCACGACACCCGCCCCGCGTTCTTCGAGGACCTCGGCATGGCGACCCCGGGCAGCATCGCCACCGCCTCCGCCGCGACCGACAAGTTCTCGCTCACGCAGAGCGCCGAGCAGGCCGACGCGTTCAGCGACGTCGACGTGATCGTCACCTACGGCGACGACGAGCTCGTGAGCACCCTCAAGGCCGACCCGCTGCTCTCGCAGATCCCCGCGGTCGCCGACGACGCCATCGTGCGCCTGCCCTCCACCCCGCTCGGCACCGCCGCCAACCCGACGCCGCTCTCGATCTCGTGGGTCCTCCACGACTACCTGGACCTGCTCGACGAGGCCGCCGCCAAGGCCGCGCAGAGCACTCCGGCCGCCTGAGCCGGGATCCGACCCGCGTGACCCTCGCCGCTCCTCCCGCCGCCTCGGGCGTCGCCGCCGTGCGCCGCCCGAGGCGGCTGCGCGCCCTCTGGCTGCTCGCGGCCGTGGCCGTGCTGCTCGCCGCCGCCGTGGTGTCGGTGCTGGTGGGGTCGCGGGAGGTGGCGTGGAGCGACGTGGTCGCCGCGTTCGGCGGGTCCACGGACGGATTCGCGCTGGCCGCGGTCGCCAAGCGCATCCCGCGCACCGTGCTCGCCGCGATCGCGGGCGCGGCCCTCGGCGTCGCCGGCGTGCTGATGCAGGGGGTGACCCGCAATCCGCTGGCCGACCCCGGCATCCTCGGGGTGAACACCGGAGCCTCGCTCGCGGTCGTGACGGGCATCGTCTTCTTCGGACTGACGAGCTCCGCCGCCTACGTCTGGGTCGCGATCGGCGGGGCCGCGGTCGCCGCGGTCTTCGTTTACACGGTCGGGTCGCTCGGGCGCGGCGGCGCGACTCCGCTCAAACTCGCCCTGGCCGGGGCCGCCACCTCGGCCGCGCTGGTCTCGGTGATCAGCGCGATCGTCCTGCCGCGCGCCGACATCGCGGGCGGCATCCGCTCCTGGCAGATCGGCGGAGTGGGCGGCGCCACGTCCGCGAGCATCGCGCAGGTGCTCCCCTTCCTCCTGGCCGGCCTCGTCCTCTGCGTGCTCTCGGCCAAGAGCCTCAACACCCTCGCGCTCGGCGACGAGCTCGCCGCGGGCCTGGGGGAGCGGGTCGCCCTCGCGCGCGGCGGGGCCGCCCTGGGCGCGGTCGTGCTCTGCGGAGCGACGACCGCGGTCACGGGGCCCATCGGCTTCGTCGGCCTGGTCGTCCCGCACGCCTGCCGCCTCCTCGTCGGCGTGGACCACCGCTGGCTGCTGCCGTTCTCGGCGGTGACCGGCGCCGTGCTCCTGATCGCCGCCGACATCGTCGGCCGCGTCGTCGCGCGCCCGAGCGAGATCGACGTGGGCATCGTCACCGCGCTGGTCGGCGCCCCGGTGTTCATCGCGATCGTCCGCCGCCAGAAGGTGCGCGAGCTGTGACCGCGCTGCTCGAGGCGCCCTCCGCCACCGCCCGCGCCGTCGCGGCCGGCCGCCGCCGCCGCGGGGCCCGCCGCCGGATCGTCGTCGCCGTGCTCGCTGTCCTGATCGCGGCCGTCCTCGCCGTCTCCCTGCTGGTCGGCCAGACCGTCTACTCGCCCGACGAGGTGCTGCGCGTGATCCTCGGCGAGCAGGTCCCCGGGGCAAGCTTCACCGTCGGGCGCCTCCGCCTCCCGCGCGCCGTCCTCGCCCTGCTGGTGGGCCTGTGCTTCGGGCTCGGCGGAGTGAGCTTCCAGACCATGCTCCGCAACCCGCTCGCCAGCCCCGACATCATCGGGATCAGCGCCGGGGCGAGCGCCGCCGCGGCCTTCGCGATCGTGACGCTCTCGCTCGGGGCGGCGCAGGTCTCGGCCCTCGCGATCGTCGCGGGACTCGTGGTCGCCCTGCTCGTCTACGCCCTGTCCTACCGCAGCGGAGTCGCCGGCACCCGGCTGATCCTGATCGGCATCGGGGTCGCCGCGATGCTCGACTCCCTCACCGCCTACGTGCTCTCGCAGGCCGCCGCGTGGGACCTGCAGGAGGCGTCCCGCTGGCTCACCGGGAGCCTCAACGGCGCGAGCTGGAGCGAGGTCGTGCCGGTCCTCGCCGCGGTCGTCGTCCTCACCCCCGTCCTGCTCTCGCGCTCGCGCGACCTCTCCGCCACGCAGCTCGGCGACGACACCGCCTCCGCGCTCGGCATCCGCGTGAACGCCACCCGCCTCGTCGTGATCGTCGCCGCGGTCGGGCTGATCGCCTTCGCGACGGCCGCCGCCGGCCCGATCGCGTTCGTGGCCTTCCTCTCCGGCCCGATCGCCGCCCGCCTGATCGGGCCCGGCGCGTCGCTCCTCATCCCCTCGGCCCTCGTCGGCGCGCTGCTCGTGCTCGTCGCCGACTTCGTCGGGCAGTTCGGGCTGGGCCTGCGCTACCCGGTCGGAGTGGTCACCGGCGTCCTCGGGGCGCCGTACCTCGTCTACCTCATCGTCCGCAGCAACAGAGCGGGAGGCTCACTGTGACCACCGCGCACACCCTGACGGCCGAGGGGGTCACCCTCGGCTACGGCGACCGGACCGTCGTCGACGGCCTCGACCTCGTCGTCCCGCCCGGCCGCATCGCCGCGATCGTCGGAGCGAACGCCTGCGGCAAGTCGACGCTCCTGCGCTCGATGTCGCGCCTGCTCGCGCCCCGCTCCGGCGCCGTGCTGCTCGACGGCAGGGCCGTGCACCGGACGCCGGCGAAGCAGCTCGCCCGCACGCTCGGCCTCCTCCCGCAGTCGCCGATCGCCCCGGAGGGCATCACCGTCGCGGATCTCGTCGGCCGCGGCCGCCATCCGCACCAGGGGATGCTGAGCCGCTGGAGCGCCCACGACGACGAGGCCGTCGCGACCGCGCTCGACGCGACCGACACCGCCGCCCTGGCCGACCGCTCCGTCGACGAGCTCAGCGGCGGGCAGCGCCAGCGCGTCTGGATCGCGATGGCCCTCGCGCAGGAGACCGACGTGCTGCTGCTGGACGAGCCGACCACCTTCCTCGACGTCAGCCACCAGATCGAGGTGCTCGACCTGCTCGTCGACCTCAACCGCACCCGCGGGACGACGGTGGTGATGGTGCTGCACGACCTCAACATGGCCGCCCGCTACGCCGACCACCTCGTGGCCATCGCGCACGGCGCGGTGCACGCCTCCGGCACCCCGGCCGCGGTGCTCACCGAGGAGACGGTGCTCGCCGTGTTCGGCCTCGACAGCCGCATCATCACCGACCCGACCTCGGGCACCCCGCTGATGCTCCCCCTCGGGCGGCACCGCCTCGCCCCCGAGCGGATCGACGCCCCCGGCGGCGCGCAGATGACGGACGTGTAAACGGTTCCACACGGCGGCCGGGGGGCGTATACGATACCTGCAGTCCGCGGCGGACGACCGTCATCGGCGGAACCGCCGAACGCCTGCCCCCGATCAGAGGTCCTCCCCGCCGTGACTGCATCCCCGACGCGCCCCGACGCCTCCGCCCTCCGCGGCGTCCGCGCGCTCCTGTTCGACCTCGACGGCGTGCTCACGCCGACCGCCGACGTCCACATGCAGGCCTGGTCGCGGCTGTTCACGGAGTACCTCTCCTCGCGCGGGATCGCCGAGGGCTACACCGACGCCGACTACTTCCGGTACATCGACGGACGCCCGCGGTACGACGGCGTCCGGGCGCTCCTCGCCTCGCGCGGCATCACCCTCCCCGAGGGCGCGCCCGAGGACGACCCGTCGCTCGAGACCGTCTGCGGGCTCGGCAACCGCAAGAACGACGCCTTCAACCGCACCCTCGCCGAGACCGGCGTCGCTCCCTACCCGGGCTCGCTCCGCTTCGTCGACGCCGCGATCGCCGCGGGCGTGCAGGTCGCCGTCGTCACCTCCTCCCGCAACGGCGTGCCGGTGCTCGAGGCGGCCGGCCTCCGCGACCGCTTCGAGGTCGTCGTGGACGGGCTCCTCGCCGCCGAGCGCTCGATCGCCGGCAAGCCCGCGCCCGACACCTACCTCTACGCGGCCGAGCTCCTCGGCCTCCCGGCCGCCGAGTGCGCCGTCCTCGAGGACGCGCACTCCGGAGTCGCGGCAGGCCGCGCGGGCGGCTTCGGCCTCGTCGTCGGCGTCGACCGCGGAGTCGGGGCCGACACCCTGCTCGAGCACGGCGCCGACCTGGTCGTGGACGACCTGGCCGAGCTGCTCCCCTTCCTCCCCACCGCTCCCGCCCCCGAGGACGCCGCATGAACCCCATCACCTCCGACCCGCTCGACCGGAACCGCTTCCCGATCGACGAGTGGGCCCTCGTCGAGACCGAGTTCGCCTCCGAGCTGCAGGGCCGCACCGAGACGCTCTTCGCCACCGGCAACGGCTACCTCGGCCTCCGCGGCAACGTGGAGGAGGGGCGCGACGGCTACGCCTACGGCACCTTCATCAACGGGTTCCACGAGACCTGGCCCATCCGCCACGCGGAGGAGGCGTTCGGCTTCGCCCGCGTCGGCCAGACCATCGTCAACGTGCCGGACGCCAAGATCATCCGCCTCTACGTCGACGACGAGCCCTTCGTGCTGAGCGAGGCCGACGTCCTCGCCTACTCGCGCCGCCTCGACTTCGCGAACGGCGTGCTCACCCGCGAGCTGGAGTGGCGCACCCCCTCCGGCAAGCGCGTCCTGATCCGCTCGCGCCGCCTGGTCTCGTTCACCGACCGGCACCTCGCGATCCTCGACTACGAGGTCGAGATGCTCGACCACGACGCGTCCGTGCTGATCTCGAGCCAGATCCTCAACCGCCAGGACGGCGTCGACGAGTACCACGCCCCCTCCGGCAGCGAGGGGGCCGGCTTCGACCCGCGCAAGGCGGAGTCGTTCGAGGACCGCGTGCTCCAGCCGCGCCTCAAGCGCGTCAGCGGCACCCGCTACCTCCTCGGCTACCGGACCACCAACTCCCAGATGACCGTCGCCTGCGGCGCCGAGCACCAGCTCGAGACCGAGAACGAGTGGGACCAGACCTCCCAGATCGACGACGACCTCGCCAAGCACGTCTACCGCGTGAAGGCCAAGGCCGGCCGGCCGGTCCGCCTGGTCAAGACGCTGACCTACCACACCTCCCGCGGCGTGCCCGTGCGCGAGCTCGCCGACCGCTGCGACCGCACGCTCGACCGCGCCCGCGAGACGCCGGTCGAGGAGCAGTTCGTCAAGCAGCGCGAGTGGCTCGACGACTTCTGGACCCGCTCCGACGTGCAGCTGGACGGCCAGCCCGCCATCCAGCAGGCCACCCGCTGGAACCTCTTCCAGCTCGCCCAGTCCACCGCCCGCACCGACGGCGGCGGAGTCGCGGCCAAGGGCGTCTCGGGCTCCGGCTACGGCGGCCACTACTTCTGGGACACCGAGGTCTACGTCCTCCCGTTCCTCAGCTACACGGCGCCCCTCGTCGCCCGGAACGCCCTGCGCTTCCGGCAGAACATGCTCGAGGCCGCCCGGGCGCGCGCCTCCGAGCTCAACCAGCGCGGCGCGCTCTTCCCCTGGCGCACCATCAACGGTCAGGAGTCGTCGGCGTACTACGCCGCCGGCACCGCTCAGTACCACATCGACGCCGACATCTCCTACGCGCTCATGCAGTACGTGGGTGCCACGGGCGACGACGACTTCCTCGCCCGCGGAGCGATCGACATCCTCGTCGAGACCGCGCGGATGTGGGCCGATCTGGGCTTCTGGCGCAGCAACGGCGACGATCACTTCCACATCCACGGAGTGACGGGGCCGGACGAGTACACGACCGTCGTCAACGACAACCTGTACACGAACGTCATGGCCCGGGCGAACCTCCGCTCGGCCGCACGCGCCGTCGAGCTGCTGAAGGCCGTCGAGCCCGCCGCGTACGAGCGGATGGCCGACCGCCTCGCTCTCGACGAGGGCGAGGTGCTCGAGTGGGCGCGCGCCGCCGAGAAGATGCACATCCCCTTCGACGCGCGGGCGGGCATCCACCCGCAGGACGCGGCCTTCCTCGAGAAGGAGCTGTGGGACCTCGAGAACACCCCCGCGAGCAAGCGCCCGCTGCTGCTGCACTTCCACCCGCTGGTGATCTACCGCTTCCAGGTGCTCAAGCAGGCCGACGTCGTGCTCGCGCTGCTGCTGCAGGGCAACGAGTTCACCGCCGAGCAGAAGCGCGCCGACTTCGAGTACTACGACGCGCTGACCACCGGTGACTCGACCCTCTCGGCCGTCGTGCAGTCGATCATCGCCGCCGAGGTCGGCTACAGCGACCTGGCCCGCCACTACTTCCTGTCGGCGCTGTTCGTCGACCTCGCCGACCTGCACCGCAACACCGCGGACGGCATCCACGTCGCCTCGACGGGCGGCGTCTGGAGCGCCCTCGTCTACGGCTTCGGCGGGATGCGCGACCACGGTGGGCGGATCACGCTCGACCCGCGCCTGCCCGACGACTGGGACCGCCTCGCCTTCCGCATCACCCTCCACGGCACGCGCGTGCGCGTCGAGGTGACGCAGACCGAGGTCCTGCTGACGGTCGAGACCGGCGACTCCGCCGCGATCACCGTCCGCGACGAGCGCGTGCACGTCGCTGCCGGCAGCCCCGTGCGCGTCCCGCTCACGCACCAGGGCCGCCGCCTGCACGGCGCGCCGACCACGTCCGACATCGAGGGCACCCGCCGCTCTGACGGCACCGTGATCACCGCCTCGATCCCCACCATCTCGATGACCCCCGAGCCCGAGGTCCTGACCGGGCCCTGAGCGGCTCCGCGAACATCGCCCATCACGCACGAGACCCCCGGCCGGAACCGGGGGTCTCGTGCGTCGCGGGCGGGCGGAGCCGCCCGGACCGGATGCGTCAGGCGGAGGCGAGCAGCGACTTCAGCGCCGACGTGAAGAACGTCAGCCCGTCCACACCCGAGCGCATCGCGGCGGCCGTGTCGGGCCCGAAGCCCTCCTCGACGGCGTGCTCCGGGTGCGGCATGAGCCCCACCACATTGCCGCGGCGGTTGCTGATGCCGGCGATGTCGTTCATGGAGCCGTTCGGGTTGTGGCCGAGGTAGCGGACGACGACGCGTCCCTCCGCCTCGAGCTCGAGCAGCGTGTCGGCCGAGGCGATGTAGCCGCCCTCGCCGTTCTTCAGCGGGATCGTGATCTCCTGGCCGGGCTCGAAGCCGTTCGTCCAGGCGGTCTCGGTGCTCGCGACCATCAGGCGCTGGTCGCGGCAGACGAAGGATCCGATGTCGTTCGCGATCAGGCCGCCGGGCAGCAGGTGCGCCTCGGTGAGCATCTGGAAGCCGTTGCAGATGCCGAGGACCGGGGTCCCGGCGTTCGCCGCGTCGACGACCTCGCGCATGATCGGGGAGTGGGAGGCGATGGCGCCGCAGCGCAGGTAGTCGCCGTAGGAGAAGCCGCCGGGCAGGACGATCGCGTCGACGCCGTCGAGGTCGTGGTCGCCGTGCCACAGCGCGACCGGCTCCGCACCCGCGAACCGGACGGCGCGCTGGGCGTCGCGGTCGTCGAGCGAGCCGGGGAAGGTGATGACGCCGATCCTCATCGGGCGGCCTCCGCCGGGTAGTGGATCCCGACGACGTCCTCGATCACCGAGTTCGAGAGCATCTCGTCGGCGATGCGCTGCACCGAGGCGCGCACCTCGTCGGTCACCTCGTCGACGGTGATCTCGAAGCGCTTGCCCACCCGCACGCCGTGGAGGGCGGAGTGGCCCAGCCGCGCGAGCGCGCCGGCGACGGCCTTCCCCTGCGGGTCGAGCAGCTCGGCCTTGGGCATGACTTCAACGACGATCGTGGGCACCGTGTTCTCCGGAGTCTCGGGGGAGTGCGGTCTTCCGCGCGACCATCGTACCCGCGGGGGTCCCCGCGGTCGGCGGCGCTCAGAAGGTCGTGACGCGGATCGCGTTCGCCCAGGGGTCCTCGAAGGCGAGGGTGCGGCCGTCGTCGCGGGTGGCGACTCCGGAGCGGGCCAGCCGCTCGCCGAGCGCGCCGAGGTCGTCGGCGCCGGGCACCACGATCTCGACCTGTCCGAGGCCGAGGGCCTGCTGCCGGCGTCCGGCGCCCGCCGAGTTCCAGGTGTTCATCGCCATGTGGTGGTGGTAGCCGCCCGCCGAGACGAAGAGCGCCTGCCCGCCGTACGCGATCGTCGTCTCGAAGCCGAGCCGGTCGACGTAGAACTCCTTCGCGGTGGCGACGTCGCCCACGCTCAGGTGCACGTGGCCGACGGAGGCGCCGCCGAGGCGCGGCTGCGCGATCGACTCCTCGGTGAGGTGCTCCTGCAGGAACGCGTTCGGGTCGAGGAAGAGCGTGCTCATCTCGATCCGCCCGTGCGTCCACGACCACTGCGTGCGGTCGCGGTCCCAGTAGAGCTCGACGCCGTTGTGCTCGGGGTCGTCGAAGTAGAAGGCCTTGCTGACCAGGTGGTCGGAGCTGCCGGTGAAGGAGCCGGGGTGCCGGGTCGCGACGCTGTACACGGCCGCGGCGAGCGCCGCCTCCGATTCGAAGAGGATCGCCGTGTGGAAGAGGCCGGCGCTGCGCGGCGAGGCGTGCACCAGCTCGGGCGCGTGCTGGAGGATCACGGCCGGCACTCCGCCGCGGCCGAGCACCGCGACCGGTCCGTCGTGCGAGAGCAGCTCGAGCGTCACGGCGTCGCGGTAGTAGGCGATCATCCCGTCGAGGTCGGCGACGCGGAGGGTCACCGCGCCCATCGCGGTGTCGGGAGCGAGCAGGTCGGGGGAGGAGGTGGTCACGGCGGAGACGCTACCCGCTTTTGGTTGAAGCTACAACCATTCAGAGGGGCGAGCGCTCATAGGAACCGCATAAGCATCGTCCAGGCGGCGCGGGGAGGCCGGGCGTGGAATGGGAACCGGTCGCCGTCAGGGGCGGCCCCGGCACGAGGACGACACCATGAACGAGCGACACGAATCCGACGAGCGAGAGCTCACCGACCAGCCCGCCATCACCGAGGCGACGGGCGCCGACGAGGTGCGCGCGCTGCGCGCGGACGACCGTCGTCGTCGTCGTCGGGCGCTGATCGCCGGCGGCCTCGGCCTCGCCGTGCTGATCGGAGTGACAGCAGGCGGAGTCGCCACCGCCGGCCGCACCGAGGCGGCCTCCTCCGCCTCGGCCGGCGCCGCCACGATCGTCTACCCCGGCGGCTCGCGGGGATCCTTCGGCGGCGGGTACGTGATCGTCCCCTCCTGGGGCGGATCGACGCAGGGCGGCTCCTCCGCGTACGGGTCGATGCAGGGCGGCTCCTCCGCCTCCGAGCCGGCCACCGGCGCGACCGACGCCGTGGCCGCGAGCACCGCGCAGACCGCCGGCGTGGTCACGATCACCTCCGAGCTCACCTACCAGGGCGCCCGCTCGGCCGGCACCGGCATGATCCTCACCTCCGACGGCATGATCCTCACCAACAACCACGTCGTCGAGGGCGCCACCGCGATCTCGGTCACGGTGGAGTCGACGGGCCGCAGCTACACCGCCCGCGTCGTCGGCACCGACGCGACGAACGACGTCGCCGTCCTGCAGCTGGAGGACGCCTCCGGCCTCACCCCCGCCTCGCTCGACACGGACGGGGTCGCTGTGGGCGACACCGTGACCGCCGTCGGCAACGCGGGAGGGACGGGCGACCTGGTCGCCGCCACCGGCACGGTCACCGGTCTCGATCAGCAGATCACCACCCGCTCCGAGTCGGGGATCTCCGCCGAGACGCTGACCGGGCTGATCCAGACGGACGCAGACATCGTCTCCGGCGACTCCGGCGGCCCGCTCGTCGACTCCGCCGGCCGCGTCGTGGGGATGGACACCGCCGCCTCCAGCGGAACGGCCGACATCACCGGCTTCGCGATCCCGATCTCGAAGGCCCTGGACATCGTGGCCACCATCGAGGCGGGCGCCGACACGGCCACCGTCGAGATCGGCTATCCGGCCTTCCTCGGCGTCTCCCTCTCCTCCGGCACCGCGTCTCCGACTTCGCGCGCGCTCGCGACCACCGCGTCCGGCGCCGTGATCGGCGGAGTCGTCGAGGGCGGGCCGGCCGCGCAGGCGGGCCTCGAGGCGGGGGACGTCGTCACCGCGGTCGACGGGGTCGCCGTCGCCTCGGCCGATCAGCTGTCCGCCTCGCTCGCGCAGCGCGAGCCCGGGGAGTCGGTGACGATCTCGTGGACCGACTCCGCGGGCGCCGCCCGCTCCGCCCAGGTCGTGCTGGTCGAGGGTCCGGTCGCCTGATCGGAGCCTCCGCGTGGCCGCCGGAGCGTTCCCGGCCGTTCACCCGGGCGAGCGCGCCACGCCGCCCGTTGTTTTGATCCGCTCAAGACAACTCGGGTAGTGTCCTCGGCATGACGACAGTGGACGAGCGGCTCCGAGCCTCCGGGCTCAAGGTCACCGCCACCCGGCGCGCGGTGCTCCTCGCTCTCGAGGAGCACCCGCACTCCGGGGTCGACGCGGTCCTGGCCCGAGTGCGCGAGGGCCTCCCCGAGGCTTCGGCCCAGGCGGTCTACGGAGTGCTCTCGGCGTTCACCGACGCCGGGATCGTCCGCCGCATCGAGCCGGAGGGCCACCCCCGCAGGTTCGAGCTGCGGGTCGGCGACAACCACCACCACGTGGTGTGCCGGCGCTGCGGGGCCGTGGCCGACGTCGACTGCGTCGTCGGGGAGGCGCCGTGCCTGCATCCGCAGACCGCGAGCGGCTTCGCCGTGGACACCGCCGACGTCACGTTCTGGGGCACCTGCCCCGACTGCCTGGCCCTGGCCCACTGACCGACATCCGCTACACCGCAGCGGCGGGCCCCGTGCCCCTCGCCGACAGGAGGAACATGACCGAGGAACGATTCACCACCACGAACTCCGGAGCACCGGTCGCGAGTGACGACCACTCGCTGAGCGTCGGAGCCGACGGACCCCTCGCGCTCCACGACCACTACCTCGTCGAGAAGCTGGCCCAGTTCAACCGTGAGCGCATCCCGGAGCGGGTCGTCCACGCCAAGGGCGGCGGAGCCTTCGGACATTTCACCACCACCGCCGACGTCAGCGCCTACACGCGTGCCGCGCTCTTCCAGCCCGGAGTCGAGACCGAGATGCTCGCGCGGTTCTCCACTGTCGCCGGCGAGCAGGGCTCGCCCGACACCTGGCGCGACCCCCGCGGCTTCGCGCTGAAGTTCTACACGAGCGAGGGCAACTACGACCTCGTCGGCAACAACACCCCCGTCTTCTTCATCCGCGACGGCATCAAGTTCCCCGACTTCATCCGCTCGCAGAAGCGCCTGCCCGGCAGCCACCTGCGCGACCACGACATGCAGTGGGACTTCTGGACCCTCTCGCCCGAGTCGGCCCACCAGGTCACATGGCTCATGGGCGACCGCGGCCTCCCCTCCTCGTGGCGGCACATGGACGGGTTCGGCTCGCACACCTACCAGTGGATCAACGCCGCCGGCGAGCGCTTCTGGGTCAAGTACCACTTCAAGACCGATCAGGGCGTCGAGATCCTGAGCCAGGAGCAGGCCGACCAGATCGCCGGTGAGGACGCGGACTTCCACATCCGCGACCTGTCCTCCGCCATCGACCGCGGCGACTTCCCCTCGTGGACGCTGTCCGTGCAGGTCATGCCGTACGAGGACGCGAAGAGCTACCGGTTCAACCCGTTCGACCTCACCAAGGTCTGGCCCCACGCGGACTACCCGCTGATCCAGGTCGGCACCATGACGCTCGACCGGAACCCCGAGAACTACTTCGCGCAGATCGAGCAGGCGGCGTTCGCCCCCTCGAACTTCGTGCCCGGGATCGCGGCCAGCCCCGACAAGATGCTCCTCGCGCGCATCTTCAGCTACGCCGACGCGCACCGCTACCGCGTGGGGACCAACCACGCGCAGCTGCCGGTGAACGCGCCGAAGTCGCCGGTGCACTCGTACTCGAAGGACGGCCCCATGCGGTTCGACTTCCAGAAGTCCGAGGTGCCCGTCTACGCGCCGAACACGATGGGCGGCGCCCACGCCGATCCCGCCCGGGCGGCGGAGTCGGCCGGCTGGGAGACCGACGGCGAGCTGACGCGCGCCGCGGCGACCCTCCACCCGGAGGACGACGACTTCGGTCAGGCGGGGACGCTCTACCGCGAGGTCCTCGACGACGACGCGCGCGCCCGCCTGGTCGCGAACATCGCCGGCCACGTGTCGAAGGTCACCCGTCCGGAGCTGCGGCAGCGCGTGCTCCAGTACTGGGCGAACGTCGACTCGTCGCTCTCGCAGCGCGTCGCCGAGGCGCTCGAGCCCTCGGCTCCCGGTGCGGACGTCTCCCCCGAGGCGGTCGGCATCGGGGCGTAGTCCCGGCATCCCCTCGAGGAGCGCGCGGTACCGGAGCGATCCGGGCCGCGCGCTCCTCGTCGTTTCCGGGGAGGGTCCTTCCACTCGGTGGAGTCGGATCCCGCGCGCGGGTGCCCGCCTCGGTCCGATGCAGCCGGCTCGGACCCCGGATCCGCCCGCGGAACCGGGCGCCGACGGGGAGGACCCCCGATCCCGACACGCCCGGGATGTGCGATTTCGGCCCGTCGTTTGACAGCACCGCGATCGCTGCGTAACTTATTCCGAGTCGCCACAAAGGCCGCAGGGAAACGGAAAGAGCAGCAGCTCCTACGTCCCGGCCTCAATCGGGACCATCCACTCGGCAAGACAGCTTTTCGGAGCAGGTCTGCCGCACGGATGTAAAGCCTTCGCAGGGTCCCTCGGATCCAGCAACTTCGCCGCCCGGCGCAGGACTCAGGTCCTGAACCGAGCAACGTCGGAGCGCCTATGAGCGTGACGGCATCGCGAAGAAGCCGGATTTGACACGGCCTGCGGATGTGCTAAGTTATACAAGTTGCCACGGCGACAGGGAGAAAGAAACTTCTCCTAGTCTACCGAGAAGACGCGTATGACGCAAGCAACATTATCTTCGATCACTTCCGTTGTGAAGCACCGTTCTGGTGTGGAGGCGGGATGTGTCCGATTCTTGAGAACTCAACAGCGTGCACTATGTTCAATGCCAATTTTATACCCCGGCCT